>JAUNEN010000003.1 GCA_030525525.1 Erysipelotrichaceae bacterium
TACGGCAAGTATGGTAAATATGACAAAAACTGATTTCATGGAGATAGAGATTTAGATGAGCGAAAAAGAGAAGGAAATCAATGAAGAAGAAGACGCCATAGACCTGATCAGCCTGATCGATGAGCTGTTAAAGGGAATGGCACACTTCTGGATATTGATCTTATTGACGGCTGTATTACTGTCATCATTTTTCGCATGGCGTTCCCTGCGTTCGTTCAGTCCGACCTATAAAGTAGAAGCCAATGTTTCCGTCGCAACGGATATCGGGGACGGATCAGATCAGAGCCAGTCGACTGCGAATCTGCTTGGTAAAGTATTTCCTTATATCCTGACTTCAGGACTATTAAGCGACATCGTGGCGGAAGATCTTGGCAGAGCATCTGTGCCCGGCAAAATCAGCGTCACCAATGTGCCTAATACACCGTTATTGACCATATCAGTGACTTCGTCATCACAGTCAGACGCTTCCGCGATTCTGGAGTCGGTCATCAATAACTACCCCAAAGTTGCGCAGTATGTTGTCGGTAGCACAACCCTCAATATGATCGGTGAAAGAAAGAGCAGTGTTGCCGTATCCAGACGCTCCGTTGTCATCAGGGCTGTACGCAACGGCACAATCCTTTCGCTGGCTATGGGTGTCATACTTGGATTGTTTTACGCATTGACTTACAAGACCATTAAAACACCGAAGGATATACGCTCTGTTGTCAACACATCGTATCTCGGCACATTGCCTGTTTACCGTAAAAAGAAAAGGAAGAACAGTTCCTCGGCAGGTATCAATATTCTTGAAACCAATGTCCAGCAAAGCTATCTGGAAGCACTCAGACAGATCAGAACAAAGCTTGAAAGAAGGCTTAACAAGCATCACGCCAAGGTGCTCATGGTTACCAGTTCCATTCCCGGAGAAGGCAAATCAACCGTTTCCGCCAATCTGGCTATTTCCATGGCGATGAACAACAAGAATGTATTGCTTATTGACGCGGATTTGAGAAATCCATCCCTGAAGGAAGTGCTTAATGTAAAAGGCAGCTATCCCGGTATAGCATCTGTCCTGAACGGTAAGTCATCCTTTTCACAGGCGGTTTCAAGCTATGAAAATCAGGGTATAAAGCTGCACCTGATGTTCGGTTCTGATACACCCACAAAGCAGATCGAAGTTCTGGGAAGCCCTGTCATGAAACAATTCCTTGATCATGTCAAAAACAGATATGATCTGATTATTCTTGATACACCGCCAAGCGCAATGCTTGCGGATGCCATGATGCTTGCAAATTATGTGGACGCCACATTGTATGTCATCATGTATGACTATGCCAGAAGACAGTATGTCATAGACGGCATCACCGAACTTACGGGTGCCAATGTCTATGTGGCAGGCTGTGTCATCAATGCCGGGAAGGATGAAGCCTCAGGCTATGGATATGGCTACGGGAAGGGCTCATATTATTACGGTAAATCCAAAACCAAGACAACCGCTTAACAAAGATATAAAAGACAGATAACGCCATGTATAAGAATGTGATAAAACGACTGCTCAGTATACTGATATCCGCCACCCTGCTGTTTTTCCTCTGGTGGGTTATTTTGCTTGTCGCTGTAGCGATCAAGATCACAGATCCCAATGGGCCGGTCATATTCAAACAAAAGAGAATCGGCTATCACGGAAAGGTATATTACATGTACAAATTCCGCTCTATGAAAGTCAATTCCGAGCATACCGGTTCAGGCGTATATTCCGATGCCCGTGACTCAAGAGTCACCCCCATCGGAAGATTTATCCGCAAGACAAGTCTGGATGAACTGCCGCAGTTAGTTAACATATTAAAAGGCGATATGGCGCTGATCGGTCCGCGCTCCCCGCTGACCTATCATCCATGGCCATATGAGGAATATACAGAAGAACAGAAGAAGATGTTCTCTGTACGTCCCGGTCTGACCGGATGGGCACAGATCCATGGCAGAAAGACCGTTGAATGGAATAAACGGATCCAGATGAATGTATGGTATGCGGAACATTGTTCATTCTTTTTGGATCTGAAAATCTTCTTCATGACCTTCTATGTTGTGCTTTTTGCCAAAGATAATGCCAATGTCGGTGCGACAGCTATAAAAAAATGACCTAAAAAGGATAGGATTGTTGCATAAATCTGTTAATTTCGTGGCCAGATTGCAATCGATAGTGCATTTTTTAAACATATTCAAGTATAATAAATAATGCCCTTCGGCATTGTTTTTTATATGATCGTCCAGCCGGAGAGATTCAGTGCAAGATCTTCTATCAGGAAACATCGTGCATTGTCAGAGAATGTAGGGGGAATTCATGGCATTGAAGCTGATGTACATTACGAACAGACCGGATATAGCAGTTATTGCGGAAAACGCGGGAGTAGACCGCATTTTTGTCGATATGGAATACATTGGCAAAGCCGAAAGACAGAAAGGCCACGATACTGCTCAGCATCACCATACGATTAAAGATATCAAGGCAATACGCCAGGTGCTCAAAAAAGCAGAACTTCTGGTCCGTGTCAATCCGATACATGAGGCAGCGGAGGATTACTGTTCTTCAAAAGAGGAAATCGACGCGGTGATTGAGGCAGGCGCGGATGTAGTGATGCTGCCATATTTCAAGACAGTTGAAGAAGTGAAGAAATTCATTGAATACGTTGACGGAAGAGCCATCACATTCCCTCTTCTTGAAACACCCGAAGCAGTTGAGGTGATTGATGACATTCTCAAAATCAAAGGAATTGATGAGATTCATATCGGTTTGAATGATCTGAGCCTTGGCTATCATGAGAACTTCCTGTTTGAGCCTTTGGCGGACGGAACAGTTGATATGCTGGTAAAGAAGTTCAAAAAAGCAGGGATTCCTTACGGATTCGGCGGGATTGCTTCAATCGGAAAGGGAATGCTGCCGGCTGAATATGTAATAAAAGAACATTACAGGCTCAAATCAACAAGAGTGATCCTCTCCAGAAGCTTCTGCAATGTAAACCTTATGGATAATCTGGAAAACCTTGATGAAATCCGACATACATTTGATGAGGGTGTCAAAGAGATCAGAATGCTGGAAAGAGAATGCGCAGCTAGAGATACTGATTCAGATTATTTCAAAAGAAACAGAGAGGCTGTTCTGGATACAATAACAATGATATGTATTAATCTTGAAGATCATCAGGGGAAGTAAATGAATATTCTGATTACCGGCGCATGGCAGAATGCCGGAAAACATATACATATGATTGAAGAAATGGGTCATCAAGTCACATTCCTTCAATATGAAAAAGACCAACTCCCCTGCACCTCGGAATGGGTGGAGGGAGTTATTTGTAATGGACTCTTCCTGTATCACAGCATTGAGCAATTCACCAACCTTAAATACATCCAGTTAACCAGTGCCGGTTATGACAGAGTTCCGATTGATTATGTCAAAGAACATAACATCACCATATTCAATGCCAGAGGTGTCTACAGCATACCTATGGCTGAATATGCACTCAGCAGTGCATTAAATCTCTGCAAAAAATCCACATTCTTCCATGAAAACCAGAAACAGAAAAAATGGATCAAAAACAGAGATCTCAAAGAATTATACAAACAGACAGTATGCATCATCGGCTGCGGCTCAGTCGGTACGGAATGCGCAAAAAGATTCAAAGCATTCGGAACAGCAATCATTGGCATAGACCAGTATCCTTATGAGAATGAAGCATTTGATCAGATGTATAACATCAATAACCTTAATGATGTTTTGCCCACATCAGATGTCATCATCCTTACATTGCCTCTGACCAATGAAACAAAGCATCTGATTAATGAAGAGAGGCTTTCTTTACTAAAAGATGAAGCAGTATTAATCAATATTTCAAGAGGTGCAGTCATAGACACAGATGCATTAATCAATGCATTAATCAACAAAAACATCTATGCCATCCTGGATGTCTTTGAAGAAGAACCTTTAAATGAAAAAAGTCCTCTATGGAATTATGAAAACGTTATGATTACTCCTCATAACAGTTTTGTGGGAGAACATAACAGCGAAAGATTATCAAATCTGATTATCAGGAATCTGAGTGATCTGAAGTGATTCGGGTGAAAGAAACAAGCAGACATTACATGTTGAAATAAGAAAAACAGATAAATATATGATTAAGATCTTATTCTACATCGATGAATTATCAGCAGGTGGAGCAGAGAAGGTGTTATGCAACCTTGTCAATAATATGGATCCATCTTCTTTTGATATTACTGTTCATACAACATGGAAGTCAGATGCAAAGTCTCTTTTAAAACCTCATGTGAAATATAAATACGTTTTTTCTGAAAGAAATAAGATCAGCAGATTCATCTACAGAGCTGAAACACAACTGGGTTTATTCTATCAGTTGCATTTAAAAGGTGACTACGATATTGAAGTGGCATATCTTGAATGCGGACCAACAAAGGTGATGGCATCTTCTACCAATAAGATAGCTGCGCATGTTGCGTGGATTCATTGTGATCTTGCAAAGAAGTTTTTGGATATTGATCAGTTTGCTAAACAAACAAGAAATCATTATAAGAAATATGATCAGGTTGTATGTGTTTCAGAAGCATGTAAAGAATCATATGATCAATATTTTAAGGATTGTGTACCATCATTGGTTTTGCACAATGTAATTGATACAGAAGAAATCATCAATAAATCAAAAGTAAATTTGAATCTTGATCTGAAGAAAAAAAATCTGACTTTTGTGGCAGTCGGCAGACAATCATACGAAAAGAACTATATGATGCTTTTGAGAGTTCATAAGCAATTGCTTGATGAAGGTTATAAACACTCCCTTTGGCTGATTGGAGAAGGCTCGGAAACTGTAAACCTGAAGAAATATGTAAATGATGAACGGTTGAATGATTCAGTTAGCTTTTTCGGTTTCCAAAGTAATCCTTATCCGATCATGAAAGAGGCAGATGTTCTTGTTTCTTCATCTATTTATGAAGGTTTTAGTACAGTTATCAATGAGGCACTGATTCTCGGTTTGCCTGTGATCACAACGGACTGTTCCGGAATGCGTGAAATACTTGGCGATAGTGAATATGGAATGATCACAGAAAATAACGAGAATGCATTCAAAGACGGTATGCGGAAAATGCTCTCTGATCATGAATTGAGAAATGATTATAAGGAGAAAGCTATTATAAGATCTGCACAATTAACGGGTAAAGCAATTGCAGAAATGACTGAATCTTTTTTTGAATCATTAGTCAGGAGGAAACACTGACAATGAAGAACTTATTAAATGTATATTGGGCGGTTTTGGCAATCACCGGTGTGCTTGCAATTATATTCAGAGATGATAAAAAGAAGTTTGTGATATCTGCTGCAATTGTTCATATTTTTGTTTGCGGATTTAGATATGATTCTATGCATGGAGACTTGATGGCATATAAAAGAGGTTTTGAATCATTTGCTCAAGCTGATTGGCTGAGTAAAACCATTTTAAGCGATGGAAAAAATACTCTATTCTATGGATTAAATAAGTTAATTGCTAATTCAACAAATAATAATTTTCAAGTGCTTTTGTTTGTTATAGCCTCAATATCAATAATATCTATCAGCATTATTATTTACAGATATTCTGAGATGCCGTTTGTCAGCTATTTGATGTGGAGTTGCTTTGGCTTTTATATGTTTGGTTTTTATTCAATCAAGCAGTCATTGGCAATGTCTATTCTTATGTTCGCAGGAATGGCAATTTTTGAAAAAAAACATATCTTATTTTATGCATTTGTCATAATTGCTGGTTTTATTCATATGCCTGCGTTTGTTTTTTTGCCTGCATATGAATTGTGCCTGGCAAAGAAATTGAGAACAATTATTTATTTTTATATTATTTTGGCGCTTATTGTTATTTTATTCAGAAATCAAATCGTAGGAACAATGGCGGATCTTTATTATGATGGTGAAAAGTTTTCGTCTATAACCTCCTTTGGTGTTGGAGGTAAGTCATTAATGCTGATCGCATTGGTTTTTGTGGGAATCTTTTTGTGCAATATAAAAAATGATTATTTTAGATATACATTGATTTTGATCGCTACAGCATCACTGATTCAAATGTTTTCGGTATATGATAATGTCTTCACTCGATTGGCAGATTATTATTTTCAGTTCATTATTCTATATGCGCCATTTATACTTAATCAGTCTCATGAATCAAATAATGATGTGCCAATTATGCCTTTTAATGAACGGAGCAGGAAATTGATAACGGTGCTATTTTGTGTGATGGCTATGGTTTTTTATTATCGAGTCAATTTTCTTCATGCAAGTGATGTTGCAGTAGATAATCTGGTCGCAAATTTTAAATTCTTCTGGCAGTAAAACGGAGGTTACATAGTATGTTGTTTAATGACTTAGTTGAAAAGAAATCTTCATTAGCAGTAGTTGGCTTGGGTTATGTCGGTATGCCTTTGGCAGTCGCTTTCGCAAAAAAAGGTATAAAGGTCATTGGTTTTGATACCAATGAATCTAAGATTGATCTTTATAAAAATGGTATTGATCCGACTCATGAGGTCGGAGATGAAGCAATCAGAAATACTGAAGTAGAGTTTACATGTGACAGTTCTGAAATAAAGAAGGCTTCATTTATTATTGTGGCTGTTCCGACTCCGATCAATCAGGATCATACTCCTGATCTTTATCCGGTTGAATCGGCCAGTGAGATTGTTGGAAAGAATCTTTCCAAAGGATCTGTGGTTGTCTATGAATCAACCGTTTATCCTGGTGTCACTGAAGATATCTGTGTACCGATTCTGGAAAAAGAATCCGGATTAAAATGCGGAACCGACTTCTTTATCGGCTATTCACCTGAAAGAATCAATCCCGGAGATCCTGTTCATAGATTGGAAAATATCCGTAAGATTGTTTCCGGCATGAATCAGGAAACAAGAGATGTAATTGAGAAGGTATATAACCTGGTCATTGAAGTAGGTACATATCCTGTATCTTCTATTAAAACAGCTGAGGCAATCAAGGTTGTTGAAAACAGCCAGAGAGATATCAATATTGCCTTTATGAATGAACTGGCAATGGTATTTGACCGTATGAATATTGATACTGCAGAAGTTGTAGCAGGTATGAATACAAAATGGAATGCATTGGGATTCAGACCCGGTTTGGTAGGAGGCCATTGCATCGGAGTTGATCCCTACTACTTTACATATGAAGCAGAGAAGCTTGGCTATCACAGTCAGATTATTCTGGCAGGAAGAAAAGTGAATGATGGTATGGGCAGCTTTGTGGCAGATGCGACAATCAAGCAGCTTGTATTGGCAGGTAAAGCAGTCAGAGATTCTAAGGTTGTTATATTAGGTGTTACCTTCAAAGAAGACTGTCCTGATACAAGAAACAGTAAAGTAGAAGACATCGTCAAGAGATTAAAAGAATACGGTATTAAACCGGTATTGATTGATCCTCAGGCAGATGAAAAGGGATATGAACATGAATATGGAAATACTCTTTCTTCTATGGATGAAGCAAATGATGCAGACTGCATCATCATTGCAGTAGCTCATAAAGAATTCAAACAGCTGTCTTTAAATGATTATGATCATATGTTTAAAGATATGGATAATTCTGAAAAAGTCTTGATTGATGTCAAGAGTATTCTGAATAAAGAAGAAGTTGAGTCTGCCGGTTACAGATATTGGAGACTGTAAAGATGAAGGGTTATTACTTATTTGCACCGGTTGAACCTGGAAACGCAGGCCCTGAATCAGGAGTTGAAAGAAAGGTACGCGCTCAGCATAAAGCGTTGAATGCTTATGTGAATTGTGAACTTCTGATTCTTGATCCGGTCAGATATACAGGTTCAAAGAGTGAGAAAATCATCAGAAGACTTCCGTTTACAGCCGCCTGGAGAAAATGGAAGTATGAAGGTGAATTTGATGATGGTGATTTCCTTTATATCAGACAGGTATATCATGATCATTCCTTTGTAAGTTATTTAAAAGAAATCAGGAAAAGAAATCCGAAGATCAAAATCATATATGAAATCCCTACATATCCATTTGATACTGAATCAAAGATATCTGTTTCTACTTTCTCATTTGCAATGAAAGAGAGATTAAACAGAAAGAAACTTGCTAAGTATATTGATCGGATCGTTACTTTCTACGGTCAGAAAGAAATCTTCGGAATACCTTGTATTGATTTGATCAATGGATATGATTTCTCAACGATTGAATTACCTGAAAGAGAAAGAACTGACACAGTCAATGTAATCTCTGTTGCATTGACTGCTTTCTGGCATGGATACGATCGTTTTATCAAAGGCTTGGCTGAATACTATGAAAACGGCGGTAATGAGAATATCGTTTATCACTATGTTGGTACAGTGATGCCTGAACATAGAGAATACGTCAAAGAACATCATCTTGATGAACACGTAATATTCTATGGGAAGATGTCAGGTGAACCGTTAAAAGAATTGATGAAGAGATGTTTCATTGGATTGGATGTATTGGGAGGCCATAGAAAAGACTATCCGGTCAGCAGCTCACTGAAATCCAGAGAATATTTTGCATATGGAATACCGATGATCACATCTTCTCCGATTGACTTTCTTCCGAAGGATTCACCTTATCAGTTCTTAGTACCATATGATGACAGCCCGGTGGATATGAAAAAGATGCTGGAATATTATCATGGCTACTATGATGGAAAAGACTGCAATGAACTTGCAAAAAAGATGAGAGAGTACGGAAAAGAAGTGTGTGATATGAGTATTACCATGAAGCCTGTAGCTGATTGGCTGGATAACAATAAATGATATAGATGAGGAAGATTGATGAAAATTCTGATCATGACAGGTCCCTTATATCCGGTAACCGGAAATAATGCAAACCTGATCGGAAAACTGATACCGTCATTGCTGGAGACGAAACATGAAGTCAGACAGTTCTCCGGATGTTTTGGTATTGATCAGTCTTCATTGCCTTCTTCTTTATTTGATGTACCAGTATATTGGGCAAATGATGACAGGAAAGATATAAAGCGCAGAGTATTATATCCATTATTATCAAAACTTGTCGATCCTAATGGATTTTCTGATGAACTTCAGGTTCAGATTTATTCGAGTAAATTATCAGAAATCAGAAAAGAGTATCCTTTCGACACTGTGATTTCTACATGTGAACCATATTCAATGGCTGTGTGTGCATCCAGGATAAAGGAGGTCAGAAAAATCCTCTATTTAATGGATCCGCCTGCAGTAATTAGTAATGGGATTAAAACCAAATATAGAACCAATACCTTGAATAAAACGTTGATCAATCAGGATGCAATCATTTCGACTCCGTTTATCTTTGAAGCGTTAAAGAAACATGGAATAGATTTGAATGAGGTTAATGAGATTTCTGTGGGTTTCCCTATGATAAATAAACATGGGCCAGGTTCAATGTATCAACAGAAGAAAAGGATCAAGCTTCTGTTTACCGGATGGTTATATTCTGATATCCGCTCTCCAGAATACTTTTTGAAGATTGTTGAAAAACTTGATGACAGATTTCAGATTACATTCATGGGCAAAGAATGTGAATATTTAAAAGAGAGGTTCTCGATTGAATCAAGAGCAGAGATTATTACACTTCCTCAGCAACCGTATGAAGCTGCCCTACAGGCGATGGCAGATTCTGACATTCTTATTAATATAGGTAACAGTGTGCCTGTGCATATGCCTTCTAAAACACTTGAGTATATTAATACAGGTAAGCCAGTTGTTAACTTTTTTAAATTTGAAGATTGTCCCACTCTTTACTACACAAGAAGGTATCCTTTAGCTCTTAATCTGTATGAAGGTGATCCTGATATAAATAAAGCTGCAGATCGGTTTATTCAATTCTGTGAGTCTACTAAAGGACAGGTTGTAGACAGAAAGTATATATTAGATGAATTTAAAGACTGTACACCTGAGTACATTGCAAATAGAATATTAGATGTTTTGGAGAAATAAGCTATGGAAGAGAAAGAAATACTGACGGTAATCAAACCTAAATCAGGATGGTTTGATCTGCCGATTAAAGAGTTATTTCATTATAAAGACTTGATTTTTCTCTTTGTTAAGAGAAACTTCATTTCATTATACAAGCAAACTATATTAGGACCTGCATGGGCTATTATTCAGCCATTCTTAACGACTGTAGTATTCTCACTGATTTTTGGAAACATTGCAGGTTTGGCAGCTGCAGGAGTGCCGACATTTATATTCTATCTATCCGGCAATGTTGTTTGGCATTATTTTTCAAGTGTTTTAACCGGTACATCATCAACATTTATAGCAAATGCCGGTATTTTAGGAAAAGTATATTTTCCTCGACTGGTAATGCCTATTTCTACCGCATTGTCCAAGTTAATTGATTTTGTAATTCAATATGCATTCATGATTGTGTTTCTGATCTATTATGCAGTGACAGGACAGGGAGTACATCCAAACTGGTACATATTGATGACACCCTTGATTCTTCTGCAGTTGGCTATGCTGAGTCTTGGCTGCGGTGTGATTATCTCTGCAGCAACAACAAAATACCGTGACTTACGTATGTTAGTTTCTTTCGGTGTTCAGCTCTGGATGTATGCTTCACCTGTTGCGTATGATATGTACTCAATGAGTGTATTTGCACCGGGTGGAAAATACCATACTTTGTATATGCTGAATCCGGTGACTTCTGTAATTAACATCTTCAGATATGCATATCTTGGAATCGGTCAGATTGACTGGGCCTATTATGGAATCAGTTGGATTGTGACTTTGATTATCCTGTTTTTAGGTATTATCCTATTCAGCAGGGTAGAGAAAACATTCATGGATACAGTGTAATATATATACTCACGGAGATTAATCAATATGTCAGAGAATGATATCAAAGTAACTGTATATCTCAGTACTTACAATCAGGAAGAATATGTAGCCCAGGCATTGGACAGTATTGTCATGCAGAGGACTACTTTTCCTGTTGAAGTGATTGTGGCAGATGATTGTTCTACTGACAAAACTCAGGAGATCATTAATCAATATAAAGAAAGATATCCTGAATTAATCAGAACATATTATCCTGAAAAGAATCTAGGCGGATGTAAGAAACTCACTAACTGTATAGATATGGGGTTATTCAGAGGTGAATATCTTGCATATCTTGAAGGTGATGATTATTGGTTAAATGAAAACAGACTGCAGATTCTTGTGGACTTTTTAGATACACATAAAGAGTATTCAAGAGTCAGTCATAAAAGATTAGTGATTGATGAAAATGATAATAAAAAAGGTTTTGATATATCCGCTGATGTTTTAAACAAACCGTTTTATATCGAAGACTTTTTAAATGGAAGACAGTATTCTGACTTTGGATCTGTTTTCCGTAATTACTTCAAAGAAGCGGGTAATAAGTATCATCCTTTATTATTATCATCGAGAAATGTTTGTGATTTCCAGGATATGTTCATTACTCAAGATTTCGGTCCGGTATTTGTGATGGATGAATGTTTAGGAGTATACCGTTCACGAAGTATTGCAGGTGCATCCAATTACAATTCGATAACAACACAAAAAAAGAGATGTATGGAGAATATAAATCTCGCTGAAGCTGTAGAAACATTCTATCATGGAAAATATGATCTCTCACCTATGATCAGACATAATCAAAAAAGGTTATTGTCAGAAGCAATCAGAAAAAAAGATAGTGCTTTATTGCAGGAAGTCAGAGAATATATTGGCAGTGATGTAATAAGGCAATTGATTCCTGAGCAGCTTTATCTGGCAAAAAGAGGCAAAAGGAAAGATGAAGTGAACTTTATCAATTCGAATCTTCTTAAAGAAGAAAGACAAGGATTGTTCTTCTCCTATCTGAATTATTGCCTATATAGAGTCCAAACGAAGATTACTGGAAACCGTATTAATGAGAAAGTAAGAGGTACTGTCAATGTCAAAGCCAATGATTGAAATAGATCATGTAACAAAAGAATATCGATTAGGTGCAATTGGCGGCACAACTTTGAATGCAGAAATACAGAGCAAAATTGCAAAGTTAAGAGGAAAAGAAGATCCTAATCTGAAAATTGGAACAAATAAACATCGCTATGGCGAGCTATTCAAGGCATTAGACGGTGTTACTTTTGATGTACAGCCAGGTGAGGCTGTTGGCATTATCGGGCATAATGGTGCAGGAAAATCAACTCTGCTGAAGCTTATTTCGCGGGTAACTGCACCTACCAGTGGTGAAATACGGCTTCGTGGACGTGTAGCTTCGATGTTGGAAGTAGGAACAGGTTTCCATCCTGAACTCACGGGAAGAGAGAATGTTTATCTTAACGGTGCAATCTTAGGCATGACAAAAGCAGAAATCGATTCGAAGTTTAGCGAAATTGTAGAGTTTGCTGAGATGGAACAATTTATCGACACACCGGTAAAGCGTTATTCATCAGGTATGTATGTAAAACTTGCATTCTCTGTAGCTGCACATTTAGACAGCGAAATCATGATTATGGATGAAGTTTTGGCTGTTGGTGATGCGAAATTCCAAAGTAAGTGCCTCAGTAAAATGAATGATGCCGCTCATAATTCCGGTAAGACAATTCTTTACGTTAGTCATAATATGGGAACAATTCAAAGATTATGTGATCGCTGTATTGTACTGGATCATGGACATAATATCTTCGACGGTTCAGTAGATGAAGCTATCGGGATTTATTTGAAGCAAGGTGGTGGAGAAGGCAGTATTGTTGATTTATCTGCTTTCGAACGAAATAGGTGGGTGACAAAAACTGTCAAAATGACATTGATGAGATTTGTAGGAAAAGACAATTGTGTTTTTCTTCAGAACTCAAATATGATCTTTGATTTTTATTGGGAAACTTCGGCTAATGCGGATATACAGGATTTAGTACTGCGTTGCACATTCTATCATCAAAGCGGTGTTGTTGCGGCTTTCACTACGATCGGATTGGGAAATGCCGGTCCTAATGAAAAACATTATGATCGGATCGAAATATCATTACAAGGAATGATTCCGGGCAACTATTACTTCACATTTGATATGAATGAAGTCTACTCTGATGGAAGCGATGTTTGGAATGACAGTTGCGATCAGGTTACAACAATCAGCATTGAAAAACACCGGACTGAAGATAATTCGCTGCATTCAGATTATTCCCATATGCTTCCGTGGAGGCATTCCTCATATGGAAGCGTATGCCTGGCGTCAACGATTTTAGAAGAAAAGTCCGATTATGATCTTTAATATTCATTTTGACCATTAGGAAGGTAACGGATATGGGAAAAATAAAGGCCCTAATCAGAAAAAAAGTACTAAATCGTTATAAACTTACAAGATTAAGACATACGAAACGATGGCTTATTACACAGAATAATCGTATCAAGCATTGGTATAACGTTAAACTTGATGCGTATCTGATGGCTAAATATCGTGAGCATAATGAATTGCCGGAAATTAAGGGTATTGAAGAAACGCTGGAAACAATTGTTCAAAATAAATGCTCGATTGCCAGATTTGGGGATGGCGAAATAGGGCTGATTTTCGGTAAAGGAATTGGGTTTCAAAAAAATGATAAGGAATTAGGCGAACGTTTGGCATCTGTTTTACGCTCAGATGTTAGCGACCATATGTTAATTGGAATCAGCGAGTGGATTTTCAACTCGAATTTTGGAACATATCCCGAATACAGGCTGAAATATCTTAAAAGTATCCTCAATCTTCTACTTCCTGGAAAAACATATTATTCAGCTGATATTTCTCGATTCTATAAGACAACTCCTGACGGTCATGATGGCTTAAATCAAATTTGTCTTCTGAAAGAAATATGGGACGGAAGAAGTGTGATTTTGGTTGAAGGTGAAAAGAGTCGGATGGGGGTTGGAAACGATTTGTTAGATAATGCAAAAAGCATTAGAAGAATACTTTGCCCAGCTGAAAATGCATTTTCACATTATGAAGAGATATATACAACAACATTAGATAAAGCATCGAAGGATGATTTGATACTGATCGCACTTGGACCGACAGCAACTGTTTTAGCTTATGATTTATTTTTAGCAGGTTATCAAGCAGTGGATATAGGACATGCGGATATTTCATACGAGTGGTTTTTGAGAGATGTCAGTGATCCTTCTGGAAGAGTTGTGATAGCAGGTAAGTATGTGAATGAAGTCGGTGGTGGAAATCAAGTTGAAGATATTAATGATGCTGATTATGAAGGACAGATCATTGCTGTAATTACTGATGAATAAAGCGAATTTGTATATTAATTGGAACGAAAATATGACAGACCGTATTAACGTAACAAAAACATCTCTTCCTCCTATGGAGGAGTATATTCAGGAAATCTCATCCATGTGGGAATCTCACTGGATTACCAACATGGGAGAGAAACACATTGAATTAGAGAAGAAACTGAAAGAGTATCTGGATATTGATCATGTAACACTTTTTACCAATGGGCATCTTGCATTGGAAAATGCAATTGCAGCTATGGATTTAAAGGGTGAAATCATAACAACTCCGTATACCTTTGCATCTACTACGCATGCAATTATCAGAAATAACATCAAGCCTGTTTTCTGTGATGTTGAGCCTGATACATGTACATTGGATGCAAATAAAATAGAAGAATTGATTACACCAGAAACAAGTGCAATCATTCCTGTTCATGTATATGGAAATATCTGCAATGTGGAAGAAATAGAGCGCATTGCTAAAAAGCACAACCTCAAAGTTATTTATGATGCTGCTCATGCCTTTGGTGAAAGCTATAAAGGTAAAAATGTATCACGTTTCGGAGACGCATCAATGTTCTCTTTCCATGCTACAAAGGTATTCAACACCGTTGAAGGCGGAGCTGTAACATGTGCTGATCAGGAACTGCAAAGCAAGTTATATTACATCAAGAATTTCGGTATTCCCGGTGAAGACAGAATTGTTTTCCCCGGAGGTAATGCCAAAATGAGTGAATTCCACGCTGCAATGGGATTATGCAATCTGAGACATCTGGAAGAATACAAAGCCGGAAGAAAGAATGTTGTAGAGAGATATCAAAAGAATTTAAGCAATATTGATGGTTTAAGAATATGGAAGAAACAGGCTGAAGTAGACTCCAACTATGCTTATTTCCCTGTATTCTTCGAATCAAACGGATATGACCGCAATCATGTAGCCGATCAATTAAAAGAACATAACATCTTTGCAAGAAAATACTTCTATCCGTTAACCAACAATAATGAGTGGTTTGGAAATCATGGCAGTGAAACACCTGTTGCATTAAGACTGTCAGAACAGGTATTAACGCTTCCTCTTTATCCGGATCTTCCTCTTGAAACAGTAGATGAGATCTGTGACATCGTAATTCATTCAAAACTTTAAAAGGAGGTTATGATCCATGAGAGTATGTATTATTACAGATAACAGTTACATCTATGATAATTTCATCCGTATTCTGAATCACAAATCTCATATTGATGCAGAATTTGATTTTTACTATACCTCCTGGAATAAAGCATTTAAAGAGAAATATGGAGAAAACGGATTGATGAAACCTGTTCTTTTAAAGAACCAGGATCAATCCTTTTTTGATTCCTATGATTTATTCATTTCTCTTCATTGCAAACAGTTATTCCCTGAATACATGGTAAAAAACTATACATGTATCAATGTACATCCGGGATATAACCCATATAACAGAGGCTGGTTCCCTCAGGTGTTCAGTATTATTAATAAGAAACCGATCGGAGTAACAATCCACCTCATGGATGCAGAACTTGATCACGGGGATATCCTTTATCAGAAGAAGTTAGAAATCTATCCGTATGAAACATCAAAAGATGTCTATAACAGAATTCTTGAAACAGAGATGGAATTAATGGATGAACATTTAGAAGAGATTCTGAACAGCACATATACACCTGTCAAAATGGATAGTGAAGGCAATATTAACTACAAAAAAGACTTTGATGAATTATGCAAGCTTGACCTTGACGAGAAAGCAACGTATCGTGATGTCATTGATCGATTGAGAGCATTAACATTCTCACCTTATGAGAATGCATATTTCTATGATGAAGAAGGAAACAAGATCTACGTAGGCATCACATTAAAGAAAGAAGAGAAGTAAATATCCATGAAGATATTATGGCTTGTTAACATCATCATGCCTGAGCTGGCAGTACATTTAGAAAAGAAACCAACCGTATTTGGTGGGTGGATTTCTGGTGCAATGAAAGCCGTAAAAGAAAATGGATATGAACTGGTTATATGTACCACTGCGTCAGATGTTAATGAAACACAAAAGTATATTGTGAATGATGTTACCTACTACATTTCTAAAAGATCAGCAGTAGCTGAAATGGAAGAAGTATTTAAAGGAATTCTGAACAATGAAAACCCAGACGTGGTTCATATTTATGGCACAGAGTTTGAACATTCCTGGGCAATGGCTAAATGTTCAGATGTTAACAAAACAGTCGTAACAATCCAAGGGGCAATGACATATCTGAAAGATCATGTATATGCTGGACTTGAAGAGAAATATTGTAAGGATAATCTCCTGCATAAAACTCTCAGATTAATTCATAAAGGCGGAACAAGCATCGAGCTTCAGAAAAAATCATTTGAGCAAAGAGCGGAAATAGAACAAAAAGTACTCAAGCATGTGAAATATGTCATGGGTGGAAGCAAATGGGGAAATGCAGTAGCCTGGTCGATTAATCCTCACTGTACAACATTTGACAGCGGTCTGATACTTAGAGATTCATTCTATACAGAAGACAGATGGTCTTATGAAAACTGTGAACCGCATAGCATCTATATCCTCCACTCCTATCCAATTAAAGGATTTCATAAGTTTTTAGATGCACTGCCATTAGTAGTTAATGAATTTCCGGATACGAAAGTATTTGTAGTTGCAAATACATTACCTGTTCGGAATTATACACATATCAAAAAGATGGTTTTGGATGCGGCGCCTGATTATAACTGGATTATTCAGAATAAAATTGAGCAGTTAAATCTTTCGGAACATATTAAGTTTCTCGGTTATTTGAATGAACAGCAAGTGAAGGAAAGAATGCTTAAGTCCAATGTGTTTGTGTCTGCATCTTCCTTGGAAAATCAATCTACAACATTAGGCGAGGCAATGATTCTGGGAGTTCCAAGTATCGCTTCATTTGTCGGTGCAATGCCTGAGATGATTGAACATGGAAAAGATGGATTTCTGTATCCATTCAACGAACCATATATAATGGCACATTATATTTGCAAATTATTTAAGGATTCAGAGCTTGCAGAACAATACTCAGTACTAGGGCACAAACATGCAGAGAAAACATATGATAAAGAGAAAAATAAACAGCAACTAATCAAAATGTATCAATGCATTGCCAAAGCAAAAAGGCTGGATAACGTATAACCGTTGCTGCTCTGCAGCTTAGGCTTAACCAGAGTATTCTCTGCTTTTATAGATGAAATACAACCGAACTTACTCACAGCATGATCTGGTCAGTAAATAGCATCAGGCATGTAAATAAAATATGTTTAGTTAAAATGGGGTATATTACAGCATGAATATATATTGCATCTTTGATGATTATCCTAAGGAAGCCATTAACCGCCTGCTTGAGGCAGGCATTGTTTTGACAGTACATCCTAAAGGAAAATCCAGACCGAATAACACTGAGATGAAAATGATTCTTCAAGAGTATGATGGAGTTATCATTGGGACATCGCAGAGAATAAATGAAGATATGTTTGAGGGAATTGATGATCCACGTATCATTGCAACAGCTTCTGTTGGACTGGATCACATTCATGTCCCTGAAAACAAAAAGAAGCATGTAACGATTATCAATACTCCAACAGCTAATGCACGCTCAGTAGCTGAGTATACAATTGGATGCTTTCTTTCCTGTACTAAGCGGTTTGCTGAAGGAAAGAATCTTTACCTGGAGGGAAAGAATAATAAACAACTTAGTAAAAAGCCTGGAGATATTTACGGTAAGAGCTTAGGAGTTATCGGCGCAGGAAACATATCCAGAGAAATCATGCTTATGGCAAAGATGCTTGGGATGAACGTTTTTTTCTGGACTCCGCACCCTGAAAATCATATTGACCTCCATAAGGATGGAATGACATACAGAGAATTCGATCAGCTTATATCAGAATCAGATTATATATCTGTCAATCTTCCCAACAACGAAGGTACAAAAGACCTGATCTCTGAGCGAGTTGTTTCTATTATGAAAGAAGATGCTGTTTTTGTGAGTGTATCACGTCTGCCAACTGTAAATCTTCGGGCTCTAGTTGAAAAGGCTGAACAGAGCAGAGATTTCTATGTGTGTTTGGATATTGATGTTGATGATAGTGTGGTTAGCCAGTTGCCGAATCTTCCGAATCTTCAATTGACACCTCATATTGCCGGTGGAACAACTGAAACAAGGATAAGAATGTTTAATGAAATTGCAAGTATGTTAGTTGGTATTGTCGAGGATTAGTAGATATGATAATAACAAAAAGAGCACGAAGTGTGCTTAGGTGGATCAGAAAGATTTACAAGCATAAGTATAAAGTTGATTTGAGTGTAAACATTCAAATACCATGGAAAACCAAAATGCGATATAACCTCATTGGGTTTACTGATCAGGATTATTTTTCTTTCAATTTGAAAGAAAATGATTACCATCAGTATATCAGCTATCAAGAGCGACTTAGGCTGGAAGATATTAATGGTGAATATGCATCGATTCTTGGTAATAAACTTGTCTTTGAAAGATTATTTGGCAAGTATGTCAATGTGCCAAGAATATTTTGTTGGGAAAAAGGTGGCAACTTCTTAGACCTTGAATTGGGAAAAAAAGTAGATATAACACAAATTATACGCGAACAAAAAAAGGTTATTGTAAAACCTGTTAGAAGCGTTGGCGGTGGAATAGGGATTTCTTTACTTGAATTTGAAAATGGACAATATTATATGAATCATGAAATGATAAGTGAAGCTGATTTGCTAACTATTCTATCGAAATGTGACAATTATATATTCATTCAATATATCAGTTCAGCTGAATATTCTAGAAATGTATATTCAGGTTCGACGAATACGATACGAGTTGTTACTTGCGTTTCCAATGATAATGATATTGATGTTTTATTAGCATTTCATCGTTTTGGCTCTGACACCAGTGCTCCAGTAGATAACATCAGCAGTGGTGGGTTGTTCTCCTTAATTGATTTAGAGACAGGTGTGCTCAGCGAAGCAAGACAGATTGTAAATCCATCAAATCATTTTACCATGCATCCAGATACAAACGTCTTGATAAAAGGTCTTCAAATACCTGGATGGCATGATTTGTTAGACTACATAATAAATGCACATAAATGTTTTGCGTATTATAACTTTATGGCATGGGATATTGCCATTGATGAGTTTAATCAATATTGGGTATTAGAGATCAATAGAGGTTGTGATTTAAGCATTCAGATGATAAAACCTCAAAGATATGAAAAGCTCGGGAAATATATGCGTTCCAAAGGATTGCTTGATAAATGGTGAATTATATTTAATTTGAAATATCGAGGTGAAAAAGTGAACATAAACGAGGAATTTAAACGAAGTGTTAAGTTGTCGCCAATATACAAATTTCTTCTTTCAAAAGATTGGTTTTTGAAAAAAAAGTATTTTGAGCAATTAGAGTATGCTGAAAGATTTATAAAATTTCATAATGTGAAAATAAATAAAGACTCAAAGACAATTGCAAAGGAAATGGTAGATGCAAAAGTTCGATATGGAATGGCGTTTGAGGAATTCTTCCAATTTCATTTTGAAGGGAAGAATGATGATTATAAAAGTCAGTTTGTAGGAGATAACGAGCGTTTGAAAAGATTCACAGAGAAACTGAATGAAAAGCCTGATCTGTTTTGGAATGAATACAAAACATATGAGTATTTCAAACCATATTACAAACGTGATGTTTGCTGTTTAAATAATGAAATTGAACAAGAAAAAAACCTATATAGTTTTTTTGAAAAACACAAATGTTTTGTAGTAAAACCAATTGATGCAAGTCAAGGTAACGGTGTGAATAAGTATGATATTTCGAACATGGAATTATATCAAGTAATTAATATGATCAAAAATGATTATTCCGATAAACCAGTCATTATTGAAGAACTAATTAGTCAAGATGAAGAACTATCTAGGTTGCATCCTCAATCTGTGAATACGGTGAGAATTGTGACGTTTAACTTTGGCGATCATATTGAGTGCAGATATCCGTGCTTAAGAATGGGAGTTGGGGATTCAATTGTTGATAACGGGGCTGCTGGTGGGATTTTTGCAGCTGTTGATGTTAACACCGGCAAATTATTGAAAGTTGCTGATGAACTAGGCCATGAATATGCAGAGCATCCAGATACGAAAGTTGATTTTAGAAACTATGTTATTCCTAAATGGAACGAAGTGAAATCCTTAGGAATTAAGCTTGCTAAATTAATACCTGAAAATAGATATTGCAGTTGGGATTTTGCTCTTCAGAATGGCGAGTGGATATTAATTGAAGTGAATTCAAGCGGCCATCTTCTTTGGCAAATTGCAATGAATCAAGGATTGAGAACAGATTTAAAAAATATTGTCAAAAAAATGAAAACTAACCAGATTCAACATAAATAATTAGTGGTATTTTCATTGAGCTGTAGGAAGAAACTGCATCAATTACTGATGCATAAATACTGATTTACATATGGGTGAATCTATCAAATGAACATTCAAAACCGACAATAAAGTGAAGGATACTAGTTTCCGACTGATACTCAGATGTATAAAGAGGATCAATTACAATAAATAGAGTTACAGGTTTTAAGAAAATGGATAGGAAATAATGAATATCCTTACAAAATATTAAACTGAGGCGATATCTCTTTCGAAATCCAATTTGTGAAATCAATTATTTTGCACATTTGGTTAAGTTTTTTTGTAGATCGGAGATATTTGATGATTGGAATTATAGGTAGTGATACTACTAAGAATTATGGACTGTTTAATGAAGTGATAGATAAACCATAGTATAAGGTTGTGTATGCAGATAAACCTGCATATATCAAAACATTCCTAATCAGAGTACTTAGAAAACTTGGATTGCACTATGGAAATACTGATCAGAAAGTTCAGCCTTGGCAGGACAATATGTTAAGAGACATTATAGACTTTGAGAAACTGTTGGTGATTGGTACTGCTTTACGACGTTTTGATCTCCGATTTCTTGAGGACTGTAAAATAAAAAATCCAGAATTGAAGATTTATTGTCTTTTGCTGAATTCTGTTTCTTCTATTACGTTTAGCAATTATACTATCAAGTCTAAGTTTAATTCTTTTCCATGGGATTCAGTTTTGACTTTTGATCCAATTGATGCGAGAGAGAATAACTGGAGATATATTGGATTAAATTATTATTCAAAACATCAGATGCTGGGCATAGAGAAAATTGAAAATGATATCTTCTTTGCTGGATCAATTGTCGGAAGCAGGGGTGATAAGATTATAGAAATACTGAAATATCTCAGTGAAAATAGTATTTCTTGTGAGTTTATGTGTCCTAGAGTGAACAAGTCACAGAGAAGCCAGGATTTTCCGGATGGAATAAATCTTCTTAGAAAAAGAGTTTCCTATTCGGAAATTCTTCAAAAAATGTTAAAGAGCAACTGCATTCTTGAAATTCTTCAGCCCGGACAAGGGGGGGGAACGCTACGCTATTTTGAAGCAGTTTGCTATAACAAGAAATTATTGACAACGAATCAGAGAATAAAAGAATACCTATTTTACAACGAGAAGTACATGAAGATATTTAGTGACTTTTCTGATATTGATTTGAATTGGATTCGTAAAGTTGAACCAATTGATTATGGTTATGTCGATGAATTTTCCCCTAAGTATTTAAAACTTGATGAGTAGAAATAAAAAACAGGAGGAGCATATGATCTACGGCGCAATATTAGCTGGCGGAATTGGAAAACGTATGGAAAACCATTCTGTTCCCAAGCAATTTATTACTATTGCAGGTACACCTATTATTATTTTGACGTTACGGGAATTTCTGAGAAACGAACGCTTTGACCGAATATATGTGGCTGTGCATCCGGACTGGATGGATTATGCCATTCGCTTGTTTGACAGCTATCTGTCTGATGATGAAAAAGACAGAATTACAATTGTGAGCGGTGGTAAGGAGCGCCTGGACTCGTTTGCAAATATCATGGAAAAAGTGATTCAGGAGAATGGAATATCTTCTGATGATGTTTTAATCTGCCATGATTCAGTCCGTCCATTTGTCAGACAGCAGATGATTAATGATTGTATAGATGCAACGCTAGAGGATCATTTTGCTCTTACTGTAGTACCCACGACAGATACAATTCATACTTCTTCTGATCACAGGTATCTTGAAGGAACACTTGACAGAACTCAGCTTTTCAATGGTCAGACACCTTCTGGTTTTAATGTGGAGCTGTTAAAAAAAGCCTTGGATAGCTTTACTGATGAGGCAAAAGCATCTATCACAGGCACAACACAATTGATTTTGAAACTTGGCTACAAGATAAGAATCGTTCAGGGGCATACAGGAAATTTTAAAATTACAACTGACAATGATTTGGAAGTGGCCGAGAGAATCATGCAGTCTGCACCAAAGACACGGAAAGTCAGTTTGCTTGACTGCACATTGCGCGATGGCGGTATTGTTTTGAATTTTGATTATGGATCTGAAAGAATGCAAAAAATCAAATCGATTCTTGAGGAGACTGGAGTGGAATATATCGAATGTGGATATATTGATGAAAAGAAAGGCAGTCCAGAAGGGCGGACGTGTTTTAACAATGAAGTATCGATTGAAAAAACACTCTTATCATCAGGAAAAAAAGAAGGTGTTACGTATGTGGCAATGATTGATTATGGCACATTTAATATGGATCTTTTGCAGCCAAGAAATAATCAAGGTATTGATGGAATCAGACTTGCCTTTCATAAGGAACATGTTCCCAGGTTTGTTGAACAAGGCAGAAAAATCTTAGAAAAAGGCTATGATCTCTACATTCAGCCGATGGTTTCGATGCGATACACCGATGATGAATATAAAGATCTGATCAGGATGTGCAATGAAGAATTGCCGGAAGCGAAAGGCTTTTATGTTGTTGACAGTTTCGGCCAGATGGATAATATGGATCTTCGCCATAAACTTGATTTGGCAGATACACATCTGTCTATGTCCATGGTGTTGGGTTTTCATGCTCACAATAACAGGCAGATGGCTTATTCAAATGCACTTGCGTTCCTGGATTTCAATGCCAAACATGACACAATTCTTGATGCAAGTATTATGGGAATGGGAAAAGGAGCAGGCAATCTCTGTACAGAATTGATTGAAGCAGCCCTTAATAAAGAAGGAAAGAATTACAATTCAACAGTGATCTATGATGCTATTTCAGAGTATTTTGCACAACAGCAGAAGATTACACCGTGGGGATATAGTCTTGATTACTATCTTTCTTCGCTTTATTCATGCACGCCGAGTTATATTAAGATTTTTACGAGTGATGAACGTGTGACAACAGATATATTAATTGATCTTCTGAAAAATATGCCTGACGAAAAGCGTGCAGCATGTGACAGGGTTTTCGCTAAGCAGTATCTTGTTAACTACTTTAAGGATTGCTGACGTACATGAATGAGGAAAATAGGAATTATAAACTGCAGCTGATCAGCAAATACAGAACGATTTTGATGGGAATATCTATTTTAATGATTACCTTCTGTCATTTGGATATAGCACGCAGATATAATGGTCTGCCGGGAATTAAACTCGGCAGTCTGCTGCACTTGTTTACTGTAGGTGTAGATATCTTCATGTTTCTTTCTGGATTTGGGTTATGGTATTCCTTAAGTAATAATAATGATGCTAAGACTTTTCTGAAAAAACGCATCATAAAGTTACTTCCTAAATACATTGTAATTGCCGGGATAACTTACTTTCTATATGATCTGATTATTGCAAAGCACGGATTTCTGAAGTTTGTACAGGATTATACGTTTCTATCTTGGGTATTGTATGGCAGTACCAGATACTGGTTCGTTGCAGGCATTTTAATATTTTATATATTCTTTCCGCTGATTTTCAAAGTTATTTCGAATGATGCGGTAAAAGATAGATATAAGATGTTTGTTTTCTTGATTGTCTTTCTTGCTATTGTTTTCTTTTTTGATACACATTTTGAGCGTTACCGTGATTTCAGGATTGCAATTGAGAGGCTTCCTGTATTCATCCTCGGGGCATTATGTGCAAAGTATTCTGATAAAACAATCAGCAGATTGCATCTTGGCATAATGACAGCAATCGGATTAATATTTACTGCTGTGCAGATGCTCTCTGATCCTTTTCAATCATGGGTTTCGCATACGCCATATATGTATTATTTATCAAGAGGATTGTTCGCTGTTTCTTTGATGATCGTGTTTATTCTTATCCTGGAAAAATTGAGCGGGGACACACTTTCGATACTGCAAGGAGGATTTACTCTTCTTGGCACAGCTACTTACGAGATATATCTCTTCCATCAGAGTTATATGATTTTATTGAATTTTCCACCTTACTTGCCCGGTTACATCCTGGCAGCAGTTATTATGCCTGTGTTTTCAGGCATAATACTAAAATCTATTACAAAAATAAGTAAATTAGAAATGTAAAGTCAGTGATAATTTGCTGGATGTTATATGATTGCAACTACTGAAATGTTACAGATACTTGGAATAAGCTATCATATCTGTATTAACTTTTGAATTCAATGGAGGAATACCTAATGATTGAATTGAACATCGAAGTTCCAGATCAGTTTCTGGAACCTGAGGTAATATGTGACTATGAAGTGTCGAAGCAAATGAAGGAGATATGGGCAATTGAGCTTGACCTTTTCAATGAACTTGATCGAGTTTGCAAAAAACATGGGCTATCATATTTTGCGGGAGCCGGGACATTGCTTGGGGCTATTCGACATAAAGGTTTTATTCCATGGGATGATGACATGGACTTTTATATGCTCAGATCAGATTATGACAAACTGATAAATTTGGCAAATGAGTTCGCCCATCCGTATTTTCTGCAGACCGGTTATACAGATCAGGCTATTATGAGAACACATGTCCGAATAAGAAACAGCAATACAACTGCATGCTCATCATGGGAAAAGCAGTTTGACTGCAACAAAGGAGTATTTATAGATATTTTTCCGCTGGATGGTATTACTGAAAATAAGTTTAAAGATAAGACGCAGAAAGCATTGAACATGATTTACCGGACAGTAATGAGGAACAAACAACCTATAAATTTCAAGCAACAGCCACTAAAGATATCGTTGAAACAAGCCGCCATTAATACGGTTGTGACAATTGCTCACCGTGACAAAACAAAAGCAATGATCAGATATGAAAATAATCTGAGAAAGTATTCTGATAAAAACGCAAAAATGTGGGGGAACAGGACGCTTGTTTTTGATTGCCCAAAATCAAGAAGACCTCTGGAAGATTGGATGGATATCATTCATGTACCTTTTGAGTTCATGGAGATCCCTATTCCAAGAAACTATGATGAAATACTTCGGCAGCAGTATGGGAATTATATGGAATTTCCTAAAGATAAAACACAGGGTAAGCTTCATGAGGTGATTATCGTTTCCACAGATACCCCGTATAAGGAGTATCTGAAGAATTACAAATAATAGTTTTATCCGTAATAACGGAACCGCACTTTTTATTAATAAATATGTATAACGAAGAGGATGTGATCCTGGTAGGACGTCAGGTATTACACCCAGTCCCTATATAGTAGGAGGAGAGTTTCTATGGGAGAGTTGGTTTCTATTATTATTCCTGTATATAACTCGCAAGATTATTTGGAACAATGTCTGGATAGTATTCTAAACCAGACATACAGCAATCTTGAAGTGATTTTGATAGATAATTGTTCTACTGACAGCAGTCTTTCAATCTGTGAAAAATACCAATATAAAGATGATCGGGTAAAAATCCTAAACGAAACAAAAAAGGGCTGTTCAGCTGTAAGAAATACCGGAATGAAGTATATGAGCGGCAAATATGTTTGCTTTGCTGACAGCGATGACTGGATGGATCGGGAAGCAATTGAAAAATGTGTTTCAGAAATCGAGCTTAGAGATGCAGACATGGTTATGTACAGCTATGTGCGCGAGTATGAAAATAGATCAGCAAAAAGACAGCTTTTTGATCATGACATGATTTTTGAAGAAGATGAAATTCGCAATACCCTGAGGCGGAGGTTGATTGGATTATATGGTGAAGAGCTTCGGCATCCTGAACTTGCCGATAGTTTTTCTACAGCATGGGCAAAGCTTTATCGTGCGGATTATGTCCGAGAAATTGAATTTATTGACAATCAATATATAGGAACCAATGAGGACGGGCTGTTTAATCTGGATTATCTCTTGCTTTCTCATAGAATTGTTTATATCAACCAATTCTACTATCATTATCGCAAACCGAATAATGATAGAACTGCAACTTCAAGCTATAATGTCAGCCATATTGACAGGTGGAATCATATGATCGGTGAAATTCGAAATAGAATTGACCCGAATGATCCAGTTCAGACAACTGCATTGCAAAATAGAATCTGTATCAGCATTATCGGGCAGGCTATGAACGTTGTAAGATCCAGGCAATCCCTGCATCAAAAGAAAAAAGTTATTGCTGACTTACTCAATTTGGAGTTATACCAGAATGCTTTTAAAGAATTACAGATTGAGTATTTCTCGGCGCATTGGAAAATCTTCTTTTATGCCTGTAAGAATAAACAATCTACTGCAGTACTGCTGATGGCAGAGGCTATTTTTCGACTGCGCAAATACGTCGGGTAAGAGACTGTTATGAAATATTCTGTGATTATACCCGTTTATCAGTCGGAATTCACTGTAGCACGCTGTTTGGACAGTCTGTTGATGCAGGAGTGTTCAAATGCGGAGCTGATTATTGTGAATGACGGATCTACTGATAATTGCGACGAAATTTGCCGAGCCTATGCTAAAAAATACAGCAATATTAAATACTTCAAAAAAGAAAATGGAGGAGTATCCAGTGCCAGAAACTACGGCTTGAAGCATAGTGAAGGAGAATACATTCTGTTTGTGGACAGCGACGACGCGGTCACAGCAGATTATTTTGCGACCATAAACAAGACAGTAAATGAAAATTCTGATCTTACTGTATTTGGCATTAAATTCCTGAATGACGCAAGAGAGTTGTGTCTGGATAATGCCTTGCTGGATGATAAAAAGAAGATTGCTCAATATATCTGCGAGTATATCCGCCGGAATAAATTCAATCATCTTTACTCTAAAGTGTTTAGGCGGAATATTATTCAGAAATACGGGATCAAGTTCAATGAGAGGTTATCGATTGCAGAAGATCTTTGCTTCATATTTGAATATGTCGTTCATATTTCAAAATTACATGTGATTCAGGATTGTCTTTATATTCTGGATGATACAAACCAGAACTCCTTATCCAGAAAGGCAAGAGCAGAACTTGGTAAGCAGCTCTTTGACGCGAATATGAGTATGTATGCAGCACTTGGACATGCAGAACCAGATTGTAAACCGATTTATTTGGAAACTCTGAATTGGATGTTCTATCGAAGTGCATATTCTGCATTTACTGAATCGAAGAAATTCAGACTTAGCAAAAAAGATGAGAAGAAATATATAAAGGAAATATGTGCGTTATACAAATCAGCGAAAATCAAAAATGATACATTGAAGACCAATTTAATTGCTCTACCAATATGGTTGGAGATGGTACCACTAATCCGTATAATGATAAGGATAAAATAAACTGTGGAGGGAAGAAGAATGGACAATGAACACTTAAGGGATCTGCAGCTATGTGAATATGAGATTCTGAAAGTTTTGGATGATATTTGTAAAAAAGAGAATTTACAGTATTATCTTGCGGCCGGAACATTGCTCGGAGCGGTTAGACACCATGGTTTTATTCCGTGGGATGATGATGTCGATGTTATAATGCCGGTCGATGATTTTATAAAATTCAACGAAGTGGCAAAGAAACATCTTGGTGACCAATACTTTCTGCAGACTAGCAAAACAGATCCTGATTATGGATATCTTTTTACAAAAATCCGGAAAAATGGAACAACATTAATGAGTCCATGGGAAAGAAATAATCCTGGACATCACGGGGTGTGGGTGGATATTTTTCCTATTATTCCGATCAATAATAAAATGGATTACTATGTCAAAAAAACAACTGTTCGATTCAGCAACTTTTTGTGTATGAATGATGTGCTATTTAACTACAATTACGAGTATTTAGTAAAGCGCAGCAATCCAATTCTTATGAAGGCAATTGCCATAATGAGAAAAACACCAGCCGATGCTAGAAAGAGATTGCATCTGAAAATTCAAAAAGCATTGCTGAAAAGTAATCCGAAGGCATCTTCTGTTGGTATTATCTGGACTAATATTACATTAGTTGTTCCAAAACACCTGTTTGATGGTAAGCCTGAAATGTTAACATTTGAAACGCAAAAGTTTCCGGTAATGCCGGAATACGATGAATTTCTGACAAGGCAATATGGTGATTACATGACTCCTCCTCCTGAAAATCAGCGCAATGGTGGTCATGGGATGATTATAGTTGATCTGGAAAAAGAGCTCTGGTAACTACGCAACTTGATTAGCATCAGCGTTTCATTCGTATAGATAATAAAAGGGTAATTGAATGATATATGGAAAAAATTAAGGTATTGATCATAGCTGGTGCTATGAATGTAGGCGGTATTGAAAATCAGCTGATGCATTTATTGCGTAAAGCGGATAAAAGTGTTTTTCAGATTGACTATACAACAACTGCTGAAAAAGCCTTCTATGAGGATGAAATGATTCGCTATGGTTCTGAATGTATTCATATTCCGAGGACAGGCGGAAAACACTTCTACCGTTATTGTAAAGCACTGTATAAGATAATCCGAGAAGGTGATTATGATATTGTTCATTCTCACGAACTTTTCCATAGCGGTATGGTGCTCTTGACAGCAAGACTTGCCGGAGTTCAGAACAGGTTCGTACATGCACATAATTGGATGGAGGGGGATAATCCCAATGCACATAAAAGTGTTAAAAGGATTCTGTACAATCATGTGATGCAGCGTTTGATTCAATGGAATGCAACGGAGTTCATTGCCTGTTCATCGTTGGCTGGTGAATTTCTCTTTGGCAGAAAAGTAATAAATAAGGATAACTATCATCTTGTTTTCAATTCTGTTGATACAAACAGATTTATTGATAACTATGGAAAAAAGGAAATTGGTGATTACGTAGATGATGAGTGGACAAATGTAATTCAAATTGGGAGATTCACGCCCGTGAAGAATCAGCTGTTTACCGTTGAAATAGCAAATGAGCTCAGAAACAGGGGCAGGAAAATTCGTTTTCTCCTTGTAGGCAATACAGGCGGAACATATGATGAAAAAGTGAAGAGAAAGATTGAAGACTATGGATTGGAAGAATATGTGCATCTGCTAGGTATCCGAAAAGACATAGATTCACTGATGAGAAAATCTTCTGCCTTCTTATTGCCGTCTTTATATGAAGGGATGCCGCTGGTGTTGATTGAAGCACAGGCAAGCGGTTTACCGTGTGTTGTTGCAGATACATTCTCACATGAAGTTGATTTCCACACAGGAAGTATTCACTGGCTGAAGCTGGAAGATGGATTGACCGTATGGTGTGATTCAGTTGAAAAAGCCGTAAGGACTGAAAGAGTGGATCTCAATAGCGTAAAAGCAGCAATAGAAAAGTATGGTTTTGATTCAGACTCGTTTGCCAGAAAAGTCTGTCAGCTCTATGAAAAAAGCGTTTATGGGAAAAAATAATCTGGTAGCAGAAAACAGCAATGTGAGTACGATCGACACCAGAAAGATTTTTGCAATGGGAAAAATGTCAGTGTAGCTTCGGAGGTATGTATGGGTCAATTAAATTGGATATCAGAACTTAGCGACTTGATGATTCATAAAGTTTTTATCCGTGGATTTCTTCTGACTGAAAAACAGATCGAACAGAATCAATACAGATGGATGGGCGACTGGAGAAATGAACAAATTGGTTTCTGTAACCTTTATGTTCACCCACTCCAACATTTTTATACATTCAGTAGTGATTCCCGCACGTTCATTCTCATTGGTCATGCATATAATCCTTTTACATTGGAACATGATGAGCAGCGTATTTTGGAGATGTGCAGCAGCTGTCTTTCTGAAAATGAAGGGAAATTCTTTGAGTATTTTAATCAGCTTACTGGGATTTTTGCGTTTTTCATCATGACCGAAAATGATCTGAAGCTTATCGGTGATCCGACATGTATGCAGACTGTTTTTTATACAGATCATAGTAAAGAGATCTTTGTTACTTCCCACAGCATGATGGCGGGAATACTTTTAGATTTGCCGGAAGATGAATATGTCAGGAAGCTGGTAAATTACAAGTTTTTTCATCTTTTGGGAAATTCTCTTCCTGGTGATCTGTCTCAATTTAATGGGCTGAAACGGATTACACCGAACATTTGTTATCAGTTTGCAAACGGTTCTGTCAGAAAAGAACGCTTTTTTACACCTTATCAGATAAAAAATCGAACAATGAATCAACTGGCAGTTGATGCGGGTACTATTCTTCATAACTCTCTCAAACTGATTCCCGAAAAGTGGAGTGCCCCGGCAATTTCACTAACTGGTGGATGTGACAGCAAGACTACACTTGCCTGCGCAAACAATCTCTATGACATGTATACATATTTTAGTTACTGTTCCAGCGAAGCTGAAAAAGTCGATTGTGAAGGTGCTGCGGAAATCTGCAAGCGATTGGGAATTCAACATTCGATCATTGATATTCCTGAATCATGCAGTGCATCAGATGATTATGAGTCGGTCAGAAGAATACTGAAACTAAACTGCGGTGATATTCTTGACAGTAATCCTAATGATATCAGGAAGCGGATCTGTTTAGATAAGGTGAAGAACTATGATGTCGAGGTGAAATCATGGGCTTCCGAAATAGGTCGCGCATATTATTCCAAGCGATTCAACGGGAGGAAAGATTTTCCTGTTAAACCTAACGGCAGATACTGTACAACATTATATAAGTTTTTCCTTCATAACCGAAAGTTGGTAAAGGAAACGGATCAGGTTTTTACTCAATTTATTGCAGATTTCTATGCCAAGGCAGACAATAATCCGCTTCCTTGGTTTGAACAGTTTTTCTGGGAGTTTCGAGTACCTTCCTGGAATGGATTGGTTATTTCAGGAGAGCATAGCTATACTTCTGACATTGAAATACCATATAATAACCGTCTTCTGCTGACAATATTGGTCAGCGCTCCAATAGAAGACAGAATAAATGATACTTTATACAGTATGATCCGTAGTAAGCAGAATTCGAAGGTAGATGAAAGTGGTATAGCTATTACCAATCTGAAACATACTGCTCTGAGAGCCAGAGCAGAAGATATTTATTGGGTAGTGCATTCACATATTTCAATATAATAGAAAAACGGTTTATCGATGTAACTTGAATGAGAATAGGGTGAGTATGAAATATTTATATGTAGCAACAGTATTGAGTCATATTTGTCAGTTCCATCTGCCGCATATGAAAAAGCTTAAAGATAATGGGCATATAGTTCATGTAGCAGCTCATGATAATCTGAGTGTCAAAAATGGCTTATCGTTGAAGTATGCTGATCAATTTTACGAAGTACCGTTCGAACGCAGCCCTTTTGATCCGAAAAACATTCGTGCTTTGAGTGAATTGCGTAAAGTTATTGGCCAGAATTACTATGATGTAATTATCTGTAATACACCGGTCGGCGGAGTACTGACAAGAATTGGAGCTGTAAAAGCCAGGAAAAAAGGAACGCGTGTTATTTACATTGCGCATGGTTTTCATTTTTATAACGGTGCTTCAAAAAAGAACTGGTTAATTTTTTATCCTCTTGAGCGCACTTTGGCCCATATGAACGATACATTGATTACAATCAATGAAGAAGACTATCAATTTGCAAAAGAACGTTTTTCATGTAATGTTGCACATATTCATGGTATCGGTGTTGATTCAGAAAGATATCATCCCATCTCAAATGAAAAACAAATAGGATGGAGACTGGAGAATGGATATTCCCCTGATGACTTTATGATTCTGTGTACAGGGGAACTGAATGATAATAAAAATCAGAAGACATTAATTTCGGCAGCTTCTTTATTAAAAGCAAAGGGCAGAAGTATAAAAATTCTTTTAGCTGGAAACGGGCCTAATGAACAAACTTTAAAAAATCAGATCAAGATGAATAATCTCGAGAACATGATCGATTTGTTGGGCTATCGCACGGATCTCGAGACAATTCTGCCATCCGTTGACCTTGTGGTTTCGTGTTCTTACAGGGAAGGAATGCCACTCAATATTATTGAAGCGATGTTGTGCCGGAAGCCAGTTCTTGCTTCCATTAACCGCGGCCATAAGGAACTGGTTAGTAGTGGAGAAAATGGATATCTCTTTGATCCAGATGATTATGTATCTCTTGCGGCGAGAATTGCAGAGATAGCAAATGATAAAGATTTAGCAATGCGATTTGGAGAATGCGGCTTCAATAGAGCTCAGGCGTATACATCAGACCATGTTTGGGAGGAATTGGAAGCTTTAATTATGTAAGCCATCAAGAGTTTTGAGAAGGGTAGACAGTAATAAAATATATTTGCATAAACACATGTCAATCTAATGGAGACTATGGCAAACTAATGCTTACGATAGTTTTGCAGGTGTTCTTGATTGGATTTTATTGGTACTGCGACGGTGGCAGCAGTGCTGGTGATGAGATAGTACTATTGCATTTAATAATTGTTTAGGGTTTTGCGATTACATACATGCAGCAAACATTGTGTGTTATTTAAACAGTTGTTCATTTACGCAAAGATGTCCATAATATGGTATTTCGGATAGTGAAATGAATCAAACAGCAGAGAAGGTTCTGTTTTTATGCAATTGTGTATATATGGTTTTGTAAAAAACATAGGAGCACTATGAAATATAGAAAGAAAATTGCTGTATTAATCATGATTATCGTTCTGCTATTCATAGCAATCTTTTATTATTACATAGCTTTTCAGGGGCTTACTGTTACACACTATGAGTTGAAACTCGGCGTGAAGGAATCAATTCGTATAGTTCATTTAACTGATCTTCATAATGCACAGTTTGGCGAGAATAACGAAGAACTTGTTGAATTGATTAAGGCGCAGGAGCCGGATCTTATCTTTATGAGTGGAGATATGTTAAATAATGATGATTCTAATGAAGATATAATGCTGGGCTTAATCTCTAATATTAAGGATGTCGCTCCGATTTACTTTGGTTACGGTAATCATGAATGTTCATGGGAAAAACGTTTTAAGAAAACTCTTAAACATGATATAGAAGCTGCTGGTGCAACTGTAGTCAATAACAACTACATTGATTTTGAATTTAAAGGGACTGAACTTCGTTTGGGGGGATATATGGGCTATTGGCATCAGCCGCATATGTTTACCGAGAACAAAAATGCTATCCTCATTGAAAAGGAATTCGCGGATGATTTTGAGAATACAGAAAGGATAAAGTTATTAATCAATCATATTCCTACCCAATGGGTTGACTGGAATTATATTGATAAATACGAAATAGATGCCGTATTCAGCGGTCATTATCATGGCGGAATAATCAGAATTCCGATAGTTGACAGAGGTGTATTTGCACCATATGTAGGATGGTTTCCTCCACGGACAAAGGGAATGTATACAGGCGAAAAAGCATCATGCATATTGTCTGCTGGGTTAGGGTCCGAGCATTTGGCTCCAAGAATCAACAATTCGCCTGAAATCGTGGTTATTGATCTTGTCCCTGAGAATTGATTGAGTTAAGGATTAAATGAGTTTATTTTTGGCTGCTTATGGTATTCCTGATTGTTTATAAAACCAGCTTCAACAGCTTTCAAAAGGAACATCTTGGAAAAGACCAAAGCACTGCAATCAAAGGAATCTTTGCTGTCATTATCATTTTGTTGCATTCAAATGGAATTTGGGAAATTACCGTGTTGTCGTGTAACTGCTCGGCATAAACTGCCTACTTAAGGGCTGGAATGAATGCTTAAGCAGGCATAAAATACAGGGGGAAAGGAAGAAATATAAATCATTAAATAGTACATGATTTATATTTGGAAAAATTACTATGGCAAACATAGCATTGATTATTGCTGGCGGATCAGGACACAGAATGGGACAGGATGTTCCAAAGCAGTTTCTTACCGTCAATGATAAACCGATCATAATATATACAATGGAAGGATTTGAAAAGCATCCGTTAATTGATGCAATTGAAGTCGTATGTATAGATGGCTGGCATGATGTACTGGCAGCTTATGCAAAGCAATTCAATATCAGTAAATTGAAATGGATTACAAGCGGGGGTAACAGCGGGCAGGAGTCCATACGCAATGGTGTTTACAATCTTGAAGGAGTTATTAATAACGATGACATTGTTATTATTCATGATGGTATTCGTCCGCTTGTAGACGCAGATGTGCTTTCCGATGTGATCACCAAAGCGCAAAAGTATGGAAATGCTGTCACATCTCTTCCTTACAATGAGCAGATCTTCGTGATTGATGATGATGTCTCTACGACTAAATATATACCAAGAGAAACCCTCAGAAGAGTGTCTACACCGCAGGCATACCAGTTTGGTTTACTTGATGAAAAGTATCATGAAGCATTTGAAAAAGAAATCGGTATTTATGGATCCTCATATACCAATACGATGATGACGGAGCTTGGCGTAAGGCTGTATTTCGCTGCGGGATCTGATAAGAATATCAAATTAACAACTACAGATGATCTGTTTATTTTTAAAGCCTATCTTGAGGCCGATGAGATCAAGTGGCTGAAGAAGGAGAAGAAATGAAACTTTTTGAACATCCCTTATACAAGGAAGATATCCAAAGAATTGCTAACCTGCATTTACCATGGGATAAACTGAATAATAAATCTATTTTGATCTCAGGTGCTTCCGGTATGATTGGTAGTTTACTGTCAGATGTGTTGGCTTATAAAGATGACAAAGAACAACTGAATTGCAGAATAATCGCTTTGGGAAGAAATGAACAACGAGCACATGATAGATTTGCGCGATACTATGAAAAACCTTATTTTCAGTTTATATCGCATGATATAAGCAATCCTTTGGTATTGGAAGAAACTGAAAACATATCTTATGTAATTCATCTTGCAAGCAATACTCATCCCAAAGCTTATGCGACAGATCCGATTGGAACGATAACAACAAATATATTAGGTACTAAAAATCTTCTTGATATAGCAGTCAAGTATGATGCGGAAAGATTTCTGCTGGCTTCTTCGAATGAAATCTATGGAGAAAACCGCGGCGATACAGAACTGTTTTCAGAAAATTATTGTGGATATATAGACTGTAATACTGTGCGGGCTGGATACCCTGAAAGTAAACGGTGTTCGGAAGCTCTTTGCCAGGCTTATAAGGCACAAAAAGGTGTAAATGTTGTCATAGCACGACTAACCCGTTCATACGGACCGTCATTGCTGTCTTCAGATACCAAGGCTATGTCACAGTTTATACATAATGCATTGAAAGGCGAAGATATTGTTCTTAAAAGTGCTGGGACTCAATACTATTCATATACTTACGCAGCGGATGCAGTCAGCGGTCTGCTCACGGTATTACTGTGTGGAGAAAATGGAGACGCATATAATGTTTCGGACATAGCTTCGGATATAACTCTTAAAGAACTGGCAAAAACTATTGCCGATGCAACAAGTACCAAAGTCGTATTCGATTTGCCGGATTCAGTTGAGTCGATTGGCTTTTCAAAAGCTACAAAAGCGAGATTAGACAGTGCAAAACTACAAAAGTTTGGCTGGAAAGCACAATACACAATTTCAGATGGCATTAAGCGAACTTTAGAAATACTTAAGAGCCTTACTGATTAACTTGGTAATTGCTTCGAATATCTGAAAATTGAATTACTTTACTTGCTAAATCTACAGAGGATTGGTGGAAATATTTGTAAAATACGATGAGTATCGTGGAAACTGATGCAACAGTCTCTGTATTTCAGGGTTTAATGCTAATACAAATTTCATAAAATAATGATCCTGACTTTCTCCAGTGTTTTATTTGGCGAATTATATAGAAAACTAATAGATTCAGATATCCTTGCAGTTCAATCTTCTTAAAGTTGGAATGTGTATGCAGGAAGCGCTTTCAGTTATTTGGAATCATAGCTGTGACTTTTTAATAACAAAATTTTAACCACTGGCTTGAGACTGCGCTCACTATCGTGGATTAGTACTGAATCAAACATTATGTGTTTGGAATATGAAATAATAGTTCTTTTGCTGATGACTTCTCCTGACCATTATGTTCGAGGGAATACTGTCCGTGATTGTTTATGTTAATAGCGATACACATCTGATTCACCAACAGCCTCGATATTGTATACCGTTTTCTTTGATATCTCTGTTTGACCATCTGAGTAGAATGTAAATCTCATCAATCTCAACTCAGTCATACAGGAGTGTTCTTTCCTGAAATCCTTCCAGACAGTGAAAAAGATTAGCGGTCCAATATTTCGTTGAAGTTACGTTGTTTCTTCTTTCATAAGATGTTATGTGAAAATTCTCATGACAAATGATCCAGATCAGAAAATCCGCTCATTCGATCAAAGAGATCCTGCGATTCAGAAACAAGAGTCTTTTTTGAGCCGAAGAATACATCTGGCAAAAGATATTGTTGCTACTGATGAAGAGGCGCTTAAAGGTTACATTATCTTTGCAAGGAAATCAGTCTGTAGATTATCAGAAGAAATTACATAATTGTTGATTCAAAGTAATCAGATATCGCAGAACACAAATGCAGATACTGCATGTAAATTCCGCTCTATCGGACTACGGAATTTTCAATCAATCACATACCTACAGGCTGGCTTGACTGGCATTATATAGATAAATATCCGGTTGATGTTGTATTCAGCGGACATTATCATGGCGGCATGATCAGAATACCGCTGATTGAAAGAGGAGTATTTGCACCTTATGTGGGGCTGTTTCCGCCTTATACAAAAGGAATGTTTGTCGGTGAAAAGGCAACGTGTATACTATCAGCAGGTTTAGGTTCAGAACATTGGGTGCCGAGGATTAACAATCCTCCTGAAATTGTTGTTGATCTTGTTCCTGGAAATTGATTGAGTGAGGGATTGAATGGGTATATTTATTCTGCTTCTGGCTTGCCTGATTGTTTATAAAATCAGCTTCAGCAGCTTTCAAAACGAATATCTTGGAAAAGAACAGAGTATTGCGATTAAGGGGATCTTTGCTGTCATTATCTTTTTATCGCATTCAAGAGGATATATTGAAATCGGGAACAGTTTTCTGGATCATCTGTTTATGCTTGTTATGCATGCTGTCGGGCAATCCATGGTTTCAATGTTTTTCTTCTATTCGGGATACGGAATTCTGCTGTCTTATCAGAATAAGATGGATTATGAAAAACATTTTTTCAGAAATCGTTTGATCAAGACATTGATTCATTTCGATCTGGCTGTTTTTCTTTATGTGATTCTGAATCTCTGCTTTGGGAAAATCTACTCATTGAAAACATATCTGTTAAGCATGATCGGATTAGTTTCCATACGTAATTCCAACTGGTTTATATGTGTGATTCTCATGCTTTATCTGATTACGTGGATTTCATTTGTGATGATAAATATGTTCCATGTGAAGAAGAAAGAGAATATCTGCTATATTGTTTTGTGCTTATCTTTGCTGATGTGGGTGCTACTGTATCAGATGAAGTTAAATGGATATTGGTATAATACATTGCTTTGCTATCCTGTCGGTATGATCTATGGAAGATATAAAGATGAGATCACATCCTTGCTGAGAGATCATAAGAAGTATGTTCTTTCTTTGATCTGTATATTGGGAATCATGCTGATGTGCTATATGCTGCGGGGAAACAATGTGATATACAGCATCTACTCAATCATGTTTTCTTTGATGGTTGTATTCATGACATCTAGAGTTCGTATTCAGAATCAGATATTGTTATGGATCGGGAAGTATTCGTTTTCAATTTACATCCTTCAGAGAATACCTATGATTCTGCTGAGTCATTTCGGTGTTGAGAATGAAATAGTGTTTGTTATATTGGCATGGATCTGTACTGCATTAATGGCATACTGCTTTGAGATGATATTGAAATGGGTTGATCGGAATGTTATTCATTGCTGAATTGTGTACAATAGAGCCGGTGAACAGATGAACAAAGAAACAGCTGAAAACATATTCCGGATATTAAAAGCATTCATCTTTGATGAGAAGCCTGTATTGACTGACGGCTGTGACTGGGATGAAATCTTTTACTATGCAAGGATTCATTCACAGGCAGGGATTGCAGGCTATGTGATACTGAAATATCAGCTTTGTGAAGATCCGCAAATCTGCGCGAAGTTTGAGAACGAAATGATCCATACATACGGTTATCAATATCGCAGACGCAGACAGATGGAAAAGCTGATCGGGATATTGAATGAACATCATATAGACCATCTGATTATGAAGGGATATATCATCAAGGATCTTTATCCTGTACCTGAATTGAGATGGTACGGGGATATTGACTTTGTGATTCATAAAGAAGACAGAATTAAAGTTGATGAGCTGATGAAGAGTCTCGGTTATAAGGTTTATGAAGCCTGGGAGCCGGTATATACTTACAAAAAAGATACGGAATATTATGAAATCCATACTGAAATACTGGATTCGGAAATCAATAACGGCACTCAGAAAGAATATTTCCGTGACTGTTGGCAGCATGTTTCCGGACGTAACGGATCAACATATTATTTCAGAAGGGAATACCATTTTATTTACCTCATTGCGCATCTTGCCAAGCATGCTTCAAGAAGGGGAGCCGGACTGCGTATGTATCTGGATATTGCGCTGATCATCAGACAATACAGGGATTCCATGGACTGGTCATATATACTGGAACAGCTGGATGTTCTCCGGCTGAAACGGTTCTTCTATACTGTATGTACTGTATGCAGCCTCTGGTATGGAGTAAAACCTCCTTGTGAGATTGAAACCATTGATCCGGATATGATTGATCTTTTTACAGATATGACAATCGAAGGCGGTTCATTTGGCTTTCATAAGTCTAACGACGCGGTTATTACATTGAAAGAATCCGACCAGTCTGAAAGCAGGGCGGCAACCCTGTTCAGACAGATTTTCCCGCCTGCAGATGAAATCAAGGCGAGATATACATATCTGCAGAAATACAGATGGCTTCTTCCCGCTGCCTGGATTGACAGGGTTTTCCGCAACAGACATCTGCTGCTGAAAAGAATACACATGGCAAAAGATCTTGTTGCCGTTGACGAGAATGAGATTCAGAAGATCCGTGATCTGAACAAAGAGATCGGCTTATAAAACATATACTTTAAGATAGTATACATAATTGGTCTTTTTTCGAAAAAGAATATAGAATAGATACTGTTCAGGAGGAACAATACTATATGAACAGAAAAAATGCATATATGAATATACTGAAAAGCATGCTGTCACTGACACTGGCAGCCGGCCTCACCGCCTGCGGAAACTCATCTGCCGATCATGAAGCAGACACATCGGAGTCCGGTGATGAACCCACTGTACAGACAGGTTCAGAAAACACAGTAGAAACAGATAAAGAAAACACTGATGCAGATACTTCAGGACTTGAAGTACAGGGCTCTGCGATCATTGATTACAACGGCAATGTCACAATCGTTGATGAAGAGGGAAATGTGATAGAAGAAAGTCCGTCTGATAATAACACATCAGGTCAGAGCGGCAGTTCCTCATCATCTTCGGGAAGCGGCAGCGGTTCATCGAATCAGGGATCTTCTTCCGGTTCAGGTTAAAACACCGGTTCAGCAGAAAATACAGGTTCCGGTGAAAACACAGGCGCAGGAGAGAATACCGGCTCAGGAGAATCATCTTCTGAAGAGGGCGGCTCATCAGAACAGGAACCGATTGAAGGCGGTGAAGCGACCGGCGGCTTCTGATTGATATAACCTGATCGGAATTGCAGACGGAAAATACAGATCAAAAAGGGTCAGAATAAAGGATATTGAAAAGAGAGTCCTAAACATGTGTGCATGGTTTGAGGGCTCTCTTGATGTTTTAGAAGGCTTCTATACATGGTTTGCCGCTGCTGCAGATTTCACTGAACAGAGTGTTGCGGCGATTTGTGACAGCCTTGAACAGTTTATGCTGTATACGATGCTTCTTTACGAAAGAGGGGGAAGTGCGTTATCAGATATGCTATTCTTCATCTTCGCTTTCTTCGTAGGAATCATTCATTGCGGCTTCAAACCTCGCAATGAGTGAAATTACACGTGACCAGAAGACAACTCTGAGCCTGTAATCTTTAATTGTATCTGCAAGTGCCATTAATAACGAAGTACGTTGGGTTTTCTGCTCAAATTCTGAATATATGATGAATCTCGCTTTTTTGAGCTCGGGAGACAGTTCCCAGAGTGATTTTTCATATTCGTCATCCTCCATTGAGCAGCTTTCTTCCAATTGATAGTAAGGAATGCGTACATCAAACCAAAGTGTAAGAAGAAAAGCTTTTCGCTCATCATCGTCAGGAAATAAATCGGTATCGTTGAATTTGTTCCATAATTTCTCATAGAATTCATCTTCATCAACATTTGTGCTGATCAGATTCCGAAGGATTCTTCTCGTTATTTTTCCTGCTTCCGTGAATTTAAAATAATTCTCATCGGACAGATTGAAATGATCGTCTAATTGCGATAAATCAAGGTCACTGGCATCGATTCCTTTCAAGAATAAAGCAAAAATATTCTGTTGATCTTTTATGAAACAGCTGTGAATATGATCGATGATATCTGATGATAACAGCCATGGATTATTAGAGTCATTGTCAACAATCTTTTTTAATACGTCAATCTTGTTCATAAAGTTTCCAACCTTTTATTCTGATCTGCATTGATCAGCAATGTATCCATATTGATATTTCTTATGTAATTTGAATCCTCGGCTTGCAGATTTGCGGCCCTGACTAAAAACAGTGATGCGGATGCGGAATTTTTGCGGGTATTAACAATAGAATCTGTCCTGATTTCCGAAACTGATTTCTGATTCATCGGTTCATTCAGATGTTCCAGTATAGAATCTAATTTTTCGGAGACTACATCATATCCACCGGATAAATCATGATTCATTGATGAAGCCAGATAGTTCTCGTAATATCTTTTTCCTGCAGGAGTGATTCGATAGCTGACCGTCCGGCCTTCTCTGATCAACTCAACTGCATTTGATGTGACAAGACGTTTCATAATATTGGAAAGAGCGTTAGAAGCCAGTGAAGTCTGTTTTATTAATTCTGCATTCGTTACCCAATCGTAATTTTTGCCTGCTTCATAAAGGATATGAAGAATACGTTTGGATGAGGGTTTGCTGCTGCTCAGTAATTCTGAAATGGCAGAATCGATTCTTTTTATTTCTTCCTCCTGTCTGTACAGATATTCAAATACTTCAATAATGCCGCTTAATCTGCCTGCTTCGTAATCGACTGTACTGTCTCCTCCGTTCAGCCTCCTGTTAATCCGTCTGATCAGCCGTGACCACATTGTGAGCAGCTTATAAGTTTTGTCATGTGATTCTTTTGACCATGATGAGGCCAGTTCATAAAGAGAAGACTCTGCTGCTTCGTAGAGAGCTTTATATGCATCTGACCCGGCTTCACTGACTGCCGAGAGCAACAGTGCATGTGTTTCGTTTGTTTCCATTATTATCATGTATGCAGATCACAGTCATCCAGCCGGACATGATCTGCATATTTCTCCTTTCTGTATTATTCTGGTATTTATTTTGAAAGCAAAGTGAAATTGAGGATATCTATCAATTGATTCTGATACTTCATGGATGCTCTCTGTATTGAAAGTTTATCAGAGAAGAATTGAAAAGCAGTAATTTGTATTCAACAAAGCGAAGAGCAGATACATCTTCTCTGGGCTTGACTTTCATAAACACATACGTGCATCCAATGTGATTATGTATAATATCAGCAGTAAAATGAATCAGTGATTCTGATCCTACATTTCAAAGAGCATTCCAATATAGCTGGATGAGTGAATACTGCGGTTGAAGCAAATGCAAACCGCTTTATAAGTCCGGGTATTCTGCCGGACATTTTATTTGTGGATATGTTTTACCTTTATTCTGCCGCTGCTGGTGATTGTGACAATAAATACACAGCATGTATCAGGCCCGCCGCATACTCCGTTGCATTGCGGCTTCAGCAGTCTGTATGGTGAACCGTACTTAGTGCCGGCGGATCTGGTCAATGAAACTTCTCCGACAATGCATTTACTGTTGATAGGAGTGTATACACCGCCTGGATTTGCTCTTGCAGCACAGCAATTGATGAATAAGCCGTAAGTACCGCTCTGCTTCAATCCATCCATACAGTTTTTAAAAGAGTCAATTTCAGGAGTGAAGGCAGGTACCAGAATGATCGATGCTTCAAGACTTTCACATAACATTCTTCTGTAGGAATCCATCAGAAAGTCTTTACAAATGCATACACAGATTCTGCCGATATCAGGATAATGAAACAGATACACCAGATTCTCATGATGTTCCAGATCTTCCAGTTCCCCGGGTTCCCCGACCATGTATAAGAACGGAGAATGTTTGGATTGAGAACATAAAGGAGTCAGAGAATCATCCATTACCGGTGCTTCATTGGTTTGGTCATGCCACCAGCTTGGCATAATGATCAGAGGTCCATCACCGTCAGAGGCGTTTCTGATGATTTCGTCCGCATGACGGGACAGGTTTTCTGTGCCGTACATCTCAGGAAACATCAGCAAATGAGGTTTGTATTCGCAAGCCGTTCTGTATGCACTTTTAACTCGTCTGGTAATAAAGTCTTCGTCTGTTAAGCCGTCGATCTGAAAACGATATTCTTTTGTTCCGAATTCATTCTCATAAATAACCGGACTGTCTTTCAGAAGCCAGCGGTCGCAGATCGGAGAAAGAGCAAACGTCAACGTTGCGTTATCCGTAGTTTGCTGTAAGTGTGAATGCTTGTCGGCTATCACATTTCTGACTTCAAACAGCGTCTTGTCCTTTGTTACAAGATCATCAGGAGTCAGTATGATCAGATTTTTCAGCCAGATCTTCTCATATCGGGTTGTGGATTTGCTCATTTTATTTCCGAAGGTTCCTAAATCAGGAAGAAGGATATATCCGGTTTCTTTTACACTTTGATCAGAATTAAGCTGTTTGAATCCGGTTGTATGATCTTTATTATTTGCTAACTTATATGCTTCCTGAGATGCTTTGAGGAGATTGTCGGGACTGAGAAAACTTTTGGCTGCATCAGATGCGAGCTGATAGACAGCGTCAGTGTTCTTTCTGAATTCTTCATTGGTTACATATTGGTTGAATATGTCAGGCGGGATTCCATCTGTCACGATGTTTTGCAGGAGGTCTTTATCGTTTTGGCGATAATTGTCTTTTACTTCATCAATCAAATCATCTATAAATTTCTGATATTCGCAATGAATACCGCGCGATTTGACCTGCAAGCCTGCATATCTGGTGCTGTTCTCTTTCAGATCGGACAGCAGCAAAGCGATAAAGTCAAACAAACTGATATTTCCGCTGTGATTCATGTCATTGCTCCCCCTTCCCGATTTCAGTATAGCCTAAGACAGGAAAGGAAATCAATTGCGACAGTTCACGAAAATAAAAATACGTGAACTATTTTAATAATCTGTTTTAAGCGGGCAGAATTCCGATTGTTAATTCAGCATCGAATTTACAATGAAGAAGATGACAAATGAAGCTCATTGCTTATTTCAGATATCATCTTAAATTCGAACTGTTCAGCTTTGCCTGCCTGTTCATAAGGGCTTGTTCAGGCGGGATACATTGTTGAACATCAGTTTTTCTGAAGAGTATATGAAGTCATCAGTGAGATAAACAGCTATAGTTTTCTTAGTACATCATTAAGAAAAGAATTTTTTATGCAGAATACCAAAATTCTCCGGCTTGATCGGAAAGAAGTCAGAAAGTCAGGCGGTGACAGCTCAGGCAGCTGTTTTTGAAATCAAAGAGAAGAAATCGAGAATACTGAAAAGCTGCTTTGAAAAGTAATTTCAATTTTCAAAAGGACAGGTATTCAAAGAACTTTGTCAGCACACAAGATATGTGTACTTCATTATTGGCTTTTTATTGCAAAAACTTGTAGAATGTAAAGGGTTTACAGGAATATTACAGCACTGATAAAAAAGGCTGATCCCTGTGGCTTCGACATCCGGATTGACTGAAAGAAAACGGATTCTGATTAAATATAAGGGATTGAAGATTAATGCAGCAGACAGATAACAGAGAAATACAGGCACTGATGCAAAGTGCGATTAATGATAAAAACGATGCCGTTAAGCTGCTGAAGTATTTCAGGCTGAGCATGCTGAGCGAAGCGGAATTATACTTCAGTGACGGGAATGATGCCAAGGATGCGGTTATACAGGCATTTAAAAATGCATATCCTTATTTTTCCGAAACGGATGCATCGCATCTGAAAGACTGGCTGAATCAATATGTTCAGAATGAATGCATTCACAGAATACTTCCGTTAACCGCTTCATCAGCACCTGCATATACCGACAGTGATGAAATTCCTGCCAAAGTCAAAGGAATCCCTGAAGATCCGGAAAAAATCAAAAAGCTTCTTCGTTCGGTACTTGGATATCTGAATCCGGCTGAACGCGCAGTCTGTGTATTGAAATACCGTGATCAGCTGAGTGTTGAACAGATTGCTGAGAAATGCGAAAGCAATGCGGAAACTGTCAGGAGTATTCTTTCAGAAGCCAAACAGAAGCTCAAAGACAATAATGCAAATACCGGTGCAATCTATGCGATGATCAACAGGCTTTACCCTTTCTATGAAGAAAAGGAAGAAACGATACAGCCGTTTGTTCTTGAAAGGACAAGTCAGCTGTCAGACGAAGAAGAGGAGTTTAAAACATCAGTCCATGAACTGCGGCTTTTCTTTGAAGGAAGAGCAGCTTCAAAAAACAATATCGCTGACAGCGATATTGATGATGAAGACATGAGTCCGGAAGATATCGAAAAGACATTTGAGATGAAAGCAATCCGCAGTCTGGGAAAAAACGAAGTGGATGATACTGCTTCTTCCGCGAAGATGATCATGGCTGCTGCGATGGCGGCAGAATCTGATAAGAAAGTATCAGAAAGAGAATATAATCCGAGAGAATACTGGCTCAAACGGATTATCGTGATTGTTTTATTTGCAATCCTGGCAGTCGGTATCGGTGTGGCTTATGCAATCATCAGGACAAATCATACCGAAAAGCCTGAACCTGTAAACACAACAGAAACTGAAACACCGGCTCCCGAAGAAACAACGGAAACAACCGCATCACCGGAACCGACGGAAGAAACAGTCCCTGAAGACGCTTCAATCGGAACCGCATTCATTCTTGTGACTGATCTGACGATGAGAAAAGGCCCGGGTGTCATTTATGAACAGAACGGCATGGCAGAGCCTTTGCAAACATATACAGTTTATGAAGTGACAGAAGCAGACGGCTATACCTGGTATCGGGTAGGCGATGAACAATGGGTTCCCGATCTGCAGTCGCAGTTTGTAACATATACACCTAAGTCTTGATCCGGAGACTTAGGTTTTTGTAAGCCTGAAGTCAATTCAGACAGATGAATCCGGTACGATCCCGCAAAGATACGGAATTATGCAGTAACTGAACAACTTACTGCAAATGGTTTATACCGGAGGATAGTTATTCGTTGATATTTCCTGTGATATAATTTCATCTAGTTCGATTGAACTCATACAGAGGTAAAACCGTGGCAAAAAAGAAAAGAAGAAAACTCAGAGCTATCAAATGGGGTGCATTAACCTGGCTGATTCTGCTGGTGGCATTCCTTGTATTTGCTGTTGTTGTATATCGCTTCCCGATGATTCCGAAAAAATGGAAGCTGGTTCCGATCGGCGTTGTTGCATTGATTACAGCCATTCTTGCTTTTTTCTCATTCAGAAAAAAGACAAAGGGAGACAAATCCGTTGTATCGGTGATCAATACAATCCTTGCGGTCTGCCTGATTGTTGTGTCGGTATTGCTGCCGGGAATTTCCGGTAAGATTGATGACATCTTCGAAGATCTGCCGGAAACGGAAGATATGACCGTGAATGTCTATGCTCTGACAACCCAATACAAATCCGAACATTCTGATGTATTCCGTGAAAAAGGCGTCAGTATGATCACAGATCCGGATCTGACAAATTATAAAAACAGACAGTTTATCACCCAGACGAGTGTCGATCAGGTGAATCAGAACTGGGCAATTGAACAGATCAAAACATTCTTCGCAACAGATTCACTCTGGATGAATGAAACTGCGACTGTTTGGGATGCAGTCAGGGCATTGTATAACGCGGATGGCGAAGCACTGATTCTGAATGAGACATATGTCAGCACCATCGAAGAAAACGGATGGGAATCTTTCACAGAGGATACGATCATTCTGAAATCATTTACCAGATCTGACGAAAGCTCCAGATCAAAGATGAAACTGGATACCGAAGAGCCGTTTGCGGTGCTGATTGCAGGAAGTGACTCCCGTGACGCAGCTCTGACTCTCAATACAAGAACCGACGTGGATATCATTGCAGTTGTCAATCCGAAGAAGAGAACAATCCTTCTGGCTTCCCTTCCCCGAGACAGCTATATTGCCAATCCCGCGTTAAGCGGCGGACTGGATAAGCTGACTCATATGGGAAACAGTGGCATTGACAATGCAACTGCCGCATTAAGCGGATATTTCGGGATTGAACTGAACAATTATGTTCTTGTCAACTTCAATACATATGAGAAAATCATCAACACACTCGGCGGAGTGGATATTGTGAATCCATATGAATTTACAGCCGGAAGCTATACATTCCGGGGTGGGAATATCCATCTGAGCGGTGATGAAGCACTGGCTTATGTCAGAGAACGTCATTCTCTGGCAAACGGTGACTTCGACCGTAACGAGCATCAGGTCATTGTATTGAAAGCAATCATCCGTAAACTGATCAGTGCGGAAGTGATCGCGAATTACTCGGCAGTTCTGGATTCTTTGAGCGGAACCTTCCTGACAAATATCGCGACAGAATCAATATATGATCTGGCTGCCGCGCAGCTGGAATCCATGAGCGCATGGACAATCAATTCCAGACATCTGGACGGAAGCACCGGAAGTGCGGAATGTGCATCTGCTCCGGGACAGCTGCTGTCGGTTGTCTATCCGGACGAAAGCATCCGCAGCGCAATCAGTGAAGAGATCAAAACGATTCTTGAAGGCGGTTCAGCCGGTAATTAAAAAAGATTTCACAGGATTATATACGAAAAAAAGCTTGTGAGTAGAATAATCAGTCCTGAACGGATAAAATAAATGCGATATATAGGTCAGTGATCTATATAGCGTTGTTGGTTTATTGGGGAAACAGAATGTATCTGGTGATTAAAAGAGGGATCGACTTTATATTATCAATAGCGGCGCTCATTGTTCTGAGTCCCTTATTTATCGTGCTTATGATCTGGATTAAGGCGGAAGAGCCGAATGCACCGATCTTTTTCAGACAGAAGCGGATCGGAAAAGACAAGAGTATCTTCAAAATTTATAAATTCCGTTCCATGAAGCAGGAAGCGCCAAGCGAAGTTGCAACGGAGGATCTGGATGATCCGAACAGATATGTGACGAAAGCAGGTGTTTTCTTAAGAAGATATTCTCTGGATGAACTGCCGCAGCTGATCAATATTATAAAAGGTGACATGTCGATCGTCGCGCCGCGGCCGGCATTATGGAATCAGTACAAACTGATTGAAGAAAGAGACAAATATGTCGGCAGATACGGACTGACTCCGAATCAGATCCGTCCGGGCCTGACCGGATGGGCGCAGATCAACGGCAGAGATTCCCTGAACGATGCTGAAAAAGCAGTCATGGACGGGGAATATATCAAAAACATCAGTTTCCTGTTTGATCTGAAATGCATATTCGGCACAGTCGGAAAAGTGCTCACTCACGACAATGTGAAAGAATGATGATTCATTCAGGCGGATGCCTTCGGGCGTCCGCTTTTCAAATGCACCAAAGACAATAAAATACCGCATACGTGATTGATTAGGATATAATGTTAACGCTATGAGTGAGCGGGAAACAGATCGGACGATTTCATTTGAATCGCTTTCGACTCTTCACAGAAAGATACAGGACGGCTCCTTTTCCGAAATCGTTGATGACTGGAAATGGATCTTTTCCTACAGCGTCAGGTATAAAAAAGCAATCTTTTTCTATACCTTCCTGGGAATTTTCGGCACCACACTGGGACTTGTATCAAGTGTTGCCAGCAAGTTTGTGATCGACATTATTACCGGAGACAAAATCGAACAGCTTCCGGTTATGATTGCAATCATGGTGGGCAGTGCGCTGTTCTCTTTGTTCTTCAGCAACTATATCGGCAGACTGTCACTGAAGCTGAGTCTTCGCATCAACAATGAAATTCAGGCAGATATCTTCGATCAGATCATGGATTCCGAATGGCTTGCCATTTCGAAGTATTCCAACGGTGACGTACTGAACCGTTTTTCCAATGATGTGCATATCGTTGCCAGCAATGCGATCAGCTGGCTGCCCAACATTGTGATTGCAGTCTATAAATTCTTTGCCACATTTGTTGTGATCTGGCATTACAACAAGCTTATGTCACTGTTTGCTTTCGCCAGCGCACCGATCATGCTGCTGATGTCAAAATATGTGATCAAAAGACAGCGTGCTTTCCGCAAGAAGGTGCAGGAAATGGGTTCCAGGCTCATGACCTTCGAAGTGGAAGCTTTCTATAATACAGATACGATCAAATCGTTCGGCATTACCGATCAATACGGAAGAAATCTCAGAAAGTGGCAGGAAAAATATAAAGATGTCAATCTGGAATACAACCTGTTCTCGATCAAGACCAACATCTTCATGTCAATTCTTTCGATGATTATTCAGTTTGCCGCATTTGGCTACTGTCTCTATCTGAAGTGGACCGGACAGATCACATACGGAACGATGACACTGTTTTTGGAACAGAGAGCGTCATTGAGTACAGCATTCAACAATGTGGTGTCCATTGTACCTTCCTTCCTGAACAGCTCAGTTTCCGCACACCGTATCCGTGAGCTGGCTCAGCTGCCGAAAGAAAAGCATATCCCGGAAAGCGAATATCTGAATGCACTGGCGGCGGATGGCTTCAAAGTGGAAATGAAAGATGTCGATTTCTCATATAAAGAAGGAGACAAAGTCATCACCAATTCCTTCTTCATCGGAGCACCGGGTGAAATCGTTGCACTCGTCGGCCCGAGCGGCGAAGGAAAAACAACGACGATCCGTCTGATTCTCGGTCTCATCCGTCCCGAAAAGGGTGAAGCATATATCGAGGCATCGGACGGCACAAGAATAGAGTGCAATGCCGATACGAGATATCTTTTCTCCTATGTTCCGCAGGGCAATACGATTATTTCCGGAACCATTGCCGAAAACCTGCGCATGGGCAAGGAAGACGCAACGGAAGAAGAAATGATCGAAGCACTCAAAGACGCATGCGCATGGGATTTCATTGAAAAACTTCCTGACAAGCTGGAAAGCTCTGTCGGTGAAAGAGGAAGAGGACTTTCCGAAGGCCAGGCACAAAGAGTCGCGATTGCCAGAGCATTGCTCAGAAAAGCGCCGATTATGCTTCTGGATGAAGCAACTTCCGCACTGGATGTAACAACCGAAAGAAAAGTACTCAGGAATATCATGGGCAACCACCCGGATAAAACATGCATTGTCACAACCCACAGACCGAGTGTTCTGAATTTATGCAAGAGAGTATACAGAGTCATGGATACAACGATTACCGAACTTTCAGAAGAAGAAAGCAGCCGTATGGCGATGGATTTCTGATCGTTACAGAAAAAAAGGCAGAAGATCGGATCATTTCCGTTCAGAAGCCTTTTTCTCTTCTTAATGCAAGGTAAACCGGTGTTATCCATAAAGACAGTACATGCCTGCAGTTTGGCAAAAGACAAGTAGCATCATGGACTTATGATGCTCGTTGTGATAGGATTCAATGGATATGATTGATATACATACACATATCCTTTTCGGGATAGATGATGGCTCCAAAAGCCTGGAAATGTCATTGAAGATGGCAAAAATGGCATATGAAAGCGGTGTGGATACAATCGTAGCGACACCTCACTGCATGCCCGGTATGTACAACAACTATGCCGGGGAAAAACTGCAGAACCGCTTTGATTTACTGAAGCAGGCAATTTATGATTACGGAATTCCGGTTCATCTGAGAAAAGGAATGGAAGTGCTTGTGACAGAAAAAATCGAAAAGCTTCTTGATGAGAATAAACTGTGGACATTGAACGGGACACATTACCTTCTTGTGGAGTTCTCATTTGATGAAGATCCTGTTTTCTGCAGAGATTCACTGAAAAAAATTAAAGAGAAGGGCTATATTCCGGTTGTTGCCCATCCCTGCAGATATTATTTTGTTCAAAGATATCCGCAGATTGTCTATGACTGGTATCAGGCAGGCTATGGGATTCAGGTGAACAAAGGCAGCATTCTCGGAATGTTTGGAAAAAAGGAACAGAACTGCGTGCACAGACTGCTGCGGCACAGAGTGGTTTCATGTGCTGCAAGCGATGCCCATCGCTTAGACAGGCGGACACCGCGCATGGATGAAGTCAGAGACCTTCTCTATGACAGATACGGCGGTGAATACAGCTATATGCTGCTGGATGAGAACCCGAAGCGGATTCTCAGAGACAGATCGTTGGTCGGATATGATCCGGTTTCATTTGAGGAATGAATAAATCGTTATGAGATTATTAAAGATTGTCATACTTGTTATATTTCTGATCACAGCCGTGGTTTACGGTGTGATTTTTGCGCGTGAAAAGTTCACGGAAGATAACCAGGCTCCGGTAATCAAGGCGGATGTCGATGAAATCACGGTCAGCGTCAATGCAGATGAAAGTGAACTTCTGCAGGGGATGAGCGCGACTGACAACAAAGACGGTGATGTGACAGATTCGCTGGTTGTTGTCGCAGAGCTTGATTTTATTACCAAAGGCACAAGAAAAGTGAACTATGCGGCATTTGACGCACACAACAATGTGGCGACATACACAAGAACGATTACATATTCCGATTACCGTTCGCCCCATATCAGTTCAACCGTTCCGTTCCACTTTGTCTATGCCGGAACAACATCTTCCTCCAATCTGTTTTCACAGGTCAGGGCGGATGATGTCCTGGACGGCGATCTGACTGCCAGTATCCGGGTGGTTTACGGAAGCTCCAATGAGGCGGGGACGGTCTATCCGGTTGTGCTGAATGTGACCAATTCGGCAGGCGACACCGCGACAGTTTCGGTGAATGTATACCGCGAAGATAATGCGACCTACGCAATTCCTTCGCCTGCATTGTCAGACTACATTGTGTATACAAAAGTCGGCCAGTCGATCAATCCATGGGATTATGTCAAAGGATATTATACAAACGGAAAACTGATTGAGTTTACCGAGAACAGTCGCTATACATCGGACAATATCGACTGGGATGAATCAGGCGTCAATTATGATACACCGGGTGAATATATTATTACCTACCGTATGTACGGAAACGGAGAAGAAGGAGAGCTTCGCTCGGTTGAACAATATATTATTGTGGAAGGATAGTCAGCAGTTATGTCAGAAAGAAATGAAGACAGGTTCAATTTTGATTTCTACAGCCTGCTGACGGATATATTTAAAAGTCTGTGGGCTGTGCTGCTCGGAGCGATCGCAGCAGTTTTGATCGTTGATCTGATAACAACGGTCGGTACGGCAAAAACATATTCGACAAGAGCGACATTTGTCGTTACATCCAAAGATTACTCCACCAATGTTTACAGCAACCTGAAAGCCGCTGAAAATATGGCCGGTACATTGACCAATATTCTGAACTCCGATGTCCTGAAAAAAGAAGTATGCAAGGATATCAGCATGGATACCTTCAATGCGACGGTGCGTGCCAATGTGGTCAGTGAAACCAATCTGCTTGTGCTGCGGGTATCCGCGGATTCCCCTCTGCAGACATTCAGGATCATCCGTTCGATCATGAACAATTACGGTGAACTGACCAAGTATGTCAACCAGAAGATCATCATGCAGGTACTGGAAGAGCCTTCGGTGCCTCTTTCATCGGATTCCGGAAACCGGAATATGGGACTGTTAAGAAGAGTCTTTATCGCTGCTTTCGGCGGATTATTGCTGCTGTTTGCGTGGATGTCTTATAAACATGATACGATCAAGAGCGAATTTGATCTCAACAGCAAGCTTGACGCGAAATCCATCGGTGTCATTGATCATGAAGGAAAAGCTCTTTTCAAAAAGAAGAGACCGCTTGTAACAGATGTAGAAGTATCCTTCACCTTTGTTGAGCAATATAAAAAAGTTGTTGCCAGACTTGTTACACTGGCAGAACAGGCAGATGCGAAAATCATTCTGATTACCAGTGTTTCGGAACATGAAGGAAAATCAAATGTGGCAGCCAACATTGCCTTTACGCTGGCAAAACAGAATTACAGAACAGTATTGATTGACTGTGACTTGAGAAGACCAACACAGTCAGTGCAGCTTGCGCTGGGAGAAAATATGGAGAAGGATGTTGTTGATCTGATCAACAACCAGGCTGAATTTGCGGAAATCGTGATAGAACAGGACGGCCTGTTTATTCTCGGTGCGAAGAAAAAATATCCCAATTCAACTGAAATTGTCACCGCAAAGAATATGCAGGCATTGCTGCAGAATCTGAAAGAAGTGACGGATTATATTATTCTCGATACACCGCCGATGGGCATTCTGGGTGATGCGGAAGCACTGGCGGAATTTGCTGATATGTCAGTTCTGGTTGTTCAGTACAACCGTGTTCTGGCGGAAGATCTCAATGATGCAATCGACACACTCGGCAATGCCAAAGCAGAGTTCGGCGGAACCATTCTGAACAACCTTCACGTTCTGGCAGGCACGCACAATGCCGCCGTGACGAAAGGATATGGCAGATACGGCAGCTACGGTAAATACGGAAAGTATGGCCGTTACGGCAATTACGGCCGCTATGGCCGCTATGGCAACTATGGCCATTATGCGGAGCGCAAATCTTCCGGCAAGGAAAGTGAGGCGGAATCATGAGTACTTATGAAAATACCGGCACATTGGAAAAGATTGATATTACATCGATGCTTTTCAGCATCTGGAATTCGGTTAAGAAGATCTGGTATGTATTTGTATTGCTTCCCTTTATTCTGGCGGTTTTGAACTACTTCCGTGTTTCCACGACATATTCACCGACATATACGGCGGAATCTACCATTTCGATTTCAGTTGTCGGAACGGACGGCACCGCAACAAACAATGCAAGAACGGCAGATCAGCTCGGTAAGGTGTTCCCTTATATCTTCACATCGAGCGCAATGAAGGACATCATCGCAAACGATCTCGGCATGAGCTATGTTCCCGGAAATATCACAGTGCAGAATGTTTCCGGAACCAATCTTCTGACAATCCGTGTTACCGGTTCGGATCCGGAACTGGTTTATAAGGTACTGCAGTCTGCGATTGTGACTTATCCGGAGATTTCCCAGCATGTTGTCGGCAGAACCGCCGTCGAAGTGATCGATGACAGCGGTGTTCCGACAGATTCGGGAAAAAGAGGGGCAGCGAAAGGCTCGGTTATCGCCGGAGCAGTCGCGGGAGTGATTCTTTCTGTCATTATTCTGATTATCTATATGCTGACATTCAGAACAGTTCTGAATGCAAGGGATATCCGCAGCATTACCAGTGTACCTTATCTCGGAACGCTGCCGGTTTACCGCAAGAGAAAGAGAAGAAAGTCAGACGCAAACGGAATCAATATTCTGCGGGACAATACCCAGCATGACTATCTGGAAGCGATCCGTGTTATCCGTACCAGACTTTCCAGAAACCTCAAATCGAATACGGCTCTGATGGTTACTTCCTCCCTTCCGGGCGAAGGAAAATCAACCGTTTCCGTCAACCTCGCACTGGCCTTTGCAATGCAGAATAAAAAGGTTGCGCTGATTGACTGCGATTTAAGAAATCCTTCTGTTATGGAAGTGCTGAACATGAAGGGTGATTATCCCGGCATTGCCGAAGTGCTTGCCGGGAACTGTGAACTGGAAGATACTCTGATTTCATATTCCAATAAAGGTACAGAAATGATGATTCTTCCCGGCACCCCGCCGACCGGTGCAGATCATCCGGAGCTTCTCAGATCGAAGAAGATGCGGCAGATCATCAATACAATCAAGAAACAGGTTGATATCGTTGTTCTTGATACACCGCCGAGTGCAATGCTCGCGGATGCGGAAATGGTTGTCCGTCATGCGGATGCTGCAGTTTATGTTGTGATGTGCGATTATGCAAGATCGCAATACGTTCAGAAAGGAATCAGCGAACTCGCTGAAACCGGAATTGATATTAAAGGCGTGATTCTGAATGCAGGCAAGGAAGCTTCTTCTTCCGGGTACGGCGGATATGGTTACGGCTATTACGGCAGTAAGTCCAGCAGTTATTATGGATCTGAAGATGCAGAGAGGTGAAATGGATGAAAAAGATTCTCTTTATCACAAATCACTCATATATGTTCTACCAGTTCCGCAGGGAGCTGGTTTCCGACCTGCTGCAGGACTATGAAGTCGCAGTCCTGACTCCGTTCAACGGCAGAGAAGAGGATCTCAGAAACCTTGGCTGCAAACTGATTGAAACTCCTTTTGAAAGAAGAGGCATCTCCTTAACAAAGGAATACGGCCTTTACAAGCTTTACCTGGAACTGCTTGAGCAGGAAAAACCTGACTTTGTAATCACCTATTCCATCAAGCCGAATATTTTCGGCGGTATGGCTTGTGAAAAGCTCGGGATCCCTTATGCAGTCAATGTGCAGGGACTCGGAACTGCCTTCGAAAAGGCAGGAATGAAACAGGTTGCTTCAAAGCTCTATAAGGAAGCCTGCAAAGGCGCACGTGTTGTCTTCTTTGAAAACAACGAAAATGCCCAGTATTTTACGGATCATAAGATCATTCCCAAAGATCTGGCATTTGTACTGCCCGGGGCAGGTGTCAATACGACCTATTATGCATATTCCCCGCTTGAACATCATGACAAATTCCATTTCCTCTATATCGGAAGAATTATGAAGGAAAAAGGTGTAGATGAGCTGTTTGAGGCTATGAGGAGAATCCACGACGAATTTCCGGACACGATTCTGGATATTGTCGGCTTTACCGAAGAAGACTACGAAGAAACCATCAAAAAGCTGGAAGACGACGGAATTGCTGTTTTCCATGGTTTCCACAAAGATCCGAGACCTTATTACATCATGTCCGACTGCGTTGTGCTTCCTTCCTATCATGAAGGAATGTCCAATGTACTTCTGGAAGCCGCTTCTACAGGCAGGCTGTTAATCACAACGGATATTCCGGGATGCAGGGAAGCAGTAGATCTGACAAAAACCGGCTATCTTGTAAAACCGAAAGATACAGACTCTCTTTACAAAACCATGAAGCAGGCACTTGCTCTGCCTCAGGAAGAAAGAGAAAAGGCTTCCCGTCTGGCCAGAGAAAAGATGGAATATGAGTTTACAAAGGAAGAAGTTGTAAAACTGACACGGAACGCCTGCAGAATATGAATGCTTATATCAGATATTTCGGATATTTCGGCTATCTGCTTCTTCTGTGGTTTATTTCTTCCAGAAGGCACGGCAGTGTGACCCGAAAAGAACAGATCGGCAATGAGACAGTTACCAGGTATAACTGGCTTTTTGCATTGCTTGCCATAGCGCCTCTGATTTATCTGGCAGCCACAAGATCGATCTATTTCGGTGATACGAATGTTTACAGAAGAGGCTTTGAACAGTCGCCGAGCTCTTTTTCAGGATTCGGCGCGTTTTTGGAGACTCTGACAAAAGACAGAGGCTTTTATCTGTTTGCGGCTTTGATGCGGACAGTTCTGGGAAACAGGCCGGTTGTGTATTTCGGCATTGTAGCTGCGATCCAGCTTGTCCTGCTGGTTTCAATGCTTCGGAAGTATTCAAACGATCTGCTGATTTCCCTTTTTGTTTTTGTGGCATCCGCGGATTATCTTTCTTTTATGCATAACGGAATCAGACAGTTTGTTGCTGTCTGTATGATCTGCGCTGCTTCAAAATTCATTTTTGAACGCAGATATATTCCTGCTGTTCTTGTAATCCTGTTTGCGTCACAGTTTCACCAGTCTGCTCTGATTATGATTCCCATTATTTTCATCACGCAGGGCAATCCATGGAACAAGAGTACGGTCGGCCTGCTTTTCGGTGCCATTATTGTCGTTGTGCTTGTCAATCAGTTTACCGGATTGCTCGATTCACTTCTGCAGGAAACACAGTATGCGAATATCGTCAGTGACTGGACAGAGTGGGATGATAACGGAACGAATCCGCTGCGCGTACTGGTTTATTGTGTCCCGGCAATCCTCTCTTTGCTCGGATTAAGATATATCCGCGAAGAAAATAATCCGATGATTAATATCTGCACGAATATGTCGGTTATTTCGGCAGGTCTTTATATTGTTTCCATGGCGACATCCGGAATCTATATCGGACGTCTGCCGATTTACGTCTGTCTTTACGCAAACTGCATCCTGCTTCCATGGGAACTTGAAAATCTGTTCAGCCGGCAGTCATCAGAAATCATACGCGCTCTGATGATTGTGCTCTTCCTTGCGTTCTACTATTACCAGATACATTTTACGTGGGGTGTCATATGAGCAAAGCAGAACAGAGAGTGCTCCGCATTCTTCATGTCATCGGCGTTTTGAACCGCGGTGGGGCAGAGACGATGATTATGAATCTTTACCGGAATATCGACCGTACAAAGGTTCAGTTTGATTTTGTGGAGAATACAGATGAAACCGGAATTTATGAGCAGGAGATCAGAGAGCTCGGAGGAAGAATCTATCACTGCCCGAAATTTTCGGGAAATGTGATTTCCTATATGAAATGGTGGAATGAATTCTTTGATCATCATATGAATGAGTTTGCCTTCGTGCACGGTCATATCGGCAGCACCGCCGCAATGTATCTTCATTCCGCCAAAAAGCACGGAATCCCGACCATTGCGCACAGCCATAACGTATTCAGAGGATATGATCTGAATCAGATTGAATACCGGATTCTTTCGTATCCGACAAGATTCATTTCCGATTATTTCTTTGCCTGCTCACTGGATGCAGGGATCAGCCGCTTTGGCAGAAAAGCTTCCTTTCAGGTGATCCGCAACGCGATCGACACAAAGCAGTTTGAATACAGAGAAGAGTACCGCAGGCAGATTCTGGATGAATTGCAGATTGATGAGACAACGGCAGTCTTCGGCCATATCGGCCGTTTCTGGCCGCAGAAGAACCATGCATTCCTGATTGATATTTTCAAAGAGGTTCTGAAACTTCATCCTGATTCAATTTTGCTGCTGGTCGGGGACGGACCTCTGAAAGAAGAAACCGAACAGAGAGTTATTTCGTCGGGACTGCAGGATCGGATCAGATTCCTCGGTGTCAGAGAAGATATTCCGAAGATGATGTGTGCCATCGATGTCATGATCTTCCCGTCAGTCTATGAAGGACTTCCGGTTACTTTGGTTGAATCACAATGTTCGGGACTGAAATGCCTGATGTCGGACGTGATTTCGGATGAGACGATTCTCTGTCCTGAACTGATCGAAAAAATGTCACTCAATGAATCTGCGCATCAATGGGCAGAGAAAGCCTTAAGCATGCGGGGATATGAAAGAAGATCCTTTGTACATGAAATTACGGAACAGGGATTTGATATCGCAGAAAATGCTGCACGGCTGCAGAAGTTTTATCAATCGGGAGGCAATGCATGAAAGAGATTCAGCTGACAATCTTTACACCGGCCTACAACCGCGCGCATACAATCGGGCGGACTTACGAATCTCTGAAGAAGCAGACCTGCAAAGATTTCATATGGCTTGTAGTGGATGACGGTTCATCTGACAATACAGCCGATCTTGTAAAGAACTGGATGAAAGAAGAAAAAGAATTTGAAATCCAGTATGTTTATAAAGAAAACGGAGGCATGCATACAGCTCATAACGCAGCTTATGCTAATATACATACAGAGATCAATACCTGTCTTGATTCAGATGATGCCATGCCTGAAAAAGCTGCCGAAGCGATTCTGAAGAAATGGAATGAAATCAAAGATCAGGGTTATGCCGGAATCATTGCGCTGGATGCGGTTATGGATACCGGTGAAGTGATCGGAAAAGGCTTCCCTTCCGGAATGAACGAAACAACTGTCAGCGGCTATTATGCACAGGGCGGATCAGGTGATAAAAAACTGATTTACCGGACGGATATCATCAATCAATATCCGGAGTATCCTGTTTTTGAAGGAGAAAAGTATGTTTCTCTTGCATATAAATACCGTCTGATCGATCAATCTTATAAAATGGCAGTATTGGATGAGATTGTATGTCTGGTTGATTATCAGCCCGACGGCTCCACCAATACGATGTGGAAGCAGTATTATAAATATCCCAAAGGATTTGCATTCTGGCGTACAATCCGGATCAAATATCCTGATTCAAAAAAGAGACAGTTTATTGACTGCATCCACTATGTGGCAGAAAGCAGAATCGCCAAAAACAAACACTACATCAGAGAATCACCTGCGAAGTTCATGACAGCCTTGGCTGTTCCGGCAGGAATTCTGTTTGAGCAGCTGATCTACCTGAAAGGGAAGAAAGCATGATACCGAAGAAAATACATTACTGCTGGTTCGGCAGAGGTGAGATGAATCAGAAAGCACTGAAGTGCATAGAGAGCTGGAAGAAACACTGCCCCGATTATGAATTGATTGAGTGGAGCGAAGATAACTACGATGTCAACGGCAATGCCTATACTGCATATCTTTACCAGGAGAGAAAGTTTGCTTTTTTAAGCGATGTTGTCAGACTGCAGAAGATTTACGAAGAAGGCGGCATTTACTTTGATGTTGATGTGGAAGCAGTGAAATCATTTGATGATCTGCTGAATCAGAAAGCTTTTTTCGGCTTTGAAACAGAAAGCTATATCAATACCGGCCTGGGATTCGGTGCAGAACCCCATAATGAAGCAGTCGGAGCAATGCTGCATGAATACGACAGCTACGTAGGCGGCGGTATCAATGAGACAATCGGTTCGCCGATTATCAATACAAGAGCACTTGTAAAACTCGGACTGGAACAGAACGGAAAGCTTCAGCATCTGAAAGATGCGACCGTCTATCCGCCTGAGTATTTCAACCCGTATGATGACCCGACAGGAATATTGAATCAGACCAAAAACACATATTCCATTCACTGGTACGCAAAGAGCTGGATGCCGATGAGAAAGAGAGTCCGCAGCGCTTTGATGAAACCGGTGCACAGATTATTTGGAAAGGATCGTTTTTCATGGCTGACAAGAAAAAAGTCCTGATCTTTTCACATGCGATGGAAATCGGAGGAGCTGAAAAATCTCTTCTCGGTCTTCTGAGTGCCTTTGATACAGACCGCTGTGAGGTTTTTCTTTTTCTGATGCGCCATCAGGGTGAGCTGATGCAATGTATTCCGGATCAGATTCATCTGATGCCGGAAATCCCGGCATATGCAGATCTTGCCGTTCCGATTAAGACAGTCATCCGGAAAAAGCATTTCAGAATATTCTTCGGCAGAGCTCTCGGAAAACTGATGGCAAAACGCTATGTCAGAACACACTTTCCGGGGTGTGACAATGATGTCGGACTGCAGTACAGCCACAAATATACAGAAGCGTTCATGCCGAAGATTCCGGGTGAATACGACCTTGTGATCAGCTATCTGACACCTCACTACTTCGCTGCAGACAAGGTGAATGCGAAGAAAAGAGCCGCATGGATCCATACCGACTATGCAAATGTGGCAATGGATAGAGATTCCCAGCTTGCAATGTGGGGGAAATATGATCATATCATCTCAATTTCAGATGAATGTTCAGAATCATTTACATCAGTTTTCCCTTCATTGAAAAACAGACTGATCCGAATCAACAACATCCTGCCGGCTGAACTGATTGAAGCAATGTCTCTGGAAAAGCAGGATGAAATTGAAAAGGGAACATCCGTCAATCTGCTTTCGATCGGCAGATTCTGCTATGCAAAGAATTTCGAAAGCATCCCTTTGATCTGTAAAGAAGTATTGAAGAGCATTCCTGATCTGAAGTGGTATATCATCGGTTACGGAATTGATGAAACAAAAATCAGACAGGCAATCGCTGATGAAAAAATGCAGGATCATGTGATTGTTCTCGGGAAACGAACAAATCCCTACCCGTATATCAGAGACTGCGATATGTATGTTCAGCCAAGCAGATATGAAGGCCGTGCAGTCACCGTTCAGGAAGCACAGATTCTGCAGAAGCCGGTTGTGATCACAAATTATAAAACTGCAGTCAGCCAGCTGGAAAACGGCATTGACGGCATCATTGTACAGAATGACATCAAAGCCTGTGCAGATGGGATCGTGAATCTTCTGCAGGATGAAAAACAGCAGGAATTCCTGATCCGGAATATGGCGGCAAGAGATTATACGGACCGCGACGGGATTGAAAAGATTTATCAGCTGCTGGAACGATAGGATTTGACTATGCTGAAAGTGAGTATTGTTGTACCGGTTTACAATACAGAAAAATATCTGGAACGCTGTGTGCAGAGTCTGCTGGCGCAGACATTGCATGAAATTGAAATCATCCTGGTGGATGACGGCGCAACGGATTCAAGTCCGGAGATCTGCGACAGATATGCGCAGGAATACGGATTTGTGAAAGCGGTACATAAAGCAAACGGCGGTCTTTCATCCGCAAGAAATGCAGGTATGAAAGCTGCGTCGGGGGAGTATATCGGATTTGTGGACAGCGATGATGATGTCGAACCTGACATGTATCAGAAAATGTATGAATGTGCGCACCGTGAAGGTGTGGATTTTGTGATGTCTGATTACATCCGTATCCCTTCAGAAGGAGACAGCTATCTGAAAACACTGCCGATCAGAGGCGGATTATATCAGAAAGAAGATATTGTAAAAGACATATATCCGAGTCTGATCATGGCCGGAAACATTGACTACGGTCCTCTTTTATCTGTCTGGCATTGCTTATATAAAAGAGATTTTCTGGAAAAGAATAATCTTTACTTCAATGAAGATGTCAGGTGGTCGGAAGATAATATATTCAGTGCAAAAGCAGGCTATTGCGCTTCCTCGTTTTATTACATGAAGGGAAGCGGATTATATCATTACTATCAGAATGCCGGAACAATCACCACCAGCTACCGAAAAGGCGCATGGGATGTTTATCTGACCATGCACAGGCATCTGCAGAAACACTTTGCGGATGTACCTGATTATGACTTTACCCAACAGCTCAAATGGCATCTGATTTACTATGCATGCAACTGCATCGGCCAGACAGCAGCGCTCAAAGAAGAACAGCAGAAAGAAGAAATCCGCAGAATCCTGGAAACAGATGAATTGAAGAAGGCGCTTCGTCATGTTGATCTCAGTCAGGCTTCACGGAAGCTGAGAGTGCAGATTGATCTTATGAAGCTGCGGCAGGCAGGATTATTGCAGAAGATGATTCAGCGGAGAAACAGCCATGCCTGAAGTATCCATCATCATGCCGGTATTCAATAAGGAAAAATATCTGAGAAGCAGTCTGGATTCTGTGCTTGCTCAGACTTTTTCAGATTTTGAACTGATTGCGGTCAATGACGGATCAACCGACATGAGTCAGAAGATTCTGGATGAATATGCAGAAAAAGACAGCCGCATTCATGTGATTGTCCAGCAGAATCAAGGTGTTTCTGCCGCAAGAAACAGAGGCCTTTTTGAAGCAAAAGGAACATGGATTCAGTTTCTTGACGGAGACGATCTGATTCAAAATGATTATCTGTCAAAGATTCTGAATACAGAATTCACGGAATCTGCAGATATCATATTTTCTGATTTCAGCAAAATGGATGAAACCGGCAAAGTGACGGAAGTAGTCAGATCCGGTGTATGCACGGAAACAGATCAATACGGACTGGCAGAGCTGTATCTGAATCTGCAGTATCAAAACGGCTTTTTCGGATTTATTTCTAATAAACTGATCCGCAAAGATCTGATTGATTCATGCAATGCCCTGTTCAATGAAAAGCTGACCCTGGCGGAGGATCTGGATTTTTTCCTGCAGATTTATCCGTCTGTGAAAAAAGCTGTATTCAGCGATATAAACAGCTTTTTGTATCTGCAGACCGATACCAATTATCTTCTGCGCAAAGAGGTGGATTATGATCTGCAGATCGGCATTCAGCTGAGAGCTGCAGAATGGATTGATTCTTTCAATCTGAATCATCCGATTGAAAACGGTCCTGAAAAAGCGATCGGTAATTATGTTTATGCGATTCTGTTTGAAGCGGAAGAGAGCGGTGCAGCTGCCGAAAGGCTGTTGGGACAGAGTCACTCTGCTGATATTCTGAGACATGTTGATCCGGATCAGTTTACGGGTTTGAAACGGCAGATTCTTTCTCTTTTGAAAAAGAAAAAGATATGGGAAATACAGGCACTTCTCAAAGTACGCAATTCTGTCAGAACAGTATACAGGAGGCTGAAAAAATGAGTAAGCAGATATTGATATACAATCATGGCGGCAGTAAGAATCACGGGTGTGAAGCACTTGCCCGGACATTGATTGCGATGATTCCTGAAGACTGCAGAATCACTCTGCTGTCGGAAGCGGCAGATCAGGATGCAATGTACGGACTCGGCGGGTTATGTGAAATCATTTCAGCGAAAGCTTCGTATTCATCAAAATCACTTGATTTTGTCAAAGCTTATGCAGCTCTCAAGATCAAAAAGGATTATTTCCAGATGGATGTTCTTCCGTATAAGGAAGCGATCCGTCATCTTGGAACATATGACATTGCCGTTTCGATCGGCGGGGATGTTTATTGTTATGACAATTATCCTCTGTATATCGAAATTGATCATCTGATCCGCAGGCATGCAGAACGTACAGTTCTTCTCGGATGCTCGATTGAAAAGAAGCTGTTTGATGATCCTGCATTCCTGAAAGATATCAGACAGTTTGATGTCATCTCAGCCAGAGAATCTCTGACATATGATCTTCTGAAAAAAGCAGGCTGTCAGAATACAGTCCTGATTCCCGATCTGGCTTTTACCCTTGAAAAAGAAGAAGCTGAACTTCCGGAACACTTTATTGCCGGAAATACAGTCGGAATCAATGTCAGTCCGCTGGTAATTGAAAGAGAGCAGAATCACGGGATTATTCTGAAAAACTATCAGAATCTGATTGAATGCATATTAAAAGAGACGGATATGAATGTCGCTTTGATTCCGCATGTTGTATGGGATGGCAATGATGACCGTGAACCTCTGAAGAAACTTTTTGAGATATATCAGGATACAGGCAGAGTGGTACTGATTGAAGATCATGACTGCAGAACATTGAAAGGCTATATTGCAGGATGCCGTTTTATGATCGGCGCAAGAACACATGCGACAATCGCAGCATATTCTTCCTGTGTCCCGACTCTGGTGCTGGGCTATTCCATCAAATCCATCGGAATTGCGGCAGATCTTTTCGGTACATCAGATGGCTATGTGATCCCGGTCACAGAACTAAAGACAGAAAACAGTCTGAAGAATCTGTTCTGCAATATGACGGATCATGAGAATGAGATCAGAGATCATCTGACAAAGATGATGCCCGATTACATCAGACAGACACAGAAAGTCAGGGAATTGCTATGAATGAACTGATCAGTGTTATCATTCCTTTTTACAATATCGGTCAATATATCGGAAAGGCGATTGCGTCCGTTCTTGATCAGACATATGAAAACTTTGAACTGCTTCTGATTGATGACGGCTCAACCGATCAGAGCGGTGAGATCTCTTATGATTATGCTTTAAAAGATAAAAGAATCCGGGTGATTCATCAGAAAAACAGCGGAATTGCATCTGCGCGCAATACAGGAATTGATGAAGCCAAAGGAAGCTATATCTGCTGGGTGGACAGTGATGATTACATCAGCAGATATCTTCTGGAAGATCTTTATCATACGGTTCAGTCGGAAGATGTACCAATTGCGGTATGTGAATATATACAAGGGCCTGACAGAGATTATCAATTTAAAAAATATGAAGAGCAGGCAGAAATGATTTCTGTTCAGAAAGCATTTGAATTCCTGTATGAAAAAGACGGACATAACACATTCATTACCAATGCATCATGGGGAAAGCTGATCAGAGCAGATCTTTATGACGGTATCCGCTATCCGGACGGGAAGATCTTCGAAGATATCTATGTGACATACAGGCTGATCGGCAAATGCGATAAAATTGCATTTCTGAAAGGCATCCGCTATTACTACTTCAAGCATCCGAAAAGCATTATGCATTCACCTTTCAGTGCAAAGCGGCAGGATTATCTTCCGGCACTTGAAGAAAGAATTTCTTATTTCAGCAGCCACGGGCTGAATGAATTGAGCGAAAAGGCACGAATCAGCTATCTCCACTCTCTGATCTGGGAGTTTTCCAGAGCGAAAGATATTCTGAAAGATAAACAGAGAACTTCCGATATTATCACTTCTTACCGGAAGTATTACCGGGACGGGGATTTCAATCCGGACGTGAGCGGAGAGACAAAAGAATATATGGCAGCTTTCAACAAGAATCCGTATATGCTCGATCTGAAAGAAAAGATCAAAAGGAAACTGGGAAAATGAACAGAGAAATACCGCCGGTAAGCATCGTTACACCCTGTTATAACGGTGAGAAATATCTCAGCCGTTATTTTGAATCGATTCTGAATCAGACATATCCGAATCTGGAAGTTGTGTTTATCAATGACGGATCGACAGACCGTACAGAAGAAACTGTCAATCAGTACAGAAGCCGGCTGGCTGAAAAAGGAATCACTTTGATTTATCAATACCAGCCGAATGCCGGCCAGGCTGCTGCTTTGAACAGAGGACTGAAACTGTTTACCGGTGAATATCTCACATGGCCTGATGCGGATGATGAGATGACACCCGACAGCATTGAAAAGAAAGTCAGATATCTTGAATCTCATCCCGAAATATCAATGGTCAGATCAAACGGTGTTTTCCGAAAGCCCTCAGGCGAAACAAGAAGAATCAGTGAGCATGAATCTTCAGAGCCGAAGGATCTGTTTGAAGATCTGCTCTATGTGAAGACATACGGGTGTGACGGATGTTACATGATCAGATCCAAGCTCTTTTTTGAATGCTATCCGGACAGGGATATCTTTGAATCGCGGACCGGGCAGAACTGGCAGGTGCTGCTGCCTGCCGCAAGCAGAACACTGTGCGGTTATATTGATGAAGATCTGTATATTGTCAATGAACATGATGATTCCCATTCCCGCTCCAAGAGAACTCCTCTGCAGGAGTGGACATACTGGAAAGGATTCATAGAAATCCTTCTGCATGCGGTGGAAGTCAGTGACTGCGACCGTGAAAAATACAGGAAGGAAATCAGAAGGATTGAAGCGGAACAGCATTATTATTACGCAATCACCACAAATGATCCGAAACTGATTTCTTCATCATTTAAAACAATGAAGAAGTACCGGAAGCCCGCAGTCAGGGAATATCTGCTGTTCTGCAAAAAAATGGCGGATGCGGCATTCAGGAGGAATAAGAACTATGAAGAGTGATCTGATTTACAGCATATATTTCCGCCTGAAACGAAAACAGAAAGCCGCAAAAGAAGAAGGAAAAAAACTGTCTTCAGCGGATCAGAAGATTCTGAATTATGCTGAATGGTATTTCAATGTCCTTCTGAAGAAATTCTATATAAAGCATCCTTCCGGAAAATACGGAATCACAAAAGAAAAACGGAATCAGAAAATCATTGTGTCCCTGACTTCCTTTCCCAAACGGATCAATACGGTCTGGCTGACTGCTGAAACACTGCTGCGGCAGAGTGTGAAACCGGATGAAGTGATCTTATGGCTGGCAGATTCACAGTTTCCCGGGAAATATGATGATCTGCCGGAATCGCTGCTGAGATTGACAGAGAGGGGACTCACAATCCGATTCTGCGATGATCTCAGAAGCCATAAAAAATATTTCTATACCATGCAGGAGTATCCGGATGATCTGATCATCCTGGCAGACGATGATGCTTTTTATCCGCAGGATATGATTGCGTCATTGCTTGAAATGCATGAAAAGAATCCTGAGGATATCTGCACGATGAGTGCACAGGTAATCTCTGATGATCTGCCGTCCAAATGGAGAAATCCGTATCTGAATGAAAGGTTTGTTCATTCTTCAATGATTCAGGTCTATACCGGCAGCGGTTCCCTGTTTCCTCCGTCGGCTCTTCATCCTGATGCATTCAATCAAGAAAGAATGCAGGAACTGTGTCCGTACGCCGATGATCTGTGGCTGACGTTTATGGCGCATATGAAGCAGACAAAAATCACGGCCTATGATCCATGGCGGGCTTTTCCGGTATTCATTGACAATACAGCGGCTGACAGTCTGTATTATATAAATGTCGAAGACGGACAGAATGATATTCAGTGGCAGAAGCTGAAAGCATTCTACAGCACTGACGGAGGTGTTGAATCATATGAGCAGTAAATTGGAATTCATCCGGAAAATCAATCTTGTTCAGTTTATTTATCTGAACCGTTTCTGCAGAAATGTTGTGCGAAACGGAAAAGGAAAGATCATTCCTTATAAAAATGCAGTGATTGATCTGGCACCGGATTCACAGATCATTCTCATAGACGGAGATCTGGAAGTCGGTGCAGAAAAGCTGAAGAAATCAAAAACCGAAACATATATCCGGCTTCGTTCCGGCGCAAAGTGGAATGTCAGAGAAAACTGCACCGTCAACTACGGCTGCTGCATCGAGGTTCTAAAGGACGCATTGCTTGAAACGGATTATTTTACGATGAACACAAGATCTGTTCTGATTGCCGCAAATCAGATCACCCTCGGCCATGATGTCATGATCGGCAGAAATGCAGTGATCTATGACAGTGACTTTCATCCGATTGCAGATGCAGAGAATCATATTCTGAATCCTTCAAAGCCGGTTTCAATCGGAAATCATGTCTGGCTCGGCACCGGCTCGATGGTTTTAAAAGGTGTCACAATCGGTGATAACGCAATCATTGCGGCAGGGGAAATTGTCAGAAACTCTGTTGAAGCTGATACAACTGCAGCAGGAGGACAGAGAATGAAAAACAAAGGGGAGTGGAGAAGAACATGAGTATCCGCAGCAGGCTCAGAAGAATTCTCAAAGGCAATGAAAAGCCTAAAAGCAAAGAAGAAATGTGGCGCGAACGCGGTGTGACAATCGGTAAAAACTTTGACGGCCCTGACAGTGCGATTGATTATTGTTTCGGGCACCTTGTCACAATCGGTGATAATGTGACAATATCCGGCACAACGATCCTTGCTCACGATGGCTCCACGAAGAAGATTCTCGGCTACAGCAAAGTGGCGCCTGTCACGATCGGTGACAATGTGTTTATCGGCTACGGCTCGATTGTGCTTCCCGGCGTAACCATCGGCAGTAAAGTGATTGTCGGAGCAGGCACTGTCTGTTCGAAGGATATTCCCGACAATGTTGTGGTGGTTCAGGGAAGAGATTCCACTTACAGAGTCTTATGCACATATGATGAATATGTGGAAAAACAGAAGCAGAGACTGAGCGAACTGCCCGTGTCTGATATTCTGTTTACAGAGCGCACCGAAGAACAGTGGGCAGAATGGAAAAAGCAGCTCGGCAAGGAAGGCGGGTTCGACTTATAAGAGTCTGAAAGTTGGTGATGATATGAGTTTCAGGAATGTTCTGCTGCATAATTCTCTGACGGAGAAAATTGCATATAAACAGACAAATCAAATCAAAATCGGTGAATCCGCTCATTTTCATATGCCTGAATCAAAGAGCAGAAACAACAAAGTTGATATTTCAGGAAAGAACAATGAGGTGAATATTTCAGACGGTCAGACAGTCCATGGAAGCGTGATTCATATTGCCGGAGAATCAAATAAGATTCAGATCGGTCTGAATTCAAACACATATGACTTCTCTGACAACAGCATCCGTATTCTCGGAAACCGCAACACTATTGAAATCGAAGACGGTACCAGACTGACATCCTGCAATCTGTTTATCTGCGGGGATGACAATCTGATTCATATCGGGAAAGACTGCTCATTGATGCTGACAGGCATTCATATGGAACAGAACTGCAATCAGGCAAGAATTGATGAAGGCTGTACGTTCCATGGCAGAGATCTCAGTATGGCAGAGCTGGTTATGGATGAAGGAACATCGATTGTATTCAAAAAAGACTGCATGGTATCCAACGATGTAAAGATACGCAGTTCAGATTCTCACAGCATTGTGGATTCTGAGGGTCACCGATTGAATCCGGCAGCTGATATCACAATTGCGGAACATACATGGATCTGCTTCGGCAGTATCATTCTGAAAGGCTTTGCCAACGGGAAAAACACCGTGATTGCGGCCGGAAGCCTCTGTACAAAACCGATCGCAGACGAACATGTGATCATCGGCGGCAATCCTGCAAAAGTGATCAAACGTGAGGTTGACTGGGACAGGAAATTTGTGAAATAGCGGATTCCCGGCTGTTTAAAAGGATTTACTTTTCAGAATTGGTCTCATAAAACTTGAATGAATCAGGAAATGCTGATAATAATTACTGTGTTCGCTTTGAAACAGTGATCGATTTTAAAGCAAAAAGTCGTTTAGCAGTAACTGAAGGTGATGGTAATGAATGCTGAAACTGTAAAATACTCTGTTATCATTCCTGTTTATAATGTTGAGAAACAATTGCCGCGTACCATTGAATCCGTACTTGATCAGACCATAGAGAGCTTTGAACTGATACTTGTCAATGACGGTTCAAAAGACAGCAGCGGATCAGTTTGCGATTTATATGCAGAAAAAGACAAGAGAGTTCATGTCATACATAAAGAAAACGGCGGGGTTTCTTCTGCAAGAAATGCAGGTATCGAAAATGCAATCGGTGAATATATTGTATTTATCGACAGCGATGATTATGTAAGCCCGGTTTTTGTGAAACAGTTTGAGGGAACCGATGCTGATCTGATCATAGCCGGATATGTTCTGGAAACAGAAGATCAGGAAGTTCTGAAAAGAAGTGACTACGGCATTCATGAATATACAGTTTCTTCTGAGAACAATGATGTGATCAAAGCACATTACACAGACGGCTTTTATAACTATGCATGCACAAAAGCATTCAGAAGAGAAATTATTCGTTCCAATCATCTTCGTTTTTCACAGGAGATTACGATCGGTGAGGATACGCTGTTTGTTATGGATTTCCTTGTTCATGCCAAAAAGGTTACGGTGCGGGACACATGCGAATATCATTATGTCAGATATAACCGGCAGACATTGACGCATCAGAAATTAAACTCTCAGCTGATCTGGCAGATTGAGAATACAAATAATCTTCTGTATGACAGCACAAAAGCATTATTCGGGAATGAAGCTGAAAGTATTACTGCGAAGAGAATCAGTAAGCTGTACAGGAACTTCATCTTTGAAATAACCGAAAACGAAGAAATTGACGCTGACTTCCTGAATGATCTGTTTCGGCAGCACTGGTTCAGAAAAGTGATTTCACAAAAGGATTTTATGCAGGATGAAGACTGGAAGTACCGTATGATCATCCGGTTGAAATCAGCGAAGCTGTTTATGATGTATCTGAACATTCAGAAATGGAAAAAGAGATTCGGTAAGGGGTGATTTAATTTATGACTGTACAATCTCCGAAATACCATATCCATATATCATCCAGGCATCGGTTCTTTGATCTGAACCTGAAAGAAGTCTGGAAATACAGAGATCTGATCATGCTTTTCACAAAGCGTAATTTTGCGGTCAGATATAAGCAGACGATTCTCGGGCCTGCATGGCTTTTCATCAATCCGATTATTTCAAGCTTGATCTATACGTTTATTTTCGGAAAGATTGCAGGTATCGGGACAAACGGTGTTCCGCAGCTGCTGTTTTATATGAGCGGCAATGCGATCTGGGCGTATTTTTCAAGCTGTGTTACCAGAAACGCACATACATTTACTTCAAATGCCGCCGTATTCGGCAAAGTGTATTTTCCCAGATTGACTACGCCTATATCCAATATGCTTACTTCGGCAATTGAATTCGGTATACAGATGATCCTGGTAATTGTTTTTCTTCTGTATTACTTATATTTAGGAAGCGTGCATCCAAACTGGCTTGCATGTCTGCTGATTCCGGTTGTACTTCTGCATCTAGGAGTCATGGGACTCGGACTCGGCATCATCATTTCCAGTATGACGACCAAGTACCGTGACTTATCGATTTTAGTCGGCTTCGGTGTGCAGCTGTGGATGTATATCACCCCGGTTGTTTACCCGCTTTCGCAGGCAGGGGATACAATCTATAAGTCATTATTGCTTGTCAATCCGGTTACGGCTCCTGTGGAAGTATTCAGATATGCACTTCTCGGACAGGGAGAGATCGTCATACCTGCATTGATCTGGTCCTGGGTATTTACATTGGTGATGGCAGTATTCGGAATCATGATTTTCAACAAAGTTGAAAGAACATTTATGGATACGGTATGAGGCAGGCATTATGGAACAGATAAAAGAAAACCGGCCTGTTGCGATACAGCTGTCCGGTATCAAAAAGAGATACAGACTCGGCCAGATCGGAGGGGGAACTCTTCAGGCAGATCTGGAAAGCTGGTGGGCGCGTAAGCGCGGAAAAGAAGATCCCAATACAAAGATTGGCCAAAAGGAAAGACTGGTCGGCCAGTCTTTTATGGCGTTAAACGGAATTGATCTCACAATCTATCAGGGAGAAGCACTCGGCATTATCGGCAGTAACGGAGCCGGCAAATCAACCTTACTGAAACTGTTGAGCCGTGTCACTGCGCCGACGGAAGGAGATATTGATTTGTATGGACGTGTGGCATCCATGCTGGAAGTCGGCACCGGTTTTAACCGTGAAATGACCGGCCGTGAGAATGTTTATATGAATGGTGCGATTCTTGGTATGACTAAAGTTGAGATTGATGCCAAGATGGAAGATATCATTGATTTCTCTGAAGTCAGAGAGTTCATTGATACTCCCGTAAAAAGATATTCATCCGGTATGTATGTCAAGCTTGCTTTCTCGGTAGCAGCGCATCTGGATTCAGAGATCATGATCATGGATGAAGTTCTGGCAGTCGGTGATGTTGCTTTTCAGAAAAAATGTCTGGATAAAATGAGAGAAGCGGCTAAAAAAGAAGGCAGAACTGTTCTTTATGTTTCTCACAATATGAATACAATCCGTCAGCTTTGCGACAGATGCATTGTATTGGATAAAGGACAGATCATTTTTGACGGTGATGTTGAGAATGCGATTGAGACCTATCTTGGTGTTAACAATACATCAAATGCAGTTGTGGATTTGAAAAATGCTGCGCGTGAAGGGAATGTAAAAAACAGCCCTGCCAAAATGACGTCTTTATCGGTTGATACTGAGAACAGTGCATTTGAAACAGGAAGCAAGTTAGAAGCAGATTTATTTGTAAAAAGCGATCAGGCATATCATGACGTAATTCTGAAAGTTTTTTTCAGACATGATGAACAGGCAATTACAACCATGGAATCAAAGCCCGTCATTCATCTGATCAACGGCGAAAACAAGATTCATATGACACTGGATCTGGATAGACTGGCTCCTGCACGATACACATTAAAACTTGTCCTGTGCCTGAGAAATGAGATGGGCGGTGTGCAGTATTTGGATGTTATTAATGACAGTTATCTGTTTGACATTATTGAATCCGAAAACTTCCAGAGCAATCAGAAGTGGAGTCTGAAATACAACGGATTTTTAATCGGAAAGCCGATTGATATACAGCAGGGGTAAGGCTCATGATAAAAATCAGCTTTTTGGGCGATATCATGCTTGACTATGAGATGGTCAGGTTTTATTCGGAGTCGTCAGTGAATTTAGATAAAGAATGCTATTCACAGATGCTGAATCATTTGCGGCCTTTGTTATCTTCTTCAAATTATGTAATCGGAAATCTGGAAACTCCTATCTCATATGACAACAGTAATTTGACATACAGAAAATTCGAATTCAATACATCTGTTCAGTTTGCCGAAGCTGTCAAAGAAGCCGGAGTTCAAATGGTAACGACAGCGAACAATCATTGCATGGACCGTGGTGTTGAAGGATTGAAATCAACCGTCCGCGGGTTAAATGATGTCGGCTTATCTCAGTGCGGGATCCATATTGATGAGAAAAACAGATACAGAATCATTGATATTGATGGTTTCAAAATCGGTGTTCTTGCATATACTTATGGAACGAACGCTTTTTCGAATCACCAATATCTTTCAATACGTCGAAAAACATTTAATTATGTGAATCTTTTACAGGAACAGGAAGGTGCTGTAAAAAGAGTTTTTGCGTCACTGTTAAGAGGGTTTCTGTTAAGACCGCTCGGTTTACTTGAAAGACTGGTTTTTCCTGAGAATGTAAATCTGAAGGCTCATGAAAAGAGAACAATTGATTTATATCGAAAATGGCTGATCCGCAAAGATTTCAGGGAGCTGAAAAAGGAAAATGTCGATTATACAGTTGCGTGTGTACATGTTGGCGGGCAGTACCGTAAAAGCCCGTCTGAATATACAAAACATACTGCAGACTGGTTTATAGACAGAGGTACAGATCTTGCGGTATGCAATCATGAACATGTAATTCATGATCATAGATTTACCGATTTGAATAAACTTGCCGTCTACTCACTGGGAAATTGCCTCGGCAGCTCCGGCGTGACATGCGGACCTTATGGCAGAAGATCCGAATACTCTATCGCATTGCATGTATACATCAATGAATCTGATAAGAGAATAGAAAAGTTTACATTCTCTGTTTTAAAAACTATCCTGTCAGAGCGGAATATTTACGAAACATGGCCTGTTTTTGATTTGCTTCGAAATGAAGCATTAACAGCTGATATTGAGCAATTAAAAGACGAATCACTGCAGGCGGCATCAGATTTTTCTGGAAAGCAATATTTTGAAGTGCAGGAAGAATTTGAACTGGCTGCTTGATACATGGATTCATAAATGAGGGCAATATGGAAAGAATTAAACTGAATTCAATAGAAAAACTGCAGAATGAGCTCACCTACTCCTTTGAGGTAAGTGAAGGACTGAAGAAATACTTCACCGGAAAGCCGTTTGTCATTAAATATCCTGAATGTATTGAGAATGTTCCGGATTCCGTATTATCGATTCCTTTTGTTGTGAATGTGCTGCCAATCATCTGGCTTACTCACAGTGAACTGCAGCTGAATGAATTGGATCAGGACTTTTTTGATGCAATTCCAGAGATTCAGGAAGGCTATCAGACAATGTATCCGGAATCCGAATTCAAAGGTGAGATCACAGTCGGTAAGGTTGTTGCAAATTCCCGGAACAGCCGGACTGCAAAGTCTGCCATATTGTTTTCAGGCGGTTTGGATGCAGTGACAACGATGCTGCGGCATCTTGAAGAATCTCCGTTATTAGTATCCATCTGGGGAGCGGATATTGAATATGACAATGAGGACGGATGGAAGACAGCTGGCAAAAGCATGAAAGAAGCTGCTGATCTGTTCGGACTGGACATTGTCACAGTCAGAAGTGCATTCCGGCAATTTGATTCAGAGCTGCATCTTGACATCGATTTTTACACTCAGCTGAAAAGAGGCTGGTGGTATGGTGTAAAACATGGGATCGGCATAATCGGTCATGTTGCGCCGCTGGCATGGTTAAGAGGATTATCCACAGTTTATATTGCTTCGTCAAACAATGTCCGGGACGGTGTTGTCCGATGCGCATCTGATCCGAAAATTGACAACCATGTTGCATACTGTGGCTGCAAAGTTATTCATGACAATTTTGAAAGCACACGGCAGGATAAGACAAAGTATCTGATTCAATACCGGAAAGATCACAATCTGGATCATATTCCGCTTCATGTCTGCTGGGAGTCCCCGACAGGCGAAAACTGTTCTCATTGCGAGAAATGCTATCGGACGATGGTCGGTTTCTGGATTGAAGGCGAAGATCCCGTGCATTATGGATTCAAATACGACCGTTCTGTATTTAAAGATATCTATAAAAAGCTTGCCCTGAACCAGAAGAAATTTTCTGCACCGAAAGAATGGACTTATATGAAAGAAGCTCTGAACAGCAACTGGGATCATTTATCAGACAAAAAATATCGGAATGGTCTAAAGTGGATGAGAACTTATAACTTTTTTGACGTAAACAGCAATAGCTGCAAGCGAAAGAATGATAGACTTATAAGTATTAAAACCCGCCTGATCAACGGCTTGCCCGGTTTATATAAGGGGTATAAAAAATTGCGGGGAAAATAGGAGGATGAAATGAAAATTGCAGTGCTTGGCGCCGGAAATGCCGGCTGTGCGATAGCAGCAGACTTAACAATTAACGGACATGAAGTAACGTTAATCAAAACATCCCACTCATTGCATGATGATAATTTTGAGTATCTGAAACAGAATGACGGCAAAATGACACTGAATGAATTCGGCGAGATCAAGTCAGCCAATATCAGTAAAGTGACCCGTGAAATTCAGGATATTCAAGGCAAAGAAATGATCATCATATTGATTCAAACCAATTATCATGAGCAGTTGATTCAGCGGATCGCACCGTATCTGGAAGACGGTCAGATCGTGTTGATCAATCCCGGTTATTTATCAACTGCTTATGTATTAAAACATTGTGCTGATAAGAATATTACGGTTGTTGAGGCAGAAAGCTCATTTATTGACGGCAGAATCATGAAACCCGGTTATTTCAGAGTGGGATTCAGAAATGTCAGAAATCCTGTCGGTATTTACCCGGCATCGAAAAAAGCAGAAACAATCGTGAAACTGGACCAGTTGAACGAACGTCTGGTATATCTGGATTCTGTTGTTGAGGCTGCAATCCATAATCCCAATCTGATTGTCCATACAGTCGGATCAGTGATGAGCATTCCGCGTGTTGAGAAGGCAAAAGATGAATTCTGCGTTTATCATGAAGCATACACACGTGAGAATCCTGCTACATGGAGAGTTCTGGAAGCACTGGATGCCGAGAAGATGGATATTCTTGAAAAACTCGGCCTTAAGCGATTCAGCTATGTAGAAGCATGCAAGTATCGTAATTCACTGGACGACAGCATGGATGCAAAGGAAGTATTCCTGAATTATGCAGAAATGGATACACGTGCCAAGGGACCGACAGCAGTTGAATCCAGATATATCTCCGAAGATGTTCCGCAGGGGCTTGTTATGCTGGAGTCTTTGGGAAAAGCCCTGAATGTAGCAACACCGATTGCAACAGCTCTGATTGAGATTGCAAGTGCTGCATTAGGCAGAGATTTACGTCTTGAAGGCAGAACAGTCGATAAGCTTGGTGCAGATGTCATAAAGCAGATTCTGAATGACAGACTGTAAAATGCATCGATGCAGATTAGATCAGATTGTCATTATGTCTAAAATCATTCGTTATGGAAAAAAGGCACTGAAAAAACTGCTGCATCCGGGCGGTTCAAAGAATGCAGCAGTGAATGCTGCACCGGTAGTAACCCGGGATCAGTGGCCTCTGGAAGAGCGGATCGAAGGAGCTATGTCTCTGTTTGAACAGAAACAGGGATATCGTTTTGATATTGATCATCCTGTGCTCTTTACAGAAAAAGTGATCTGGTACAAGCTGTTCTACGATCGCAAAGATCTCATCAGACTTGTCGATAAGTATTTATTTAAAGACTACATTGCAGAGCATCTTGGAGAAGGATACACAATTCCTCTGCTCGGTGTATGGGACAATATTGATTCTCTGGAAAAGGACTGGGACAGTCTTCCGGAAGAGTTCTGTCTGAAAAGTACACTGCAGAGTGACGGATACTTTATCAAGATGGTTCACGAAAAATCCAGAATTAATTTTTCCGATGTTAAAGCTGAGTTTGTCAAATGGCTCAGACCGGAAAAAACTCTGATCAATTCATTTTGCCGGGCATATTACGGTGCAGTACCGAGAATTATCGCTGAAGAGTATAAAACTGAAATCAACGATCAGTTATATGACTATAAGGTTTTCTGCTTCAACGGTGAACCTGCATATGTCTATGTCGCAACAGATCACTTCCCGGGACAGCTGTCCCATATCTCTTTCTACGATTTGAATTGGAACAGAATGGATGTGCAGTATGGCAGCCACCCTAATTGCGATGTTGAAAAACCGGCTGATTTTGATGAAATGATCAGAATTGCCAAACAGCTTTCTGCCGACTTCCCTTTCATCCGTGTTGATTTCTTCGATACACAGGAAAAACTGTATGTTGCAGAACTCACACTGTATCCGGGAGGCGGTCAGACACCGATTCATCCGGAATCATTCAATAAAGAACTGGGGGACAGATTTGTACTTCCGGAAATAACAGACCGAAGCAGTCTCTGACCGTTCGATTCGAACGGAAAACAGAATGCTGTTTATTCAACCTGAGAATTGCCTGATTCCAAGATCGGGCAGTTCTCCGCCGTTTCCGTAACAGTTCCATGTGAAAAAGAAAGGGTATGATGCAGTTCTTTTCGGAATGCAATGTCTGAATTTGCATCGGGTGACGAGTATGATCAATATAGGCAGACCGTATATTATCGACAAAAATGATTGCTCGGTTTTATTTGCACCGGTATCTGTTTCAAAAGATACAGCGGAAAAGTATAAAAATCTGAAGGATGAACTTCCTGATAAGAGTGTATATTGGCGTGTCAATGAAGATTATCCGCCTGCTGCATGGCAGTCAGAAAACTCCGGACTGTGGTTTGAAGTGCCGAAGGAATACGGCAGCTATCTTTGCAGTGACCGCAGTGATGCCTTTTTAGTCGCAATGTTTTGGTATGCTTTCATGACGGGCTCAGATATCAGTTGCGAAGCTCCGGTGTCGGAGAATGTGGTATTCCAGATCAATCATTATCTTCAGGAAGCGCTGCTTAAAGATCAGTCACGCCGTATTCATATTGAATGCGAGACAACAGATGTTCCGTATCCGAGCTTCGGAGCTGTCGGGACAGGAATGTCCTGCGGTGTTGATTCCATCTATACAGCATGGAAATACACGCAGGAAACGATTCCGGTGAATTTTAGGTTATCTGCATTGACTTATTTTTATCATGGATCGATTTTCCATCCGGATATGAGGCAGAAGAAAACTTATACGATTAAAGAGTTTTACGCGAAAACTGAAGAAATGGCACTGATCAAACGTGATAATGCTCAGAAGGTTGCGGATGAGATGGGCCTTCCTTTGATCTATGTCAAGACAAATCTGGATTCGGATTATTACCGCGGTGCATTCGGCTACACTGCAGTTTACAGAAACTGTGCATGTGTCCTGGCACTTCAGGGATATTTCTCAAAGTATTATTTGTCTTCTGCAGGATGGCCGGACTTTTTTGAACTGAATCCTGCGGCAGGCTCCGAACATTATGAAACGCTGCTTGCAGGTGTTTTTTCAACAGAAGGATTGAAATTCCTGATTTCGGATTATGTTACCAGATTCCAGAAAACAGAGTCTATTTCGGATTATCCGATTGCTCAGAATCATTTGGATGTCTGCTATAACTTCAATAACTGCGGTGAATGTACAAAGTGCCGCAGAACATTGCTGACATTGGATATTCTGGGAAAGACAGATGAATTCGGCCGGGTATTCTCAATTGAAAAATGGAAAAATGACAGAGTCCGTGCATATGCATGGATGCTGGAACAGAAGGACGGCAATATCACAAAGAACAATCACGCGATTTATGCCAAAGATATATATGCAAAGGCAGTGGAAATGAATGCGATCCCTGCTGAGGCTGTCAGTATTTATGAACAGAAAAAGGCAGCTCGAAGCACCACTGAAAGAAAAACACTCAGACGCTATTTGAAAAAGGCTGTCAATATTTGCAGAAAGGCTGTCAAAAGGTAAAAACCGGAATACTTAAAACAATCCGGCACTCTGCTCACAATCGGAACAACATGGTCAGATTGGCTTTTGTCCGGAAAGACGGCTGACCTCAAACGGAGATAAGTATGACGAAAGATTTGTTATATCCATTGCGTGCTATACACGGAAAAGTATATGAATGGCGATCCAACAGGCTGCCTTTGGTAATTGACCGTCTGAAGAATCCGCATGCGGTTTATTTAGTTATGACTCCTGAGCACAGAAATCTTGGAGATCATGCGATTGCCCAGGCTGAAATCAGGATGTTAAAAGAGCTGAACATTCCGTATATTGAGTACAGCGATAAAAAAATCCGCAGCATGGTATACAACAAAACAATCAATAACATGAACGGCCGTGTCATTCTGATCACCGGCGGAGGTAATTTCGGAACGCTGTGGCCGGGCATTGATCTGATGATGCAGGAAATTGTTAAATCCAATCCGGATTCAACAGTTTTTTTCATGCCGAACACTCTGTATTTTTCTGATGATGACAACGGCAGACAAGCCCTTAGCAAAGCAAAGGAATTATATAACTCTCATCGCAGTCTGACGATCTATGCGCGTGAAGCAATCTCATATGAAAGTATGAAATCGCAGTTCAGAAATGTTAAGCTGGTTCCCGATATGGTTCTCAGTATGAATCAATGCAAAGATGATGCGACACGCAGCGGATGCATTGTATGCCTCAGATCAGATCATGAAAGAACAAGGTCGGAAGAACAGGAAAGCATTCTCAGAGAGCAGATTTCAGAGCTTTTCGGGGAAAACACTGCCGATCTGGATATGGTGAGAGAAAATGCTGTTTCAATTGCTGAACGCAATGCGGTGCTTGAAGAACAGTACAATGCATTCAGACATGCGGAACTTGTGGTCACCGACCGTCTGCACGGAATGATTTTCAGTGCAATTACCGGTACACCGTGTATTGTGATCAACAGTAAGAGTCCCAAGGTTCGCGGCTGCTATGAATGGATCAGGCATCTTGACTACATTCAGTTCTGCGATGATGTTTCGCGCATAAAAGATATATATGAAAAGATGGAAAAGGAAAAATACGAATATGATAACAATCGTCTTCGTCCTTTCTATGATTCTTTGAAAAAAGACCTGCTGCAGGCTGTCAGGAGAAAATAAATGTCGCTTATCAGTGTAATTGTTCCTGTGTATAAAGTAGAGCCGTATATACACAGAAGTGTAGACAGTATTCTGAATCAGACTTTTAAAGATTTTGAATTGATTCTGGTTGATGACGGAAGTCCCGATACCTGTGGTTCAATCTGTGATGATTATGCAGAAAAATATGAATTTATTCAGGTGATTCACAGAGAAAACGGGGGATTATCGGCTGCACGCAATACCGGTATTGACTGGGTCTTTCAGAACAGTCAAAGTGAATACTTCTGCTTTATTGACAGTGATGACTGGGTTCATCCGAAACATCTGGAGCTTTTATATAAAGGGATCGTTCAATACGACGCAAATATCAGTCAGTGTCTGTTTTTTGAAACTGACGGGACAAAGGATCTGCCTTCCGTTGATGAAGAGATGATTCCGGTCAGTCCGGATGAAGCATATCTGAATTACTACAATCCACATGCGTGGAGCAAATTATACCGAAGACATTGTTTTGAAAAACTCAGATATCCGGACGGAAAGCTTTTTGAGGATATAGCAATCTGGTATAAACTGCTGTTTCCCGAAGAGAAGATCGTCATCGTAAACAGTCCTCTGTATTACTATTACTTCCGGGAAGGAAGTATTGTTAACAGCAACTGGACCCCTGCACATCTTGATCAGGTCTTTTTCTGGGAAGAACAGATGGGATTTTTTGATTCTTATGAAAACAGACAGGTATCGAAAGCCGCAAACAAGCGCTTCCTTTGGGTTCTTTCAAATCATCTGAATGAGATCGGCAAAAGCAGCAGAATCACGGAGAAACAGAAAAAGTTTTATCTGAATACGGTCAGGTCAAAAATGAATGCTCTGATCAATAAAAATAAAGCTGATCTGAAAAGCGAAGGAGTTTACCGCTGGTATTATGATCAGGCCAATCCGCGCAAGGCATGGTGCTACTGGAAGCTGAAAGGTATTCTGAACAAATTCCGGAGGACAAAATGAAAAGAGTATTAAAGTCCATAGCAGAACATTTCATCAGGCCGAGCATTGTATTTGAAAGTGTTCCGCCTTTTGCGGACAACACAAAGCCTGTTTATGATGAGATGGTTCGCAGAGGATATGACAGAAAGTACAATCTGATCTGGTATATCAGTGAAGATGAATGTGCAACGATAAAAAACGGAAATATCAATTACTGGAATCCTCGCAGCAGGAAAACTCTGAAAGAAAAGATCAGAAACTACAGTTATTACATGCGGACGAAGTGCATCATCTGCTGCAATACATATATCACATCCTCCGGAACGCATAAGATTACAGACGGAAAAGGCCAGATCAGTTTTTATCTGACTCACGGAACACCCATGAAGAGTGTCCGTGCCTATTATTCTGCCCCGGAGGGGACAGACTACGGACTGTCTCCTGCACCTTCAATGAATCATTTAATGTCATATGAGTTTGACATTCCGCTCGATCATATCTTTGCGGCGGGTTTTCCGAGAAATGATGTTTTTGCAAAAAACAATCCGCATCTGAATCAGGTGTTTCAATGGAATTACAATAAAGTGATTGTCTGGTATCCGACATACAGACAGAATAAAAATCGTTCTGTGAATCTGTCAGGAAGTTCGATGCCTTTGATTCATGATGAAAAGAATGCAGAACTGCTGAATGAAACTGCTCAGAAGAATAATGTTCTGATTGTGATCAAACCTCATTTTGCACAGGATGTGTCACTGATCAGAAAGATGAATTACAGCAATCTGATGCTGATTAATGATGAGTTCTACAAAGAAAACAACATTACATCGTATGAGTTCCTGGCAGGAACAGATGCTTTGATCACGGATTATTCTTCTGTTTATTTTGATTACACACTGGCTGACAGGCCGATTGCTGTCATCTGGGAAGACATCGATGAATATCGGGAGAATCCCGGCTTTGCACTCGATCTGAATCATTATCTGAAAGGTGCAGAGAAAATCTATCAGATTGAAGAACTGTGTGATTTTGTGACTGCTGTTGCAAATGGTGAAGATAAACTCTGTGAAGAACGCAGAAGCATCAGGGATGAAGTGAACTATGCAAATGACGGACTGAACGCAAAGCGGACAGCTGATTTTATAGCAGATCTGACAAAGCTGTGATAACATTTTACAGACTCTTCTGCTAAGGGACATTTGTACTTTTTTCAGCTGAATGCATGTATGGATGTTTCCTCCAATTTCCGACATACAAGAGAGGAACAACATGCGTTATCTGAAAAACAGCAAGGTCACGGAATATGTGCTGATGATCATGATTCTGTACTGCCAGCATATTCAGTTGATCTACAGTGCATCTGTCAATATCCGGTACTGCCTGAGTATGGATGTCAGGCTTCAGTTACTGAATACGGCAATTGCCGCAATTCCTTTTTTATTGCTTGTTCTGATCACAGGAAGAAAAGGTCTGTCTCTGATCGTCAGCAGTATCATCGTGACGGTGATCAGCCTGATCAACTATCATGTTTTTCTATATCACGGAACACCGTTTCTTGCGTCTGATATTTATAATGTCACAACCGCAGTGACTGTTCTTTCAGGATACAAAGTGGTTTTTGACAAGATGGTTGTGCGTCTTTTAGCAGTGACTGCCGCTGAATCTGTATTGATTGTTCTTTACTATCTGTTCCGTACAGAACAGAAGATAAACCAAAGCAGAAAGATCTCTGCCGGTCTGATTCTGGCGGATGCTGTGATGCTTTGGCTTATTTTCTTTTCAAAGTGGACATTATATCCTTCCAGTCTGATCTCATGGTCATGGGCAAAACCGATGAGAAAATACGGATATGAAGTCTGCTTTGTCAACAGCATCCGTACAGCTTCAGCCAAGTTCAATATGATCGACGGATATGATGCAGAGATTCTGAAAGGATATCTTGATGATCGGGATGACGAGGTCAGTTTGGATCATTATCCGGATATCATCCTCATTCTCAATGAAACATTATGCAATCTGGAATATTGTTCCGGTATTCCGGAAGGAGCGGAAGTTCTTGAATCCATCGACAGCATTCCCGGCATCATCAGCGGCTATACGACAGTTCCTCTGATCGGCGGCGGAACCAACTGCTCGGAATTTGAACTGCTGACGAGTGACAGTGTATATCAGATCTCAGCTGCTTCACCGTTTGCGGCTCTGGAAATGGCTGAAATCAATAATGCAGTGAAATATCTGAAGTCATTCGGATATCACACAGCTGCGATGCATTGCTTCAGTGAAACAGGATATAACAGAAACAATGCTTATCCAGCGATGGGCTTTGATGAAGTTTATCTCGGTGAAAAGCATTTTACATATAACAGAAACGGTAACAGAGAATGGCTTGATGCAGATAATTACAGCGACATGCTGAAAATCTGTCAAGAAGCAGGTGATGACAGTCCGGAATTCATGTATCTGCTGACATATCAGAATCATGGCGGCTATGAACAGAATGATGCTTCCATGGATACAGTTGAAGTCAAAGGCAATTACGGTCAGGCAACGGATGATACAAATGAATATCTGTCAAGTCTGAAACTGTCCGCTGAAGCATTTGCTTCTCTGATTTCAGAATTATCCGCTTCTGAGCGTGATACGGTTGTTCTGATGGTTGGGGATCATGCACCGTCATTTATCACGGAACTGCCGTGTGCTTCTCATGACGGGATTGACGGTTCCGTTATCCAAAGGACGGTTCCGTACTATATCTGGTCCAATTTTGATCTGAATCAGGATGCATTGACAGAGTTTTCAACCATGACAGATCTGATGCCGATGATGAGCGAAGCGGCAGGCATTCCATGTTCACCTTATTTCAATCTGCTGAATGAACTGCGCAAAGAAGTTCCGGTAAGGACATCGGACGGTCTGTATCTGGATCAAAACGGCAATGCTGTCAAATATGCGGAAGGTGAAAAATACTATGGGCTGATCCGTGATTATTACTATATGGAATATAATGGATTAACACACGGTGATGATTATCTGGAAGGATTATTCAGAAGTCAGATCAACTGACACGAAACAAAAGAAACAGTGAGGAATCAGGCAATGGACAGCAGACTGGTGAATTTAATCAAGTATTCAAAGGCAATCTATTCTGTTTATTACTATGCAATGAATACAGTTTTTAACGGAATGAAACTGTTTGAGAAAACAGATGAGAAACTGATCCTTTTCAACAGCTTTGCCGGAAGAAAGTATGATGACAGCCCCAAAGCGATCTTTGATCTGATGAAAGAAGATGAAAGATTTAAAGATTATAAGCTTGTATGGGCTCTTCATCATCCCGAAGCATATGAAACAGACGGAGCTGAGAAAATCAAAACTGATACGCCGGAATATTTTAAATATGCTTTACGGGCAAGAGTGTGGGTATCCAATTCAAGTTTTGAAAGAGGACTTCATTTTAAAAACAGGAATACATTCTTCCTGAATACCTGGCACGGAACTCCGATCAAGAAGATGGGCTCTGATATTGAACATAACCGGTCTTTCGGTGCCAAAACCATGGATACGATCGATGTCATGATGGCCCAGAGTGATTTTGACGCAGATGTGTTTTCCCGATCATTCGGGATTCCGAAAGAATCTTTCCTGAAAGCAGGTCTTCCGAGAAATGATCAGCTTGCAAACTATACAGAAGCTGACAGGGATGAATTCAGAAAGAAACTGGGTATTCCTGAAGGAAAAAAGGTGATTCTCTACTGTCCGACATTCAGAGAATATGACAAAGATGAAAACGGCGTCATTCTGAGAATGCCGATGGATCTGAAGAAATGGCAGGAAAAGCTGGGAAATGAATATGTACTGCTGTTCAGAGCACACTATGAAGTGGCAAAGGCAATGGGGATTGAAGAAAATGAATTTGTCAGGAATATGACAGACTATCCTTCATTGAATGAACTGATGATTGCTTCAGATCTGCTGATATCAGATTACTCCAGCATCTTTATTGATTATTCCATCATGGATAAACCGATGCTGCATTATACATATGATTATGATCAATATGCTTCTTTGAGAGGAATGTATTTTGATATCAGGGATTACATCAGCGGTGATGACGATGAAGATGCGCTTATTGACCTTATTCTGAATCTGCAATTTAATAAAGAAGTGAAAAAGACAGGAATCTTCAGGAATACTTATGTGCAGTATTACGGCAATGCCGCCAAAGCTGCAGTTGAGTGCATTGCTGAGAATCTTGGGCTTCAGGGGGATTTATTATGAAGAGAGTTATTACCTACGGAACATTTGATCTGCTTCATTACGGTCACATCAATCTTTTAAAAAGAGCGAAGGCTCTCGGGAATTATCTGATTGTTGTTGTGTCTACAGATGAATTCAACTGGAATGAAAAGCATAAGAAATGCTACTTCACTTATGAACAGAGAAAAGCGCTCGTGGAAGCAGTGCGCTATGTCGATCTGGTCATTCCGGAAGAAAACTGGGAACAGAAGATCTCTGATATGCATGAATACCATATCGATACATTTGTGATGGGTGATGACTGGAAAGGCAAGTTCGACTATCTGGAAAAAGAAGGTGTGGAAGTCGTCTATCTTCCCAGAACACCGGAAATCAGTTCCTCCCAGATTAAAAATGATCTTCATAAGTAAGAAGATCATGTCTGAAGATTGATATCTATATGTGTATTGCGGACTGTATGGTGCTGATGTGAAACGTCATTGAATGCCCAGCAGTCTGTTCAATTTGCCGCAGAAGACTTTATCTGCAGCGATCAGGAACAACAGAGTGAACAACAAGACTGAACAGCTGTTAACGGGAAATACAACCGATTGCCAGATAGGTAAGTTATTCAGAATTCTCAAAATGAGAATATGGGATAAGTAAATACCGAATGAATAATCGCCGATCGTGATGAGAATGCTGTTCAGTCTGTTTTTGTTCAATACTGCAGTGTCTTGGAGATACTGATCAGCCGCAAGGCATGCAATCGACGAAGACAGCAGGCAGCTTAACTTTCCCTGCGACGTTGCCATATCATAGTCACCAACGGAATTCCAGATGAATCCTTCAGCCATGGAAAGTATGATTGTGAACAGGTACAGGTAAATTGTGAAACGCTTCGTTTTTCTGTACTGAATGATGTGGTTTCCCAACAGTATGCCCAGGTAATAGAAAGTAAACCAACCGAAAAACTGCAGGAAATACAGCTGTGACGGTATGACAGTTATCCCTGCAAGTTTGGGAATATATGTTTTCAGAATGATATATACTGGGCTGAACAGCCAGCCTGCGTGCCTCCATCGGGATTCAGCAAGTCTGCCAATCAGCGGTGTAGACAGAACAAGCCCGATATATACAATCACAAAATACATCGGCACAATGGCCGTTCCGTGCAGAGCAATGTAAACGTAGTTTTTCAGAAAGATCAGGAATGAGCCGTAAGTGGAAAAATCGCGGATCATATAGATCAATGTCCATATCAGATATGGGATGCCGATGCGAAGGATCCTCTTTCTGTAAAACTTCAGCAGATCCGGATATTTCAATTTTGTTAAATAACCGGAACAGAATATGAATAAAGCTACTGCATAATTGACAAACGGCCGTATAATGATTCCGATTTCATTGAACGGATATGTATGTATCACAACAACCGCAGCAATCGCAAATGCACGTAAAATCTGAATTATCTGGTTTTTCATAAAATCAATTATAGTGTATTTTGCTCATCGCGATCTATATCAAAGAATCAGGCTTTATTACAGAAAACAGTTTTTGCGGCATCAGGACATCATGGATGGGTTCCTATACTCACTCACATGCAAGCGTGTATATCCGGAAAGAAGAGGATGTTATTTCGATGAAAAAATCTGGAAAAAGGAAGCGTATATTGATCATCGCGGCAGTTGCAGTACTGCTGCTGATTGCTGGATGCGTATTTGAAGTTTATAGATCTTCCAATCATCTGACTGTGAATGAATATGCAATTGATTCCGAAAAAATCGAAACACCGGTTAAGATGGTGATTATATCCGACCTTCATGATCATGACTTCAAAGGAAAACTGGAAGAAATGATCAGGGAACAAAATCCGGATTTGATCCTGATGGACGGGGATATGATCAACGGTGATACAGAACATCCTGAACAGATCTACAGACTGATCGCAGACCTGAAGGATACGGCACCGGTCTATTTTGCTGTCGGCAATCACGAAAAGGAGTATATGAAGAATCATTCCTCCTTTATCGATGAGGTGAGTAAAGCAGGCTGCATTGTTCTGGATAAAGAGTATACAGATCTGAATATCAACGGCAACCATATTCGCTTGGGCGGCTTATATGATTATCCCTTCGGGAAGGCTGACAACAAAGCGGAAACAGCATCTGCGGAAATTCAATCATTTATGAATGATTATCTGAACACGGAAGATTATAAAATCATGCTTGCACACAGACCCGACAGTTTCATCTTCGGCGATGTATCACAGGTTTATGATATCGATCTGGTTGTTTCCGGCCATATCCATGGCGGGCAGGTCATCATTCCGTTTATAGGAGGTCTTTACGGAGGGGATCAGGGATGGTTCCCGGAGTATGATCATGGACTGTATGATAAGGATAAATTGAAGCTGATCATTACCAGCGGACTGGGTTCTTCAAAGAAAAAACTGCCGAGATTTAACAATATTCCGGAAATATTGGTTCTTACAGTCAGATGATAATATAGTTTTGGATAGGTTCTGAGTTTAAAACATAAAATATGATGTAAACTGTTTGAAACTCATTGAACTTTTCGTTAAATTAGTAACAGGATAGCGGTAAAATAACTTTGAAGCAGACGGATTTATGTTATGATATTAGCGTATATCCCTGCATAGTTTTTTAGGTGTCTATCTTATAAAAAAGATGCCTCAAAAGAGGCATTGTATGACACTTACCTAAGGAAGGGGAAGAGAGGAAAGGTCTATGAACAAAATGGCAAAGAAACTCGTCGTTGTTCTGCTTGCTGCACTGATGTTCTTCAGCCATGCATTAACAGTGGTCGAGGCCAAAGGCAAAGACAGCAAAGGTTTTGAACCTGTACCGGAACCTACGTTACAGCCAGTTGATGAAACCCTGATCATTGAGGGCGAAATTTCTGAAGAAGTTCCTGCAGAAGAAGAAATTATCGAGGAAACAGAAGAGGAAGTTCCCGAAGAAACTCCTGCAGAAGAAATTGTCGAAGAAACAGAAGAAACAACTGAAACAGTAGAGCCGGGATTTGAGGAAGTTGATATCCCTGCAGAGCCAAATGAGCCGGCAAGAGCTATTACAGGTGCACCTGCAACAGCAAAAAAACTGTTTGACAACGGAGACGGTACATACACACTGTCGCTCAGCGTAACCGGTGCTGCTGAATCTTCATCTACAACACAGGTTACGAAAGCCAATGTGATTCTGGTTATTGATACATCGAACTCGATGGTTGATAACTATACCACATATAACGGCACACGAATGACACGTCTTGCGGCTGAAAAGAGAGTGTTGACAGATGATGATGGTATTATCGACAGCCTGCTCGCTCAGAATGTTCCAGGTGATTCGGTTAAATCCGATATCATTGAAGTTGCGATTGCAAATTTCGGAACAAGAGGATCAACAGCCCAGACATTTACCAGCAGTTCTACACAGCTGAAAAACACTATCAACGGGCTTACAAATTCCTCAGGTACAAACTGGGAAGAAGGTCTGATGAGAGCTGAAGAGCTGGCAGCCAGCATCAAGACAAGCCAGCCGGATGAAGAAGTTTATATTATCTTCCTGACTGACGGACAGCCGACAACGCATAACAACAGTTACAGTGTTAATACAAACTATGCAACTGAGTGGGGATATGCAAGAGACAATGCGCGTAACCTTATCACCGCAGGTCATCACTTCTATGGCATTTATACATGGGGAAGAACACAGGATACCCATTATCTTTCCAGTCTTGTCCAGTATGCATATACAGGAACCGGAAACTCAAACACAGCACTTGATGCTGCATATGCGCAGTACTATACAAATGCTGAAAATACTGAAGCAATTGTTTCAGCACTGAATCAGATTGTTCATGATATTACACAGAGTGTCGGTTATACAAATGTTGAGCTTGAAGATGGCGTCACTTCCATGACAACATCATCCGTCAAAGCTTCCACGATCGGCGGTGAAGTTACAGGTGTCAAGTATTACCGCAGCGGCGGATCTTACGGTGAAGCAAATCCGGATGCCGGCAATTACGGTACTGAATGGGCAGAAGCTCCTAATGCAACAATCAATGAAGACGGTGAAGTTGACTGGGATCTTGGCAGCCTTGTTCTTGAAGATGGCGTTACATATACAATGACATTCGTTGTATGGCCTTCTCAGGAATCTCTGGACCTTGTAGCGGATCTTAATAACGGTCTCGTATCTTTTGACAGTTTGACTGACGATCAGAAGTCTCAGATCAATGTCAGCGGCGGCGTTTATTCACTGAAGACAAATACAGACTATCCGACAGTTACTTACAGTACTGTTACAACAACAATCGTTGACGGAGAAGAAACAACAGTTGTTTCCGATCCGATTACAACAACGATCACTAACCCTGATCCTGTAGGTCTTGCCGGTTCTGATATGAAGCTCCGTAAGATCTGGTCTGTCGATCTGCAGTCATGGAGACTGAACGGCCTGCTCTACAACGAAGACGGTACTTCTAAAGAACTTACAGTTAAACTGGATGTCTATAAGGGCACTGAATATTATAAAACAGTAGAACTTGGCTGGGATGCTGAAGCAGAAGCATATGTCTGGGCTGATCCGGCTGAGACAATCTGGGAAAAAGCATTTGCAGTCGCTCCGGGTGTCATCTCTTCAAATCCGGCGATGGCTGAATTTGCTGAAAGTACAATCGAGTTCGAAGGAAAGACATATTATGTTCTTGAATCAGGCCATGATTATACAATCGTAGAAAATGATTTCAAGGATTATCACTTTGATCTTGTTACTGAGGTTTATCATCCGATGCTGATTGACGGAGAATTAAAGACCGTTAAGGCTACATATGAAGGAACTGTTATCAAGAGCATTGAGGAAGTTGATAATCTGACAGCACTCGAAGCAACCAACACACTGCGCGGCGGTATCAATCTGAATAAAGTTGTTCTTGATGCAGAAGGTGAGGAAATCGATTCTGAGGATGAATTCGAATTCACAATTGCTCTGACAAATGAAAAAGAAGTATTTGTCGGCGACAGCATTCCGTGGTTCTCCGTAAACGGCAACTACTACCATGATGCTGACGGCAACTATATCAGTGAAGATGAAGCTAAGACATTGTATGGCGATGCCTATGAACAGTATGGAAACGTACTTTCCGGCTCCTCAACAGCAGTCAGTACAACATTGGCAATCACGGCAGCTGATACTGTAAGAATTGCAAACGTACCGGTCGGCACAGAATTCACCATTACAGAAGCTGAATACAGTGCATATACACTGACTGCCATTTCTCATAATGTTCAGCTGAGCAACGGCTCACTGTTAACAGCCGGTGAAGGCACAATCGATCTTGAAAAGAGAAATATCGTAGGCGAGATCGTTCCTGACCGTGAGAACAACGTCACATTCACCAACCAGGCAAAAGCAGTCTTCTATGTATATCATTCTTCTGATAACACAGTTGAAAGAATCGGCATGGAAGATGATAGAATTGCAGACGGCAAGTTCAACATTGTTGATGAAACAAAGTCAGGCTATCTGTACGGCGGATATTACAAAGCATATGGCGGACAGAAAAAGACTGACGACGAGATTGTATTAGCAGCTTATGAAGATGCTGACAGCGGCAGCTACCAGTATGTAACAGATCATCCGGCAAAGGGTGATTGGACAACAGATACTGACGCAACACCTTATACAGGCGCAAAAGCAACAGCCTGGAGAAAAGCGAGTGCATATACAGTCAAGGGTACAGATCTTGAACCTGTTGCCGGAACAGTCTATTATCTGAAAGAAGTTCCTGATACATATCTGAGACCGTATATTCAGATTGTCTATGACACATATAACAGCAACAGTCTTGTCAAACTGTTCAAGATTACTGCAACTGACGATGCAAATTATACAGAAGCAGGATTCAACGATGCAAATGCTGATGACGCAAGCAAGAAGCTGGCAGCAACGATCAAGATTACCAATGAAATTACCAAAAAGGTAACTACTCTTACTGCTAAATCCGTATTCGGTGTTCCGCGCGGATATCTGACATCGATTGATACAAAGATTGGCGAAGAAACATTCGGAATGCTGCCGTACTTCAAGACACTTGACGGAGTCAAAGTATACGGTGTTGTTAACAGAACTGTAGATCCGGGTAATAAGACTTATACAAATAAAGTCAAACCTGGTATTACAACCAGCGAAGAATCCAGTACAAAGAAGTACGAATAAGAAGAGGGGGTAAATATTATGGATGTAGGTGGAGGATATATTCTCACCGATGAACAGGTTGCTGCATGGATTGCTATGGACGAAGGTGTTGAATACAATGAATATGTTGCAGCCGGATTATATGATCCAGATACTCATGAGCTTTTCGAAGCTCCGGACTGGATGGTTGACGGAGACCCGTCAAACGGCCCGTTCGACTTCATGCTGAAAATGTCTCAGGAAACAATTGGCTGGTAATTAGAAATCCAATATAATAATGGGGATGCGCAGCATCCCCATTATTTATTAACATCAACTATATGAGCAGAAAATATACAGGCAATATCGGTCAGATCGACTTGCAGTTTCAATTCAGATTTGAGGATACATCTCGCTATTTTAAAAACTGGCTGAGTGAGTGCACGGAAGATATTCTGAATCCCGTTCAGGTAACACAGCAGGATTTTGACGATCAGAAACGATGGGGGCTCATTGAGAATTCTTATGTTGAATTTTTGTTAAGCGCTTATCGTACATGTGATTATTTATTAAAATACAGCAGGTGTATCTTTCATGGTGCCGTTTTCCTTTGGAAAGGTAAAGCTTTTATTTTCACTGCGCAGAGCGGTGTCGGAAAAAGCACACAGCTTTTTCACTGGCTGAAGCTGTATGGCGATGAAATTAAGATTATGAACGGTGATAAACCGGTATTGTATTCTGAGAGCAGCCGCGTTATCGTATATCCATCCCCATGGAAAGGTAAAGAAGGATTGGGCAGTGACAGTTTGACCGCTCCTCTTGGAGGGATTATTATCCTTGAACAGGGAAAAGAAAATCACATCGAAAGACTGATTCCTCAGAAATCCGTCCCGCAGCTGCTCATGAGAATCCTGTTTACTGCCGAAACGGAGGAGTCTGTACGAAACGCAGGCAGAATGATTGAAGCGATTGTTATGAGTGTTCCTGTATGGAAACTGATTAATAAAGGAGATGCAGATTCTGCAAAGCTGACTCACGAAACGATAAGAAAGGAGCTGAATTTATGAAATATAAATTTCATGAAGGTATTGTATATACTGTTATATGCAATGTCCATATGCTTGTTGCGACAAGAAACGTATGGGATCAGTTTCCTGCTGTCAAAGAATTATCCGCACTTCAGGCATGTTTCTGGCGCGGAATTTCGGAAGGAATGGATGAAGAAGAATTAATGAATGCTATTCATCTTCCTTCAAAAATGAATTTGGATACTGTCAGACAAAGATATCATTTATTTGTAAACAAAATGGTTGATGAAGGATATCTGATCCCGGAGGAACAGTCGTGCTGAGTGCGGAAAAGAAGTTTGTATTGAAATGTCTCAGTGATTACTGCAATAACAGAAAGACTGAAAAACCGGAAGAACCGCTGAATTTTGAAGAAGTTCTGAAATTGACGAATGATCAGTCTGTTACTGCTTTGGTATACCGCCAGTGTGAGAGCTGGATGAACTACGGCTTTATGAACAATGAATTCCGGAATGCAGTGATGCAGGAAGGGTATTTTACGATTAACAGGACACTGATATTAAAAGAATTTGCCGGACATATGGAAGCCAGACAGATTCCGTTCATCTGCATGAAAGGATCGATCTTCAGGGATTATTATGACATTCCTGAAATTCGTACTATGGGTGATATTGATATTGTCATCCGTCAGGAAGATAAAGAAGCGGTCGATGACATCTTTCTGAATGACATGCAATTTGCAAAATTCGTAGATAATCATGCCGTATGGTCTTATTATATAAACGCTATTGAGTTTGAAGTACATAACCACATGTTCTATGAACATCTGACAAGTGACTTCGACTATATCGATTTCTTTGACCATATTTTTGAGCATATGAAGCATGGCAAAGTGTTTGACACTGAATCAGAATATCTTTACATACCGGATGATAACTGGCACTTCCTTTATCTGATGACGCATACCGCAAAGCATATTGTCAATAAAGGTTCCGGCTTCCGTGCCTATCTTGATATGGTCATGATGTGCCGCAGATGTGATCTTGACTGGATCTGGCTTGAAAAGCAGCTGGATGAGATGAATCTGCTTCAATTTACGAAAACATGTTTCGCACTTTGTGAAAAATGGTTTGATGCAGAGATGCCGTTAAGTCATGAAAAGATTGATCAGAGATTCTTTCAGAAAATCACCGAAAAAACATTTAATGACGGAACATTCGGTCTGACAAATGAAGATAATGAAGGCGCTCACTCGGCAAAAGAGATTACAAGAGATAACAAGGGTTATTGGCTCCCGGCAATCAAGCTCACGCTTTATAATCTGTTTCCGCCGTATCGTGATATGGTATTAGTACCATGGTATTCCTTTTTAAAAGGCAGACCATGGCTGCTTCCGTTCGCATGGGTTTATAAATGGATTTACTGTCTGTTTCATAAGCCGGCTCACAGCTGGATGAAACTGACGGAGCCGCTGATGAAAAAGAAAACGATTGAAAAACGGGAAAACTATATAAAAGACTGGGGTCTTTAAGGAGAGAAAGAAAATGAAAAAAGTGTTTTTATCCGCAATTGCAGCTTTATTTCTGGTAACGGGCTGCTCTACAGCAAAAACAGACTCAGATGATAAAAAAGATCCGGAAACTGCAGAGGAGATCAATGCTGAAGATATTGACACGATGCAGGTCGAAGAGGAGACAGATATTGATACAGAAGAAGGAGATGCTACAGAGGGACTGTAAACCGGTTTCTGTGCAAATGAATCTGTAATTTTTTCAATACGATAAATGCGAAGTCTGGATTGATGACGATCAGTCAATACAGGCTTTTTCTTATATATTTCATTATGGAAAACTATACCTGTGTGAGATTGATTATTGATATGTAATCACATAAAATGAAGAAGAAGATAACATTCCGGACGGATCATCATCTGTACCTGCCAATTTTAAACAATGCTCAGAATTCAGCATTTTTATTTTACAGAATATGATTTATGCGTGTTTGGCAGGTAAAAATGAGAGCTGTGAATGAATCGGAAAGAGAGAATTAAAAGGAGAAAGACAATGAAAATCAAAAGACTGATGAGTTTCATACTGATGATTTGTATGACAGTCGGCATGATGCCATTATCCGTCTTTGCAGAAGAGACGGAGCCTGAGGCTGTTCTTCTGACGGAAACTGATGAATCTGAAAGCATGATCGCAGCTGATGCATCCGCAGAAGAAGCAGAGATTCAGGCAGTTACAGCCACAGCTCCTACCCAATTGTGGGTTGAACCGACAGAAACGAACGGAATTCCTGCCAGGATTGATGTTTTTAAAAAGCAGAGCGGAAGTTCCTGGAATCCAACATATACATATCAGCTGTATTTGCCGGGAAATGTGAACGTTGAAAACATCATGCTTTCATGGGACGGCGATGCCCAGGTTACTGTAGACAATACAGCCTACACAAGCGGAAACTGCCCGATTCCGCCTGTCGGCACAACAAAGTCGTATGTATTCAAGAGCGGAAATCAGACGTTAGGGACATACAGTCTGATCACATATCAGGGAGCTGCAGGTGTAGAACCGATTTTCATTGATATTGATGAAAGTCAGGGGACAATCGCTGCGATGGATGGCGATCATGATCATAATATATCATGTGTCGGCAAAATCTATTTCAATAACCAGTGGTATGATATGCCTAAGATCAAAGGCCGCGGAAATTATACATGGTGGCAGGCAACTGATAAAAAGGCATATAATATCAGCCTTGATAAGAAAACAACATTCCCCGGAATTGATTCCGCTGCGACCAAAAAATGGTCAATTCTTGCGGAAATCGCCGATCACAGTTTACTTTGCAATCGATCCGGTTTTTCTCTTGCCTATGAGCTCGGAATCGGTCAGGATACTGTATCAGCTGATGTCTGGATGAATGGCGAATACCAGGGATGCTATATGGTTACACCGAAAACAGACTCATTTGTAACCAAAAATGGTTTCATGATTGAGCAGGATAATTATCTGGAGGCTTCTGTAGCTGAAGGCGGAGATCCGCAATTCAAACTCGATGGTTTAAACGAAGCTTCCGGCTCCAGCGGTTATAACCGTATCACCGTCAAAAAAATGGGTGATAATCTGCTGCTTAAGGATGGTGTAGTGAACGAAAGCGTTGAGAATATTGAAGCTGCTGCGGATAATATCAGACTTTGGCTGCAGGATGCATGGGATGCGATCCGTTCTTCTACCGGATATAACTCAAAAGGGAAGTATTATACAGATTACATTGATATTGAAAGCTTTGCGAAAATGTATCTCATGCACGAGTATGTCAAGAGCTATGACATATGTTCCGGAAGTATTCTCTTCCATCGTGACGGAATGACAGATGATGATAAACTGATCGCCGGACCGATCTGGGATCTCGATAATGCGATGGGCTCAACGCAAACAAATTCATCACTTGGCTCGGTTGGTGACCGCCGAAGCGGTCAGGGAAGCTTTATCCCCAATATTACAGAGTATAAGACATCAATTTATAAAACGATTTATACTTTGCATGAGGATTTCAGAAATGAAGTACAGCTCCAATACAATAAGAATCGCAATGCATTCCTTGAAATTGAATCAAATACAGCTGCGATGATCAGCGATATTGAAGCTTCCGCTTTAATGAACCACAAAAAAGTCAATGAAATCAGCTATAACAACCATAAATACAGCAAAAACACAACATTAGGCAGCGGCCAGTATCAGCAAACCTTCCTTGCTACAACAAATTCGCAGACAGACTGGCCGAATTATGCGGCAAATCTTAAGACATATATTCATGCACGTTCACTCTGGTTTGACAATACCTATTATGATCCGAACTATGTTCCGCCCTGCGAACATACAAATCTGATCAATCCGGTTTGGTCATGGAGCGATGATTGCTCTGCAGCGACAGTAACATTTGAATGTGCGGATTGTGGAGAAACTGTTTCTTTTGACGGAACAATTACTGACAGTGTTTTCAATGAAGACGATACAATCACATTTACAGCAGAGTATATTTTAAATGATGTCACCTATACAGATACCAAAACGGCAAACGCATTCATTGCAACATTCCTGAAAGATGAAGGTGTTGAAAGAGTTGATGTATATTATACACAGGATTACACACAGGCGGATGTGATTGATGCAGATAAGGCAACCGCCAGGGATTCCTCAACAGGCAGGCCGGTTATTGACGGCGGCGGTCAGTTAAACTTCCTGGTTGTATTGAAAGACGGCTATCTCTTCTCCTCCCTTACTGCGACACCGGGAACATATAAGAACATCAAAACAGATCCGGAAGGAACAGGGAATACCCTTCTTTACAGACTGACCAAGGTGACAGGCAGTACGGAAATCACAATTGCAACTGAAAAATGTGAACATACAAACGTATCAAATCCTGTTTGGACATGGAGTTCAGATTATTCGGCAGCAGAATTGTCATTGGATTGCGCCGACTGCGGTCAGACAGTAACGATTCCGGGAGTTGTCACCAGTGTTCTTGAATCAGATGGGAAAACGATCACGTTCACTGCAGCAGCTGAATTGAACGGAAACTCATATACAGATACAAAGACACATGATGCTTTTACAGTCACATTTGAAACAGATGCGCATATCACTGTAAACGTATTCTATAAAAACGATTCGGCAGAAGCAGATGAGACCAATGTAAGTTCAGCAGTCGCCAGAAACGGTGATTCAGGCAATCCTGTCATTGACGGCAGCGGTCAGGTTTATTATGAGCTGATTGCTGAAGAGGGATATATTGTTGATCAGGTAAATATTTCAGACAGTTATACAGACTTGGAAGGTCCTGAAGATACAGGAACAGATCATGCGTACAGAATAACCGGAATAACCGGAGATCTTACTGTTACAGTTACCGAAATAGAAGAAGTTATTGAATTGAAGGCTGTTTCCCTGACATTGACAGGTAATATCGGAGTCAACTTCTCATTTGATATTCCTGAAGCATTGAGAGCGGATACATATATCTCATTCACATTGAACGGAAATACAGACAGATATCATGCATCAG
>JAUNEN010000203.1:0-1556 GCA_030525525.1 Erysipelotrichaceae bacterium
AGATGTGCAGCCATGCCAGCTGCGGCGATCATAACGCCAAAGCCGTTCTCGCGTGCGGACAGGGCAAAATCACGTGCTTCTTCAGGAGTTCTGTGAGCGGAGTATACGTGACACTCATAGGGGATACCAAGAGAGTCCAGCGTATCCATGGTCTTCTGAAGAATAGGGAGGTCGCTGTCACTGCCCATTACAATGCCAACTTTTTTCATGGGGGATATTCCTCCTTTTGTCTTATTAGAGAGGGCACACTCACGATGCTCCGAGGTAAGCGTGCCCTGAAGAAAGGCTTACAATGCTGCTGAATGTAATCATGCGTAGAATTCAGGAAACGAAAACCAAACGATAATTCGTTCAGAAAACCTTCCAAACCAATAACTATTATAACATGATACCAAAAAGTGGTCAACAAGTTTGGCTTTACGAATACGTTCGGCATGTATTACATATCTGTTTGAAGTTAATAATACAGACAATCAGCGTATGTCGGATAAGGCCAATAGGATTTTTCAGTCAGCAACTCCAGCTTATCTGCAGCATCGCGGATTGCGTTCATATCCGGAACAATGGTATCGTGGTAGTATGCCGCTGCCAGCGCCGGGTCAGATGGTATCTTTTTAATGGCGCTTTTGAGTGTGCCAATGGCGTCATACAGAATATCAGTATAGGTACTCAGGTTCTGTATGATTTCACTTTCTGCACGACAGCTCGCACCGAGAGATTTCTTTGCATTCACGGTTTCGCAAAGATCGCGCGTGTAGTGCAGGGCGGCTGGCAGTATCTGGCTCATGGCCATATCTACCATTGTTCTTGCCTCGATGCGAACAATTTTGTTGTAAGCTTCCAGGTGAATGGCATAGCGGGCACGGAATTCAGATTCAGAATAGATCCCGTGCTTCACAACAAGGTCAATGTTCTTCTGATCAATCAGATGCGGCAGACACATAGCCGTGGAAGACAGATTGCTTAATCCGCGTTTTGCTGCTTCTTCCTTCCACGCATCGGAATAACCATTGCCGTCAAACAGGATGCGCCGGTGTTCTGTAAATACATTGCAGACAAGATCGTGCAGGGCTTTGTCAAAATCATCTGCCTCTTCAAGAATATCGGCAAATCTGGCCAGTTCCTCTGCCATAATGGTATTCAGAGCGATATTGGGTTCGGCAATGGACTGGGAAGAGCCCAGCATACGCAGTTCGAACTTGTTTCCTGTGAAAGCAAGAGGACTGGTACGGTTTCGGTCGGAGGTATCTCTGGGGATAGCGGGCAATACATCGACGCCGATTCGAAGCATGGACTTCTCAGGTTCTTCATAATTTGTGCCGTCGATAATGGAACGGATGATGGCATTCAGTTCATCACCAAGGAAAATGGAGATAATGGCGGGAGGGGCTTCGTCCGCGCCCAGACGGTGATCATTTCCGGCAGAAGCAACAGTGCAGCGCAGAAAATCCTGATAATCATCCACGCCAGCCATAAAGGCGGCCAGGAATACAAGGAATCGTGCGTTCTGGGCAGGCGTTTTTCCGGGACTGAAAAGGTTCTTTCCGCCATCAGTC
>JAUNEN010000203.1:1566-1871 GCA_030525525.1 Erysipelotrichaceae bacterium
TGTTTGGCGGCACACTTTTTCATGATCGCCATGATGAGCTGGTTGTCATCACAGGCGGTATTTGCATCTGTGTAGATTGGAGCCATCTCATGCTGACACGGTGCGCCTTCGTTGTGCTTCGTCTTTGAAAGCACGCCCAATCGCCAGAGCTGCTCGTCCAAATCCTTCATGAAGGAGGAAACGCGGGTGCGGATGGTGCCGAAATAGTGGTCATCCAGTTCCTGTCCCTTGGGAGGCTGTGCGCCGAAGAGCGTTCTGCCGGTCAGGCGGAGGTCTTCGCGCTGCGCATACAGATCCTTGGGCAG
>JAUNEN010000034.1:0-15996 GCA_030525525.1 Erysipelotrichaceae bacterium
TACTCCTGAACCGATTCCCGAGCCCACACCGGAGCCGGTCCCCGAACCTACTCCCGAAGAACCGGGCAGCCGAAAGACAGAAATCAGATGAGATATCCGAAAGGATTCTCATCTTTTTTCATGAAAAAAACCTGCCGCAGCAGGTTTGATATCAGTGATTTGAAGAATAAACATCTGAAGTTTCAGGCTTGAGTTCTCTTGCCATGAGTGCCCTTGCGGCATCCTTCGGTGTTTTTCCTTCATAAAGAACAGAATAGATCTGTTCGGTAATCGGCATTTCGATGCCTCTTTTCCTGGCCTCTTCATAGACGACACGGCAGGCGAAGATTCCTTCGACTGTCTTTTTATTTTCAGCGAAGAACTTCTCAGCACCCTCTCTGCCGATCTGATAGCCGGCCATGAAATTTCTCGAATGGCGGGATGTACATGTAACGATGAGATCACCCACTCCATCCAGGCCGAGATACGTCTCTTCCCTGCCGCCGAGCGCTGTTCCGAAGCGTGTCATCTCAGCAAGGCCTCTTGTCATAAGAGCCGCTCTTGCATTGTCGCCCTGGCCGATTCCTTCCAGAATGCCGGAAGCGATGGCTATGACATTCTTGAGTGCCACACCGACTTCAGCGCCGATGACATCATCATTTCTGTAGACACGGAAATAGTCATTGGAGAAGAGCTTCTGAACCGTTTCGGCAGCTTCCGTATTGTCACTGACCGCATTGATTGCCGTCATCAGACGAAGAATGACTTCTTCTGCATGGCTCGGTCCGATCAGAGAAACAACCGCTTTGGTTTTATCTTCAGGCATGATCTTTTTGATAACTTCGGAAAGCCGTTCATGCGTTACAGGATGGAAGCCTTTTGCAACATTGATCACAATCACAGGCTTGCTCACCTGTTCAGCCGCTTTGGTGAGTACTGACTCAAGTGCCATTGTCGGCACAGCTGCCAGAATCACATCGGCATCGCGTGCTTCACCAAGATCCTTTGTTGCCCGCAATTTTTCTGATATGGGTGTTTCAAAATATTTTGAGTTGTGATGATTCTGATTGATATCGTCGATTTCCTCATCGGAAATACCCCAGAGAACTGCTTCGTGGCCGTTGTCAGCGAGCACCTGGGCAAGAGCTGTTCCCCAGCTGCCGGTTCCGAGTACGATGATCTTCATTCGCTCACCTTCTTTCTGACAATGATCCTGACCGGGGTTCCGGTGAAATCAAATGCATTGCGCAATGAGTTTTCAAGGAATCTCTGATAGGAAAAATGCATCAGTTTCGGATCATTGCATGAAAGCACAAATGTCGGCGGCTGAGAAGAAACCTGGGTTGCATAATAGACCCGGAAACGCTTGCCGTTTCTGGCCGGAGCCGGATTGGTTAACTGTGTATCTGCAATGACTTCGTTGAGAATGTTGGTCGGAATACGGCGGTTTGCATTTTCGTATACCGTATCAACTTCATCGATGATTGTATCGACACGCTGATGTGTCTTGGCACTGACAAACAGAATCGGTGCCCATGAAAGATATGCAAATTCAACTCTGACCTTTTCGGTGAACTGAACCATTGTATGATCATCTTTTTCAATGGCATCCCATTTGTTGACAACGATGATCACCGGCTTGCCGGCATCAACCGCATAGCCTGCAACATGCTTGTCCTGCTCGCGGATACCTGCCTCGGCATCGATGACAAACAGCGCGACATCGCATCTTTCAATGGCTGTCATCGCTCTTAATACGGAATACTTCTCAACGGATTCATAAACCTTTCCGCGCTTGCGGATGCCGGCGGTATCAACGATGACATAAGGCTTTCCGTTATGCTCAAACGGTGTATCCACCGCATCTCTTGTTGTGCCCTGCACATTGGAGACAATGGAACGTTCCTCTTTCAGGATTGCATTGACAAGGGAGGATTTGCCGACATTCGGTTCACCGATGACAGCGATATGAATTCCTTCATGATCTTCCTTTTCAATGTTTTCCGGCATCACGGCCATGCACGCATCAAGTACATCGCCGATGCCGATTCCGTGAACACCCGAGCAGCCGATCGGATCGCTTAATCCGAGCGCATAGAATTCATAGATATTCATCATATGAATCTGATCGTCAATCATATTGACCGCAAGAACGACCGGCTTGGTCTGCTTCTGCAGCATGGATGCGATATAGCGGTCATCATCGCTGAGTCCGCTCTTGCCGTCGCACACCATCAGAATGACATCTGCTTCATCAATAGCGATCTGCACCTGGGCTCTGATCTCTTCCTGATACGGCTGATCAGCCAGCTGGATTCCGCCGGTATCGATCAGCTGGAATGTATCTCCTGCCCATTCACAGCGCGCATAGATGCGGTCCCTGGTTACGCCGGGATAATCCTCGACGATTGAAACACGGGCACCCGCAATCCGATTAAAGATCGTAGACTTGCCGACATTCGGTCTGCCTACGATCGCAATAACACCTTTATTCATTTACGCCTCCTTTTTCAGGAACGGCTCAGCCAGCTGATAAATCCTTTCAACAACCTCTTCAATGGTCATATCGGATGTGTCAACTTCAGTGGCGTCATCCGCTTTTCTGAGCGGGGAATTCTCTCTGTGCATGTCGTCATAATCGCGCTGTCTGATTTCTTCTGCGATTGTTTCGACATCGGTTGTCGGAATTCCCTTTTCAATATTCTGCCTGTATCTGCGAAGTGCACGCGCTTCAGCAGATGCAGTCATATAAATCTTGACTTCGGCATCTTTCAGAACAACTGTTCCGATATCACGGCCGTCCATGATAAAGCCCTTGGCTTTTGCCATTTCCTGCTGTCTTGCGACAAGATCACGTCTGACATTTTTGTGGGCCGAAACCTTTGAAGCAGCCATGGAGATCTCATCCGTACGGATGGCATCGGAAACATCCTGACCGTCAAGATATACCTTTCCTTCCGGTGTCAGGGTGATTTCAGTATTCTTTAACATTTCACAGACTGCATCTTCATCATCCAGACTGATGCCTGAGTTCACGCACTTGAGTGCAGTCGATCTGTACATGGCACCTGTATCCAGATGAACATATCCGAGTCTGTTTCCGAGTCTTTTTGCGATCGTGGATTTTCCGGCGGCGCTCGGTCCGTCAATTGCTATATTGATTTTCATTTTATGCACCTCTTGACAGTACAACCCAATAGACAAGAATGAAGAGAATGACGACAAGTGCAAGAATCAGTACAATCAGCACAAGATTCAGAATGCGGTTTGTATAGCGCATCTTGTCATTGACCTCACTGAGGTTGTCTTCATACCCGTCAAGCTGAGCTCTCATCTGGGTTGTTTCATTCAGCAGACGCTGTCTGGTTGTACGGTCATCCTCAAGCTCGGTATAGATCTGCTCATCCACCGGCTTTCTTCTGCTCTTGAGCGGCTTTCCGTTGACCAGGCTCTGCACTTCAGCCATGATGTCTTCCCTGGACATTGTCTGGGAAGGTTCTTCGGATACGGGTTCATCATCGGGAACACCGATCTTTTCGGTATTTTCATCCGTATCATCATAGCTCTTGAACGGAGACATGAACGGGATATCGGCAGTATCATTGCGCTTTTTATCCCTCGGATACGGTCTGTCAGGACTCTTCTTCGGCTTTTCTTCCTGCTTTGCGGCAGCTGTCGGATTCAGTCCCTGCATGATATTCATGCTCGTATTCTGCGAAACAGCATTTCCGTTTTCGATGTTGTAAAGCTTGACCTCACGGATGACTTCATCCATTGCTTCATTGTTGCTGATTTCGGTGTCGTTCTCATTTTTGTGATACTGACTGAAATTGTATACCGGCTTCTCAGCTTCTGCTTCAATCTGTGAAGCAATTTCCTCCAGGGATGCTTCCGTCTTTGCATGGATTGCACCATGAGAGGTACTGATCTCTTCAGCCGGTTCAAAGTGATCCGGATCGATTTCATTGAGCTTTTTTGAAAAGCGGGAAAGCTCAGGTGTATTCAGTGTTTCACCCGCTGTGTTATCATGCTGAAGCTGATCTCTCAGCTCCTTGTATTTTTCAGTACGCGACAGACTTGCCATATCTCATTTCTCCGTTAAACAACCTATAGAATAACATAATTAAGGCACATAAGTAAAACACCTGCGAGAGATTCGCAGGTGCATTCAGAAATTTGTTTCAGGATGTTCTGACAGAACCGGATCAGCGCTTGAGAAGCGGTGAAACGTGCTTGTAAAGCAGACATGTCACAATTGAAACAAGCACGCCTTTGATCAGGTTGAACGGTGTGACGCAGGCAATGACAAGCTGGAATGTATTCTTGATGAACGGGAAGATCGCTGCTCCCATGGAGATGATCACATCCAGCGGATAATGGGCAATGGCGACATATGCCGGAATTGCAACAAAGTAGTTCATCACAACACCGATCACAGTCATGCACACTGTACCGACGCATAAACCGATCAGAGCGTTCTTTCTTGTCTTTTCCTTTTTGTAGATCATTGCTGCAGGCACGCACATTGCGCAGCCGATAATGAAGTTGGACAGTTCACCGACGCCCATTGTGAATGATCCCTTGAGCAGGAATTTTATCAGAATCTTGAGTGCTTCAATCACGATTGCGGCTGTAGGTCCGAGCGCAAATCCGCCGATCAGAACACCGACTTCAGAGAAGTCCATTTTGTAAAAGCTCGGTGCGATCGGAAGCGGGAATTCCAGCAGCATCAATACTGCCGATACAGCGGAAAGAATCGCGATTTTTGCCATGTTTTTAGTCGTGAAAAGTGTGTTGGTTGCGTTGCGGCTGATTGCTGTCATAATGGTTTCCTCCCTGCCTCAAAAATAAAAGAGGCTCAGTGATAAAAACCTCCGGGTAACATATAAAGATAACATCTCTTCCATCCAGACTTTACTGTCGCCATCGGAGTTGCACCGATTCAGCCTTACGGCTCGCGGGGTATACCGCCGGTCGGGAATTGCACCCTGCCCTGAGTTTTATCGTCTATATTATAATCACGTCATTTACAGGATTCAATTGATCTGCTTCATTTCATCAAAAAAAGGATGTGCAGTACATGCACACCCGTTCTTCAGATATTGAGAATTGCTTTGAAGATTTCATCAAGTCCGCTGACAGCAATCGGGAAATACTTGAATGCAGCATATGTCACTCCTGCCACAATCAGAAGTACCAGTACAAACTGTGTATTCTTGCCGATCGGCAGAGTCAGATCCATGCCATATCCCTTTGTCATGAATCCGATCACCGTTCCGCAGACTGCAGCAATGATTCCCCACATCAGCATATCTTTCCAGACCAGCACACAGGCCGCTGCAAACAGCAGCGTCACAGCCGGAGCAGATCTGCCTTCAACATCCATCAGCTTGAAGACAGATGTCTTTCTGCGGATCAGACCGCAGAACAGTGAGATCACAATCCATGAAAGATATTCGGCAACAAATCCGAATGCACCGAAGCGGAATGCCAGTCCGGCAGTTCCGGTGAAATTCAGACGGATAAAGCTGTAATTGAAGATGTTGATGAACTTCTCAATGAACATTGCAAAGAATGTTCCGACAGCCGCCCATTTCAGCACATTCAGAATGAAGACTGCCGGTGCACTGATGGTTGTTTTTGTCACCGAGGAAACACGCTTCATGGCAAGACCCGGAGCGACAAGCATCAGAAGAATATTTGCACGCGGAGCATCGATGATTTCATCAATCAGCTGTTTTCTTGTTTCCTTGCGGATTTCTTTTTTCAGTTCCCGCTGTTCCTTCTTTGTCAAAGGAGCTTCATCTTCTTCTGCTTCCTGTGTCGTCTCAGAAACTTCTGTACTTTCTGTTTCCGGAGCACTGACTTCTTCTGCCGGCACTTCAGCCGCAGGGGTTTCTTCTTCGATTTCTTCAGGTTCTCTCTGTTCCTGCTCTGTTTCTGTATCAGCTGTTTCAGCTTTGTCAGTCTCAACCGGTTCAGCAGCTTCTTTGACTTCTTCGCTCTGAACTTCAGCAGCGTTGTCTTCGGAAGGTTCAGATACTTCAGCTTCTTCTGCCTGAACATCTTCGCTCACGGTCAGAACTTCGTTTTCTTCTTCGTCTGCAGTTTCAGTTTCTTCTGCTTCGGAAACTTCCGGCTCAGCTTCTTTCTCAGCTGTTTCTTCCGTGCTTTCTTCGGAAGGTTCAGCTGTTTCTTCAGCCGGTGCTTCTTCGGTAACAGCTTCTGTTTCTTCAGCGCTTACTTCAGCTTCTGCAGTTGCTGTTTCCTGAATCTCTTCGGAAACGATCTTTTCCTGAACTGTTTCTTCAGCCTCTGCAGGTGTTTCTTCTGCTGCTTCTTCAGACACTGAAATCTCTTCCGGTTCAGCTGCAGTGATTACAGGCTCTTCTGCTGTCTTTTTCGCGAAAAGGCCTTTGAACATTGAGCTGATTTTTGCGGCGAATGCGGCAGCCCCTGCGGTGAACGCTGCTGCTGCCTCTGAAACAGGAGATGCTTCAGATTCTTCTGTCACTTCCGGTTTGCTTTCTGTTGTTTCTTCGATGAGTGCTTCTGCAGTTTTTTCTTCGGCCTGTTCTTCAATGACGGCAGCTTCTTTGAGAATTTCAGAAGCTGTTTCATTCAGGATCTCTTCATTTACGGAGGTGATCTGTTTTTTTACAGGTGCATAAGGACGATGTCTGTACGCAGCCACACGCCTTCTGTTAAGCGCAGGTGTATTCGTTCTTTTCCTTCTGGCACCGATATGTTTCATGCTCATACACTGCTCCTTTAAAGGTCTGAAACAAAATGTGCTTTTCAGCACATCTGTTGAAATCTTTATGCTCTGCCGGAATACTTACCGTCAGCAGTCGATACAACAACCATTTCTCCGTTCTGGATGAACAGAGGCACCTTGATTTCAAGACCTGTCTCAAGAACTGCGTTCTTGGAGGCTGATGTTGCCGTATCGCCTTTGACTGCCTGTTCGCATTCCACGATCTGAAGTTCTACCTTATCCGGAAGGATGACGCCGAGGATTTCAGATTCATACATGGAAATCTGTACGTTCGCATTGGGCTTGAGGAACTTGAGCTCCCAGTCGAGATTGGACTTGTCAATCTCAATCTGGTCATATGTATCATTGTCCATGAAGACAAGAGAGACACCGTCATCATAAAGATACTGCATTGTCTTTCTTTCTACATGTGCCTGTTCGACTTTATCACCGCCTGTAAATGCAATTTCGTTGATGACACCGGTGCGCAGATTCTTGACCTTGACTTTGATGATCATCTGACGCATCGCTGTTTTGTTGTGATCAACATTGAGTACCTGGAAAATATTTCCTTCATATTCAAATGCCGTTCCCGGCTTTAAATCATTTACGATTACCATAATTTATTACCTGCCTGTCCTTTACTATTCTATAAAAAACAGGCTTTTTGTCAATGAACACAACCGATTCTTAAAACTCACAGACACTCAAAACCCCGCATGCAAAGATGCGGGGTACAGGTTTCATTCTTCAATCACGACATCATTTCTGTATGAAGTGTAGTCGATGATTCTCTCTTCTTTCAGTTCAATGATCAGTGTTTCATAAGGCTCATCAATTTCGCAGCTGATCAGATCATCGCTTACGGTAATACCGTATGCATAACCTGCACATTCATACCTTCCGTCAGTCAGCTCATCTTTTTCAAGGCGGCAGCGGATATCCGCAATCACTTCAGTTTCGGCATTCAGATATTCCTGTGCCGTTTTCAGATTGATCACAGTTCTTACCATTCTGACATCATTCTCATAGGCGGTCACGATCAGGCTGAAGGCAAACAGAAACATGCAGAAAAACCAGCTGCTGATCACCCCTTTACGGGACTCTGAGCAGAACCTTCCGGTATTGCTTTGCATCTCTTTCAAATTCAACATAGACAAGACCCGCATCAACAATAAACTCACATGTATCAACATCCGCATAAAAGATCTGTGTTCCCGGACTGATAATGATATGCCGGTTCACTTTGAGCAATTGCATCGCTCGATCATCATAGATAAACGACACCGCATCCGGACTCACTTCGATCTCATATGCACAAAGAAACAGTCTTCTTAACTGCAGCGATGAAATCTCATCCTGAACTTCTTCCTGAAATTCAAACACGCCTCTTAATGATGCGATGCTTGCCGTGCATAAAGGAATCAGCATCAATACACTCATCAAAGCGACTAAGGCGCTGCTGAGAAGGAATCCTCTGTTTCCGGTTCGATGATGCACTCTCTGCATTCGGAAAGATGCCATACAGCCTCCTGTTCAATTTCTTTCATTGCGTGAGAGCAAAGATCAAGTGAATTTTCATGTGAGCGCATCAGCATCGAGACACTCAGGGCCAGTACCGAAACAAGAACAAGGGCAATCAATGCATCGGTTAACAGGAAGCCTCTCTTAGCGGAAGACAAGCTTGCCCGGTCCAAGTTCAATGATGATATCCTCCCTCTTTTCATCCAGCCGTAATGTCATCGCTTTTGATACATTGCCTTTTGCATTGAATGTGATATTCGGAAGTGAAGAAACACGGCTGCTCAGCGAATACGATTCAGCAGCAGCCATGGCCTGCGATTGTACAAACAGGTAATCCGAAGGAAACTGATGCACGGGACTGACTTCAAAACGTATGGAAGATGTCATAACCACCATCAATAACGACATCAGAACCATGAGCACAAGCGCTTCGGCCATCACAAATCCGCTAGTCGATGTATGCCTGTCCATCACTGATCACAAGAGTATGCGAGCCATCGCATGTCACCTGATCTTCGCTTAACAGTCCGGCGCTGACAAGATCAGAAACACTTCCCGGATATTCGCCGTATTCAAGCTTGTACTGAACGATTGCCGCATCCCCGACTTTTTCAAGTGCTTTGCAGCCTTTGCTGTTGACGATACTCAGAGTCTTCTGGATATTGGGAACCGTCAGAAGAAACAGTACCGAAATGATCAGTACGACGATTGTCATTTCCAGAAGCGTAAAGCCTTTTTTGAATTCTCTGTTCATTTTCAACTCCTTTCTCAAATCTGACTCAGCATGCTCATCGGCAGCATCAGCACGCTGTAGACAAAGATCAGCACAATGCCGATCACTGTATAGGAAAACAGCTGAACAATCCTTGAAAACCTCTGAATCGCCGCTTCCGTACGCTTTGTACACATTGCAAGATACCCTTCCATCATCGCGCCGCATTCACTGCCGACTGCCGCAATATGAATAAAGCGGATCAACGCACTTTCCACAAGGCTGTTCTGCATCGCCTCTTCAAGCGATTCACCTTTCATGAGTGAAGTATCAAGATTTTCGGCAATGAGCACCGTAAGCGGTTTTTCTTCGATTCTCTTCAGCATCTGAAGCGATTCACGGGTGGAAACATTCCGTTTGGCGCATTCTGTAAAGAAGCGTACAAAGTCACGGGTAGCACTTTTTGCAAGCAGACAGTCCGGAAACAGAGGAATCACCCTGCGGTAGGTTTCTGCGATCTGTTTTTTCGAGAGTGCATAAGAAACAATGATCAAAGCTGCCACAAAGAAGATCATCATCACACAGGAAGTAAAGCGTATGATTTTCTGCAGTTTTTCATATCCGGCAGAACCGCTGATTGAAAGTGAATTCATCAGCGACAGCATCGAGGGCAGGATATATGTTGCAAACAGAAAGATGCCGCACATCATCCCTGACAATAACAGACATGGATAGAGGCACCCTTTGATCAGTGTCTGCTTTTCCTTCTTTTCTTCCTTCATGACATGAAGCGCCGCCTCAAGTCCGTCTGAAAGATTCATGTAAAGAAGAAAGCCGTCCAGATATGCACGGATTTCTTTCGGGCAGAAGGAGCTGATAAAGTCATTGACACTCTGCCCGTTCATGAGTCTTTCTTCGATTGACTCAAAGATTTCCGATGTATGATCATCCTTCAGAATCTTCATTGTCTCCTGCAGGGAAAAGCCGCTCTGCATCAGAAGACAGATCGAATCAAGTTCTGACTGATCAAGAATTTTCTGCCTGTTTCCGACTGTAAAAACGTACGTCCTTTTCGGCTTCTTTGATTTTTGAATCAATGGTTCTGAATGATTCCGGCATTCTGCCGGTTTCAAACCAATATTCAATATCCTGTCTTTCCATGATTTCATAGATCCCCTTCCTGCCGCCGTCTTCTGAATAAAAAAGCCTCTGGTTGCTGATGGATGCAAGTACCTGGGAGAGTACACTTCTCTCCACCCCAAGCTCAATCATTCTTTCGATTGCACCGATGCAGCTGAAAGAGTGGATGCTTGTCAGTACCAGATGTCCGGTGAGTGCCGAGCGTACAGCCATCGCTGCCGCCAGGCTGTCACGGATTTCACCGATCATGATGATATCCGGATCGTGACGCATCAGCTGCCTGATGCCTTCGGCATAACCCATCTGCTTTTCATTGATCTGCAGCTGCACATAGTTTTCATGAACAACTTCGATCGGGTCTTCAAGAGTGAAGATTTTGCGGTGTTTCACTTCATCAAGAATCGTATAAAGCGCAGTAGTCTTTCCGCTGCCGGTCGGTCCCGAAAAGATGATGAGACCGTTTTGTGCCTCAGTGATGCCGTGCATCCATTCTGTGACTTCTCTTTCATCAGAGAGGTCATCGATTCTGAGACTGCTCACACTGCTCAGAATACGGAGGACCCCGCTTGTTCTGTGCCAGGCACTGACAATCGCAAAACGAAGCGAGAGCCTGACACCGTCCACCGTTTCCTCAAAGCTGCCGGTCTGCGGACGGAATACACTTGATACATCCAGATTGGAACGATACATGAGATAGCGGAAGAGTCTGCCGTCATTTTCCGCACTTTTCAGTTCTCTGATCGATCCGTCCACCCGCATTTCGATTTTTGTATGCTGTTCATCGTCAAGTGAAAAATGAATGTCGCTGACGTGATACTGCAGCGCAATCCGAAGAATTTCGATCAATCTTTCATTCATGCTGTCCTCCTGATACGAATATTCAGAAAAACAGTCTTCTTTCCACAAAAAAAGAACATGAATTTGAGTTCATGCTCTTTGAAGTGATTATTCGAAAATTCTGTTCCAGTACAGCGACCAGCCGCCGACATATTCGATTTTGATGTAGTAGTAGCCTTCATCGACTTTCATCTTGCCGTCGATATCGCCGCTTGATTTCATATTGACTGCTTCACCAAGTGATTTCTGCTTGAGATCCATGACTTCGATGATGAACTTCGAATCGCCCGAATAGGTTCCGGTAAATTCAATGCTGCCCTTGTTTGTATAGACACGCCAGATCTGAACGCCGCTTTCTTCATGGACCTTCTGATCGTCCTTTGCGCCTTCCTCATCTTCATCGACATGATCCGGCAGATCATATTTGCCTTTATTGGAACTGTCTTTGTCCTGATCGTCCTTCTTTTCTTCATCATCCTTCTTTTCCTGATCATCTTTCTTATCAGGATCATCGGAAGGATCTGCACTCTGCTCATCTTTCTTTCCGGAGCCGTCGATTTCAGGCAGATTGTCACGATACTCTTCACGTGCAGCCGTATAAACAGTCTTGTCAAGCGGACTGACACTGACATCATGCAGAGTCACATCCCCGCTTTTTTCTTCTCCTTCAGATTCATAGGTATATGAAGCAATCACATCGCTGCCGCTGATTCTGACCGAAGTTACTTTGCATGCAGTACTTCCGCAATGCTGATCGACTGCTTTTTTGATCAGTTTTTCGGCATCTGACTGAGTGAAATCAATTTCGGTAATTGACGCACTTTCTCTTGTATCCGGCGTCACGGAAGGATCTTCTTTCTTATTTGTTCCGCAGCCTGTCATAAGAAATACGGCTGTGATTATTATCAGAATTTTTTTATACATCATGAAATATCCTCCACCATCATTTTAATTTGAAAACATTGATGAAATCAACCGCGCCGATTTAACATTCACAACGCATGCCAACCAGGCAATAATCAGTCAAGAACCTTAAAGCGGTCGAGATTGACAAAATACGGATTGCTTTTCAGTTCGTTTCCGATTGTTGAGGCAGGACCGTGTCCCGGCAGGATTCTTAAATCATGCGGAAGCTCTCTCAGCAGCTTTAATGATGCAATCATCTCGGCATCATTGCCGCTTTCAAGATCGGTTCTGCCGATTGTTCCGGCAAACAGCGTATCGCCCGTAAACAGCAGATTGCGGTATCTGATGCAGACACTGCCGATGGTATGACCCGGGGTTTCGATGACATTCACTTTAAACGTGCCGATTGTCATATCCCCTTTGAGATCAGTGATCTCATGCCAGACAGGCGCATCAAAACCGCGTCCGAGAGGATTTTTCGGATCAACAAGGAAAAAGTCCTTCATTGACATGCAGACTTCGCATTCATAAAGATCTGAGAGATCATCGGCTGCACCGGTATGATCCTCATGACCGTGTGTCAGGATAATCCCGTCAACCGTTTCCTTTTTTGAAATGCATGCGGCAATCTGCTTCGGGTAGCGGCCCGGATCAATGATCAGTACATGATCATGATCATGCAATACGTAGCTGTTTTCCTGATACAGCCCGATCGGTAACGTATCGATTTTCATAAAAATACAAAAAAATAACCCGTAGGTTATTTCTTCTCCTTATGTGCAGTTACCTTGTTGCAGCGCGGACAGTATTTCTTGATTTCCATCTTTTCCGGATGCTTACGCTTATTCCTTGTGCCGATGTAGTTCTCTTCACCGCATTCTGTGCACTTGAAAGTAATATTTTCTCTGGGCATTTCTGAACACCTCCTGACCTACGTGAATGAGTATAGCATAAACATTTTTAATTTCCAAGCATTTCATTTTCTTCAAATAGCCTTCTGAAAATGGCATAATTGATCTGAGGTAATAACACATGAAAAGAACTGAAACCAGACCGATTTCTGTCGGCGGGGTGCAGATCGGACATCAGAATAAATGCATTCTGCAATCCATGACAAATATCCCCGCAAAACGAATTGACGAAGCTGTTCATCAGATCAATGAACTGGCTGAAGCCGGATGTGAAATTGTGCGTACTGCCGTGCTGGATGAAGAAGACGCAAAGGCAATTAAAGAGATCAAAAAGAAGACATCTGTTCCCCTTGTGGCAGATATCCACTTCAATCACAGACTCGCTTTGATTTCGCTGGATGGCGGCGTGGATGCGATCCGCATCAACCCGGGCAATATCGGCTCACGCGAGCATACAGAAGAAGTTGTGAATCTCTGTAAGGAAAAGCATGTACCGATCCGTATCGGCATCAATTCCGGATCACTTGAAAGACAGTTTTTAGAGCAGTATGGCGGGCCGTGCGCCGAAGCAATGATCGCTTCCGCAAAGCGCCATACAGATATTCTTGAGGAGCTTGATTTCCGCGATATCTGTCTTTCCTTTAAATCCAGCAATGTGAGACTTACAATCGATGCCTATCAGGCGGCTGCCGAAACATTTGAATATCCGCTTCATCTCGGTGTCACCGAGGCCGGCGGATTTGCCGAAAGCGCCGTCAAGTCATCTGCAGCTCTCGGTGTACTTCTCAATGAAGGAATCGGCGACACGATCCGTGTTTCCGTATCGGGCGATCCGAAGGATGAACTGCCGATCGCAAAGCAATTGTTAAGATGCTTTGATCTCATCGATGGAGTCCCTGACCTGATTGCCTGTCCGACATGCGGAAGAATCCAGTATGATATGCTGCCGCTTGTCAAAGAAATGGAAGATTATCTGCAGAATGTCCATGCCAACATTTCGGTTGCCGTCATGGGCTGCCCGGTCAACGGCATGCAGGAAGCTTCACGCGCCGATGTCGGCGTTGCCGGCGGCTATGAAATCGGCATGCTCTTCAGAAAAGGACAATTGATACGCAAGGTACCTCAGAGTGAGCTTGCCGATGCACTTAAATCTGAAATCGAATCCATCTTAGCCGGAAATTAAAGCAAAACGGAACTGAGCGCAGTTCCGTTTTTCATTTTCAGAGAGTATTCAGCCTTTCGGCATCGTAATGATTTGTTCTCAGCATTTCGATTTCAATGCCGTAAGGCGGTTTTTTGTTGATGTAGGGAGTCTCAAGAATCTTCGGAATCTCAGCACATCTTTCATTTGCAGCAACTGCATGCAGTGCTTCAAAGCCGATCGTTCCCATGCCGAGATTTGCATGTCTGTCTTTTCTCTGCCCTCTCTCATTTTTTGAATCGTTGAGATGAATCACATGCAGATGTTTGAGACCGATGATCCTGTCGAATTCATCGAGCACACCGTCAAAGTCACTCACATCATAGCCGGCATCGTTGATGTGGCATGTATCCAGACAGACGCCGAAGTTTTCAGGATGATTCACACCGGACATAATCTCTTCGATCTGTTCAAAGCGGTAACCGACTTCAGAGCCTTTGCCTGCCATTGTTTCAAGACAGATGATGACATTTTCGGGATAATACTCAACGCTGTTCAGACGCTCGATGATGGTGGAAATTCCAGTTTCCATATCAGTCGTTGTATAACTGCCCGGATGCAGTACCAGAAAGCTGGCTCCGATTTCCTCGGTGCGCTTTAACTCACTTTCCAGAAACTCTTTGGCAAGCTCTGCTACTTCCGGTTTGACTGAATTTGCCGGATTGATGATATAGGGTGCGTGCACGATCAGATGCGAAAGAGGGATATTGTTTTCCTTCATCAGTTCATGCGCTTCTTTCACATGCAGCTTTTCAATTGGATTGCGCTTTGTATTCTGGGGAGCACCGGTATACAGCATCAGTGCATTGGCGCCATAGGACAGTGCCTCTTTGACACTTCCTTCCACATAGAGCGGTGCTTTCATCTGCACATGGCAGCCGAGAATCATAATCCGTTCTCCCTGTCTTTTCTCGCTCTTTCCTTGTACATTGCCTTCTTTTCTTCACGGATCTTGGAGCGGATCATTTCACGCTTTTTGGCGCGGTGAACTCTGGCAATCTGCTCGGCTCTCTTCTTTTTATAGCCGGGTTTGACTTTTGTGTTTTTCTTTGTATAGATCTGTGAAATCTTCTTTTCGAGTTCATCATCCTTTTTGGTAAAGCGCTGTCCGAACGGTCTTAAATCCTGCCACTCGTGATTCTTGTAGCGCTGATGTTCAAAGGAGATTCCCCTCTTCATGAGTGAACGGATGCTTGCTTCGTCCTTCTCTTCATAAAGCGCATAGCAGACACCGCTTGCACCGGCTCTTCCAGTACGGCCGGCGCGGTGAACATAATATTCCAGATCATCCGGGAAACCGCATGAAATGACATGGGAAACTTCACCGATGTCAATTCCTCTTGCCGCAAGGTCGGTTGCGACAACATATGTATGCTCGGCAGCTGCAATTGATTTCATTGCCTGTTTTCTCTTGCGGCTGGAGAGATCGCCATGCATTTCCTCCACATCCATGCCGTTTGCTCTCAGTTCTTCGGCAATTGAGGAAGCTTCGCTTCTTGTATTGGCAAAGATCAGACAGACAAACGGATTGATGCCTTCCTTCATTGAAAGAATCGTACGGGCATATCCATGGTGATAGCAGGGAACCAATACATGTCTGATATCCGGATTGAAACGTACCCTTTCACCGATTTCAAGAGTGATCGGATGATGCATATATTTCTTTAAGAACGGCTTGAGCTGCTCGGGCATCGTTGCTGAGAATGCAAGCATCTGCAATTCATCCGGGAGTCTGCCGGCAAATGCATCAATATCATCCAGGAAGCCGTACTCAAGCGTCATATCCGCTTCATCCACAACTAACAGCTTAGCCTGTTCGATTCTTAAGCTTCCGCTGTTCAGGAACAGATCGCGGATTCTGCCGGGTGTACCGATGGCAATATGAGGCTGGGAAGAGCTTAACTGCTCAATATCCTTTTCTCTGTCACGGCCGCCGATATAAAGACGGATTCTGAGACCTTCGACACAATCTGCCATCGGCTTTGCCATTTCATAGATCTGCGAAGCCAGCTCACGGGTCGGGGCTGTG
>JAUNEN010000034.1:16096-21090 GCA_030525525.1 Erysipelotrichaceae bacterium
GTGAAGCTCGCTCTGACAAAATCATCATAGACGATATCCTTTGCCTGATAGTCCGCATTCTCACTCTTTCCGAATGTCAGTACATTGAGATCAAGTCCTTCATAGAAATATTGATAATTGTCAATATCGCTGCCGATGATCAGAATGCCGCCTTTGGGAAGAAGCTCCGTAAAACGACGGAAGGAATGACGGATATCATCGAGATCCTTGAAGAAATCAAGGTGATCTGCTTCGACATTCAGGATAATTCCGCAGGTCGGATGGAATGAGAGGAATGAATTAGTATATTCACAAGCTTCCGCAATGAAATAATCTGACTTTTTGGAAATACGCATATTGCCGCCGATATCATCCAGCATTCCGCCGATTTCAATGGTCGGATCAAGTCCTGCATCGATGAAGATATCTGTAACCATGGATGTTGTCGTTGTCTTTCCGTGTGTACCGGAAATATTAATTGCATTGTTATAATAAGCCATCAGCTGGCCGAGCAGTTCAGCTCTTGAAAGCATCGGTATGCCTTGTCTGACAACCTCATCATATTCCGGATTGCCGGGATGAATCGCAGCAGAATAGATGACGACATCGGTTCCCTCTTCAATATTTTCTGCTTTCTGTGGATAGTAAATGCGTATGCCTCTTGCTTCAAGGTGTTTTGTATATTTGGAATGAGCGGAATCGGAACCGCTGATGTCGAATCCGCATTCAAGTAAATATTCAGCCAGTCCTGACATGCTTGTTCCGCCAATTCCGATGAAATGTGCATGTACGGGCTGTTTCGGATTAATCTGATACATAGAATTGCCTCCGTTAAGTTCATGACTATTTTACCATTCCGCTTTCATTAGTCAAAGAATCGAGTGGACCGGATCAGCTGCTTCATGAATCTGCCTGATCTTTCATGTCTGTAAATGGTTTAGCACACGCAAAAAGGCATATGTCTTTCGCATATGCTTCATATGGGTTCAAGATAATTTTTTCAAAGCATCTTTTTTACGTTTTTTCTTAGCCACTCTTTCTTTATGAAGTTCGATGATCGTATTTCGAATTGAATCTATTTCCCAAAATACATTTGAAAAAATATCTGTAAGCGGTTCTTCTCTTGGGCCTGATTCTGTACTGATGAAATAAACTTCATCACAGTATATTTTCCCGTTTTTTAAATCATCCCAAAACTCTTCCAATGTCATAACCGGATGAAATACTTCACGTTCCGATCCAAACAGATTAAATAATACTGAAATATTTCCCGATTTTGTCATTGAAAGATAATAACGCATCAATTCATAAGTTACATTTTCCCATTCCGGCAACATTATGATAGGAAAAGTACCATTTGCACTTGGAATATCAGCATTAAAATCGAACATATCTTCAATTCCCGGATTATTTGTCTGGATTACATGCAGCCATCCTTTAAACGCCTGAAAATATACAAAACCACGGCGAAAAAACAATGGAGAAATATAGTTCCTGTTAAAATCATCTATATGTACTCTGCTATCCGAAAAGATTTTAATTCTTTTCCTTTGCAATAATGACATCACCATAATTCTCATATTGATCTCCAGTGCAATAAAGCAACGATATTTCAATTTATCAATTTAATTAACCATTAGACTCGTATAGGTTTATAAAAACCTCACAACTTAGAAAGCAACGATCAGAATGCTGAAACATTGCAGCAACTGACAATATAACTAAGCAATCTCGTGAACTATTTTCTATTCTATGCTTCCGCGTTCAAATAACGATATGATTGTTCATTCAGGAATAATGCCAGGTGACGTTTGACAATCCACGACATATTCAGGTGATTCGATTCTGAATATTGCTGATCTCAGCATTCGATCAGTGCGGACGGTAACTCTTGTAATTTTATCTTCATGTTCACTCAACACTATATTTCTTAATACAGTTGCAAGATGTCTTGCTGTCAGCATTCATAATACAGTATCAGGACAAGATGACAGCTTTATGGAAATACACATCAGTTTGACCGATGCATCAATCAGAAACAGCAATTTTTTCGTTATGCGAAAAATGATTCACTTTTTCTTAAAATGAATTGCAGGAAATGAGTGATATCAGATTTACATCCCTGATGACTTTACTGCTTGAATTTGACTCTTAAACATGGATAATCTGACTCACAGATCAGCTCATTTGCCAGTTAAATTTTTCTTAAAATCCAGAATTTTATTCTTAAACTTCCAGTACACATCCGATAATAAAACAGAGCTTAAATCTGCTTTTTTCTGTAGATTATTGCTCAAAAAGTATGCTTCGTCAAAGTATATGTTCCCTTTTTTCAGATTATCCCAAAACTCATCGAGAGTAATCGTTGAATGCAATACTTCACGTTTTGGATAATCAAGTCTAAACATAACTGCAATACTCTCTGAATCTGTACATGCTAAATAGTATTCAATTATATGGTAAACTGTGTTTTCCCATTTTTCGTTAACTTTTACCGGATAATTTCCAGCAGCACTTTCCTGATCAACATCACCGAGATCAAAAAAATAGTCATCATTGAAATCTTGAGGTGAAATTGTGTACCACCAGCCTTTTAATGACTGAAAGACATAAAATCCGTAAATATTCATCATCGGAAATAACCAGTTTCGTTTTACTTCATCAATCACAACATTATTGTCGTATTTTTTTATTCGTTTTCGCTGATTTACAGCAACTATGATAAAATCAGCCTGCACGCCTTCTACTTTGAAATCATATGCCATTATGAGTAACCTCTTGAAATTCATCACATTAGACAAATCAAAAATAATATTAATAGACCTGATTTATTCATCAAAAATATCTAACTTGGCAATTAAGGTATCGCGGTTTTCGGTTTCTCCTTTATTGATCAGATCTGACAACGCATAGATCAGATAACTTCTTTTTCCCATATTGCCTCCTGCTGCAGCAGATAATCTGTAAAAATGGTCCGGCGTGTTTCTCATCCGGTTGATTCTGGAACTACTTCATCAGGAAGCTTGTATGATGTAATCTGTGATTCAATACTCCTCAAGTATAGCACGGCTAACCATGTATTCATGCTTTGCAGGCTTAAACAATATTTCTGTCATTTATTTAAAACCTGAATTTAACCTTCATCATTCATCAGTAAGGCAATCACAGCTATAATAATGCAAAGGAATGTAAACGATATGGAAATTATCAATGTTGTGCCTCACGGTTATTGTGCAGGCGTCATCCGGGCAATCAGAATCGCTGTCGAAACAGCGAAGAATCATCCCGGCGAAAAAATCACAATGCTGGGAATGATCGTTCATAATCAGTTTGTTGTCGATGAGTGCATACGGCTTGGCATCGGTTTTGTCGAAAATCCCCGTAAAACGCGTGAGCAGCTGCTCGATGAGATCGATGAAGGGATTGTCATCTTTACGGCCCATGGCATCAGCGACAGCGTGCGCAGAAAAGCAATTGAAAAAGGCCTTACGGTTGTCGATGCATCATGTCAGGATGTGATCCGCACCCACACGCTGGTACGCGAACATGTCAATCACGGCGATGTGCTGTATATCGGCAAAAAGAATCATCCCGAATCAGAAGGCACTGTTTCTTTAAGCAACCGTGTTCATCTGATTACAAGCTCTGAAGATCTCTCTTCCCTTCCCGCTCTTTCAAATGTGCTGATCACCTGTCAGACCACATTATCTTTACGTGATACGGAAGAAATTATCAAAGCCGCCAAAGCAATCTATCCCGATGCAGTTGTTGCCGAAGAGATCTGCACAGCCACCCGCATGCGTCAGGAAGCTGTCATGAATCTTAAGGATACTGACTGTCTGATCGTCGTCGGCGATCCGAAATCAAACAATTCAAACCAGCTGAAAAAAATTGCAAGTAATGCCGGTATCCGTGAATCATATCTGATCGGCAGTGTCATGGATCTGAAGGAAGAAATGATTCAAAATAAAAACCGCATTGCCGTGACAAGCGGTTCTTCAACTCCGAATTCCTTAACCAATCAGGTGATTGAGTTTTTAAAGCAATATGCAGACAGCGGTATCTGGCAGCTGCCGGAAGAGCCTTCCATCAGACTGCTTTAAGATCATTGAGCTCTTCTTCGCTCAGGAATCTGTATTCTCCCGGCTTCAGTGCTTCATCAAGAACCAGATTCTTCATTCTGATCCGTTTCAGATAAGTCACTTCTGAGCCGAGTGCCTGAATCATCCGCTTGATCTCGTGATATTTTCCTTCTGTTACAGTCAATGTGCAGGAATAATCCGAGATCTTTTTATATTCTGCCGGACGGTAGGTTTCTTCATGCCATGTGATGCCGTTTCTGATCTTTCCGATATCTTCATCATTTAATGGCACGCTGATCTCTGTATAGTATTCTTTTTCAATCTGCTTCTTCGGTGAGAGCAGTTCATGGGCAAGCTGACCGTCATTGGTGATTAACAGCAGTCCTTCCGTGTCTTTATCCAGTCTGCCGACCGGGAAGAGGTTGCGGAAAGGTTCTGCGATCAGATCAATGACATTGGGATCCCATCCCCTGCTTGCGGATATATATCCCTGCGGCTTGTTGAGCATGATATAGACAAATTCACTGAACCAGACTTCTTCATCGTCGAACTGAACAATATCATGATCCTCATCCACTTTGATGTCCGCATGTTTTGCGATTTCGCCGTTGATTTTCACATGGCCGTCACGGATTGCCTTCTTCACCTGAGAGCGGGTTCCGACCCCTGCTTCGGCAAGATATTTATCAAGTCTGATCATTGTTTTTCCTTCTTTCTTTTCTGATCACCAAACAGATGAATACCGCTGAGCGTCAGGATGAATGAATATGCCCAGAATGCTATAGCAATCATTGCGGCAATGACCGCACCGTCAAACAGCCTGTCACCGCTCATACCGTCAAAACCGGCAAGTTTCACAAGCGCAAACACGCCGTTGCCGGCAAGACAGGCAAGAAGAATGCGGAAGGTCATCACGGCAGTTTTTCCGTAATC
>JAUNEN010000034.1:21190-24722 GCA_030525525.1 Erysipelotrichaceae bacterium
CCGAAAAACAGCTGTACAAACTGCGGTGCAAGACAACCGAAAACAAATGAAACCGGCAATGCGAGAGAAAGATATCTGATCAGTGTCTTCTCAATCGCAGCACCTGTTTTTTCACGATCGTTTGCCTTTGCGGCAATCTCTCCGATATTTTCATCAAATGCACGCACACCGAACAATACCGGAATAATTGCCAATGACGGAATCATGTAGCCGCAGACTGCGATCAGTTCGCTCGCTTCGGTGTACTTCATCGAATGCATTTCGGCAATCATGAAGCCGCATAAGGAAAGCGCAAGAATGCTGAGGCTTGCAATCACGGCAATTTTCAATGAAGGCATCGTGAAATTCACGAGATCCTTAAATACTTTTTTCTTCGGACGGGCAGGCATCATCTGTGATTTTGCCAGCGATCTGTAGCGCTTATATTTCATGCGGTCAAACAGCATGTAATATCCAAGTGAAAGCAGCTTCCCGATGATTAATCCCCCGCAGATTCCGTAAACAGAATATGTCCGGTTCAGATGGAATCCATGGACAAGAATGATCATAATCAGAAAAGATGAAACCCAGAAGGCAACAGTGAAAATTCGCTGCGACATCCGGTCGACCGTTTCTTCATTCATTCCCTGATAAAAGCCGCGCAGCCATTTCAGACCTGTGCTGATCAGTCCGTAAATACCAATCAGGATCATTGTGATATAAAGAATCTGAACATCTGCAGTCGGTGCAGAACTTCCCAGGATCAGCTTTGAAAGCGGATATCCTGCCGCGATCAGGATGATCGGCAATATCACTCCTGTCAAAGCTGTGAGCAGTCCGCCTGCCATTCTGACATACAGAACATTTTTATAATCCATGCGGTTTTTTGCTTCATTGACAAAAGCAGCGATGCCAAAAGGAAAAGAACAGCTTCCGATCAGTTCAGAGCAAAGTGCAAAACCAAATGCGAAAACTGAAAACTTCATTGCTTCAATTCCGCCGAAGGCATAATAAAAACCGCAGAGAATCAGATTGATGAACAGATTGAGATACAGCGAAACCCTTTCATTGAGGCATACAGCCATGACTGAACTTCCTGTACGCTTCATCCGGCAGAACCCTCTTGCGGCTGATCATTGTTTTCATGAATGATTCCGTTCATTCCCAGTTCAAATGAAAGGAACTCACGGGTTGCATTTTTTCCCGATCTGTCTTTCCACTCAACCATCAATGAGAGATCAATGGGCTCTTCATCGCATTCGCCGCTGATGATCAGACCTTTGACATAGCCTGCCTTGGAATTGACCTGATTGGGGATCATGGAGCTGGTCGCATCGAAAATTCCGGATGAAGGCATCATCTTGACGGATTCTTCATACGGCTTTCCGTTTTCAACAGTCATGATCACGATGTCATACATTGAAATCTTCGGTTCATCAAAAATGACATAATAACGGTATGTACCGTCATCCCACTGTGTCATTTCCGCACTGACTGTATAGAATTCACTTGTTTCCGTGAATTTCGTATTCTCTTCAATCGCACGGTAATATGTTTCATATCTCGTCACATCTGAGGAAGTGCTCGATGCGGTACAACCGCATAACAGCATTGCTCCGATGCATGCCGACATTAAAATCTTTTTCATGGTCCAAAACCTCATGTAGCATTATAGCAGAGAAAAGGCGGCCGTATGCCGCCTTTGAATTAATATTTGCTGAATTTTCAGAAAGCCTACTGTTATTTCCGAAAGTTTACCTTCTACGTTTCTGAAGAACAAAACACTTTCTTTTGATCATCTATGCAAAACCGGTGTCAATGATGCAATGTGTACGGTCTTATATTCCCGTATGAAAGCTCATAACAAGTGTCAGCCTGCGCTGCAACTTCCGGGTCATGCGTCACAATAATAATGATTTTCTTTTTCTGATGCGCAATATTCAATAACAGACTGATGATTTCCTGTGTGTTATGTACATCAAGATTGCCGGTCGGTTCATCTGCAACAATAATATCTGAATCAGAAAGAAGACACCTCGCAATCGCCACTCTCTGCTGTTCGCCGCCCGACAAAGTGGAAGGCAGTCTTCCGTATAACTCAGAAGGCAGATTGACAGATGAGAGCGCTTCTTCCACAGCATTCCTTGTGTATTTGATTTTTTTCATCTGAAGAGGATACTCAGCATTTTCAAATACCGTGCGGTACGGAAACAAAAGATATGACTGTGAAATCATGGAGCAGATATTTCTTCTGTAGGCAGCCGGATCGGTAACCTTTTCCCCATTGAACAGAATACTTCCCTTCTCTGCTTTGATCAGTCCGGCAATCAGGTGCAGCAAAGTGCTTTTACCCGCTCCGCTTTCACCGACAATCGCAGTAATCGTGCCTTCAGTAAAAGTCAGATTGACATCTTTGAGTATCAGGCGGCTCTTCTTCGCATATCTGTAACTTAAGTTTTCCAGCTGAAGTTTATTCATCGCTCTTCCTCCACATTTTCATCAACTCTGAAATACTGAGTTTCGTATAGATATAGGCCGTAATGATTGTTGTGACTGAAACGATCATACCGACTGAAAGCACATAGCTGCTGCTCACTTTGCTGAAACAATTCGCAAGGATCAAAGCGGCAAAAATAAGAATCATCTCTGCGGACAGGGTTTTTGTGCAGATATCTGCGAAAATATTACGCTCATATTCACCGCACATTTTCATAATGAGAAAATTGGATCTCATATTGTTTACCTGCAGAAACGAAATCACTGCCATCATGATCATGATAAAGATATTCAGCAGTTTAAGAACATTTCTCATGATTAAAATGCGTTCGGACATCGGCTGTACTGCCAGATCAAGTTCACGGCTTGTCGAATACAATTCCCAATCATTCCCGATCAGTCTTTTAAGCTCTTCCTTAACTTCATTGAATCTGCAGTTATATGAAGAATCGATCCGGAATTCGAGGTTTCTGCAGTTTCTGTATTTTGCTTTTGCCTCATCCGTCCGCAGGATTCCGTTATGGGCATAAAAGAGATCTGCTGAAGTGATGATTAAACTGAGAGGCAATTCGCTGTCCGATTGATATGATCCGATGATTTCCAGATCGCAATACTCTTCATCGTTATCAATCTCCTCAATGATTTCTTCGCCGGTATCAACCGAAATCAGCAGATGGTTTCCGACGGTCAGCCCGTTATCTTTCATATACTGTTCTTCAAGAATACAGGTATTCCCCCGCAGATCATCTTTGTTATCTGCAGCAGTATTGTATAATTCGGTAAATCTTTCGAATGAACTGACACCCGTTATATTCTGATAATCTAAAAATTCTGTGCCGTTTTCAGCCGGCTGGTAAATGAGTGCCGGTGCGTTTGTTTCATAATAGAGATCTTTCACTGCAGGATGCTGACGGATTTTCCCTGCTAAAGTCAGCGGAATGTCGTTATCTGTTTCAAGCCTGACTCTGGAAATCAGGCTGCAACTGATCTCGATCGACCGGTACATTTCATCAAGTGCAGCTGAGTACTCCGTGATCATATTATTAATGAATGTCAG
>JAUNEN010000034.1:24822-26580 GCA_030525525.1 Erysipelotrichaceae bacterium
GAGGATTAAATATCCTGCCTGTTTCAGCAGCACCGTCTTTGCATAAACATATGAAAAAGCTGATCCGAGCAGAACAGATATGATCATCATGAATGCATAAGGAATCAATACTGCCTTTGCAGCTGAAATAAATCTTTCTCCCATGATTCTTCTTAACGCAAATTCATTTAAATGCATCACGATGACGATCAGAATCATGATCATCGATACAAGAATCAAAACAGGAAAAATGTATTTTCTGAGAACTGCCTCCCGCATTGAGAACTGATCAAAAACAGACTGCACCTGTTCCCATTTGCCGGAAGAAATCACCATACTGTAACCAATACGTTCAAGTTCAGGCATGAGTTCATCGACAAATTCTTCATATCTGCTTCCGTCAACACTGAATGAATATGAATACGGTGTCAGGTGTTTGCCTGCCTGTATCAGGCTTTGGTTTTCAGGGATGAATATGTCGTTATATCCATATGACTGCGAATAATCCCGTAACGCATCCAGTCTGATGAAATCATATATACCGGCAATTGTATATTTCTCTGATGTCCCGTATTGAACTTTGCCGCAATCATGCAGATAACCGGGAACACCTGATTCATAACCGTCGGTAATGTATGCAGAGTCTCCGATTCTGATTTCAAGAGTATCGCCGACTGATAATGAATTCTTCTGCGCCAGCAGACTGCTGATCACACATTTCTTTTCACCATAATCCGGATCCGTAATGGCATTCCCTTCAGTTATGAACATCTGTTCGGATACCATCGCCATCAATTCATTCATATTTCTGACTGTATGGACCGTAAACTGATGTGCGGTGTCTTCGACTGCCTGAGTGACATCAGCGATATTTCTGTTCACAAGTTCCTGTCTTACAATCGCATCAATTTCATCATCTGAAGCATCCGAAGGAAGCGGAACAATTGTTTCGCCGGTAAAGCATTCATCCAGCAAATACGTCGAATATGCTGCGGATGGATTCATGCCATGATTCACGATGATCTGCTGATCATCAAACAGACCATCCGTTTTTCCGTTTTTCATGTTTCTTGTGACTGCAAAAAACAGAAATCTCTGACCCTCTTCAACGGAAAATGCATCATATTTTTCTTTGTCAGTGAAATTTGCGATGACCGGTATGATTTTTCCGGGGAAAATGACATCTTTAACGCCGGCATAAACTTCTTCGATCATGACGGAATACGAGTGCTTGTAAATATCTCCCGCTTTGCTGCTGTGTCCGCTGACGTGATTAATCACACCGCTGAAGACAAGCAGTTCTCTGATCGATGGCTTTGCAAAATGTGAAGGCACTGCCTCAATATCATTGATCCATGCTGCGTATGTATATCGTCTTGAAACCGAAACAACCCTTGGATCATTTTCAATTAACTGGATTACTTCATCCGGTATCTCAGTGAAAACCGCATTTTCATGATTGCTTTCAAAAACCACAGCTGTGCAATTATACGCGTTTCGGATCTGCCTCAGAACCAGTTGATTCAAAACCGACTCAACAGAAAAAATCTGTGCAGAAGATACCAGAACCGTCAGCATTACCAGTTCTATGATCAGTTTTTTTACAGCTCTGAATAATTCTTTAAGTTCTGTCATATTCTCCGAATTCATAATGATATTTGTCTGAAATGATTGACCTGCTGCTTTACGATGAATGAAATATTTTACGCTCAGATCAGCGCTCTTCACCTACTATTTTAGACTATCGAAAAATAAAAAAAAATAACGCATATACACAAA
>JAUNEN010000035.1 GCA_030525525.1 Erysipelotrichaceae bacterium
ACCTGTCACAAATGTATAAAAGTGGGAAAGCATTTCGCTTTTCCGCTTTTTTTATGCATGAATCAGTGATATCTTTTTAATAGGGCACTCTATTTTTGTAATGGTTCGGAAGGAGTGCATCAGGGGGAAATTTGTATGAATCAGGATTATCCAGCACAGGTCGGAAAATGGGGTGTTTTTGAAGTTGCACTGGAAGGACCGAAAGACGGCAACCCGTTCACTGAACAATATCTGAACGGAATCTTCTCAAGCAAGTATGAAAGCGTTGTGGCTGACGGTTTCTATGACGGCGACGGAATCTACAGAATCCGTTTCATGCCTTCATATGAAGGGAAGTATACATTCATACTGAAAGGCTCATTCCTTGAAAAGAGTCTTTCCGGCGCATTCTACGTCACGGCAGCTGACGAAGGAAATCACGGACCGGTGAGAACTGTCAATACACATCATTTTGCATATGAAGACGGAACGGCATACTATCCTGTCGGAACAACTGCATATGTATGGGCACTGCAGAATGATGAACTGATTGCAGAGACACTGAAGAGTCTTGAAGAAGCTCGTTTCAATAAAATGCGTTTCTGCATTTTCCCGAAGCATTATGCATTCAACCTCGGTGAACCGAGAAGCTACCCGTATGAAGGAACACCGATGGATTCATCGGTGCTGAATGATGACAACTTCATGCAGTATTTCGGAAAATGCGAAGGAAATGATTTTGACTGCACACGCTTCAATCCGGAACACTTCCGTCATCTGGAAAAGTGCATCGAAGAACTCGGCAGACGCGGAATCGAGGCAGATCTCATCTGCATGCATCCGTATGACAGATGGGGATTCTCATGCATGAGTGCAGAAGAAGATGATCTTTACTGGAAATATATCATTGCCCGTTTCAGCGCATATCACAATGTGTGGTGGTCACTGGCAAATGAGTATGATCTGATGAGTGCAAAGAGTCTTAGCGACTGGGAGCGCTATGCGTCCATTCTGATGAAGAAGGATCCGTACAAGCATCTGCGTTCCATTCATAACTGCCGCGTGATGTATGATCACAGCCGTCCCTGGATCACACACTGCTCCGTTCAGAGAGTCGATCTTTACAAGGGAGCTGAATTGACAGGCGAGCTGGCAAAGAGATACGGCAAGCCGGTTGTCATGGATGAGATCGCATATGAAGGCAATATCCAGTATGGCTGGGGCAATATCACGGCAGAAGAGATGGTCAGAAGATTCTGGGAAACCGCAGTCAGAGGTGGCTATCCGGGACATGGCGAGACTTATCTGAATGAAGACAATATTCTCTGGTGGAGCCACGGCGGCTCGTTCAGAGGCGAAAGCGCAAAGAGAGCAGGTTTCCTGCTTGATATCCTGAAGCAGGTTCCGGGCAACGGACTTGTTGAAGCAGAGAGCGAATGGGACGATGTTTGCGGCGTGCCTGAAAGCGAATGGGCAAGCCCCGTCAAGAGCCAGTATCTCTTCTATTACAGCTTCATGCGTCCTTCATTCCGTGACTATCATATCGATGATGAAACAGACTTCATTGCTGAAGTGATTGATACATGGAACATGACAGTCCGCAAAGCGGGTATCCATAAGGGTGCCTTCCGTGTTGAACTGCCGGCAAAGCAGTACATGGCAGTCCGCTTAAGAAGGCCGACAGAAGAAGATTATCTGAATCCGGTTGATGAAGAACCTGAAGAGGAAGAAATCATCGCTGAAGAAGAGAAGATCGAAGAAAAATACACAACGGAAGATGCAGCATTCGAAGCACTCGAAACTGTTGACGATCAGCCTGAAGAAACTTCTGACGAAGCAGACTTCGATGAAGAACCGGATGATGATGTGATTGACGAAGAGTCTGATGATGACGAAGACATTGACTTCGCAGAGCCTGAGATCACATCTGACACAGACGATACCCAGCAGATCGATGTCGAGCCGGAAAGCACAAAAGCACCGTATGCCTACAAGCATGCGGCAGGACGCTATTCCGAAAATATCGATGAAGAGATTCCGGAATATACAGCCGAGGAAGAAGATACACATGTTGATGTCGAGGAATATCCGGCAGACAATGACGACATGGACCCCGAAGAAGATCTCGACCTTCATGATGTCGAAAAGAATGAAGAGGAAGAACTTCCCGATATCGTTTCCGGTGCCATCGAAAAAGTATCATCCTATGATGACAGACTTCCGGAAGGCGAAGGAAATGAAGTGATCGGCAGCCTGATCGAGGATGAACTCGATGAAGATGATGTTCTCGATAATCTGATCGATGAAGCTGAAAAGACACTCGATATTCCGATCGTCGGATACAAAAAGAAATAAGAATCATTCAAAAACCGAAGGGCTGACCTTCGGTTTTTACATGCGGTATTCTGCCGGTTTTCTGTTGCGGCTGCCGGGAACCGGATTGCGGACATGGTTGATCAGTCTGATCAGATGATCGGATGTTTTCTGTATTGTCGCAAGGGAATCCTTCAGCACTGCTGTTTCCTGATCATTGGACCATAATGCAATATAGCTGAATGAATAGGCGGAAGTATCGATACCGTAATAGGAAGAAACAGCATAGGCAACACTCTCCGCTTCGATTTCCTTTCTGACCCGGTCATCATTTCCTTTCTCATCATGCAGAAGGGCATGGGTGATTTCATGCAGGAGGGTTTTGACACTCTGCGATTCACTCATGCCTCTGCGGACCACAATTTCTTTTTCTTTGCGGTTATAGAAACCAAGTGAAGTGTCTTCGATTTCTCTGAAGTGAACCGGAACCGGTGATACAAGTTCAAGTGCTTCGATGAAAAGAGAATAGTCATCCACCTCTGAAGTCAGCTGCTCACAGAGATTGACCGGAACCGGATCCCCGTCCGTCTGTGAAATGTCGAAGACGGATACCGGTCTGAAGCCGGTGATGATCTGCTTTTTTTCGTCTGTATCCTTTTCAATGACTTTCGATCGCATAGGCGCAAGAATCCGGATTCCTTTTTCTCCTTTGCGCACCTGGCGGTTAAACTGGGTATTCCATAAGCGATAGCCTGCAACGAGTCTGGCATCCGGTTTCTGCATATAGATCAGAAGAGAGTTGCGGCTGCTGTAGGAATGAAATCTTGACATGGCTTTGAGATAATTCTGCCATTCATCTTTGCTGTAGACATTCCTGACGCCTTTTTCAAGCATCTCAAGAATGTCATGAAGTCTGTTTTCCTGACTGCTGTTCATAAATGTCCTCCGTTATTTTTAATATTCGTCAGGCTTTGAAAAATCCTGCATGAGTCAGCGATCAGTTCATCAAAATTTTCATTTTGAATGACTCATGATATAATGCATTCAATCCATGGAGGTAGATATGGAACAGCTTGAATTTAAGTTTGATACACAGCTTCTGATTGACGGACATGATCTCGATGAAGACGTGATCCATGATTATATTCTTGAACATTTCAAGGGAGACTGCCTGCTTGTTGTCGGTGATGATACACTGATCAAGATTCACTTCCATACAAATGAGCCGTGGCTGGTTCTTGAATACGGCCAGTCGATCGGCGACATCTATGATGTGGTTGTTGAAAACATGCAGAGACAGGAAGAAGGCCTTCAGGGCTGAGTTATGATTGTAAAAAGGCACGCAAGTGTCTTTTTATGATGCCGGTCTGATTTTTCAGAGAATCATGTAATGAATGTGACAGAATGAGCTGCAGGAATATACAATTGACACTGCAAAGAAACGGAGACAGTATGATGAACAATAAATTCTTCTGGGGAAACTCAGTATCAAGCATGCAGACAGAAGGCGGCTGGAACGAAGGCGGCAAATCACTTTCTGTCTATGATATCGTCGAACCGGGCGAAAACCGCAGCGACTGGCATTTTGCCAATGACAATTATCATCATTACACAGAAGATTTCGATCTGATGAAAGACCTCGGTATGAATATGTACCGCTTCCAGATTTCATGGTCAAGAGTCGTCAAAGACGGAGACGGCGAATTCAATGAAGAAGGAATTGCCTATTATGACAGGTTCATCGATGAGCTGATCGCAAGAGGGATCGAACCGATGATCTGTCTGTATCATTTCGACATGCCTTTGAAGCTTGCGAATGAATACAACGGCTTTGTATCAAAGAAGGTTGCCGATGCGTTTGTGCGCTATGGCAAAAAGATGATCGACTGCTTCAGCCACAAGGTCAAATACTGGATTACATTCAATGAGCAGAATCTTTATTCCATGCCGATGGCATTTAGGATTGCCGGATTTACGCATGGTGAAAAGACAATCGATGCACTGTATCAGATTGCCTGCAATGTCATGATCTGCCATGCCCGTATCTGCAATTACCTGCACGCCCATTCTGATGCGAAGATCGGCGGAATGATTGCATATTCGGAAGTCTATCCTGCAACATGCAGACCGGAAGATGTTCTGGCCGCAAGAAAATGGGATGAATTCATCAACTTCAATCTTCTTGATGCATTTGCCAAAGGACAGTTCTCCCATGAGGTCATGCATTATATCGAAAACAAGGGAATCGATGCAGGTCTTAATGATGAAGAGCTTGCGATTCTGGCGGCTCATAAGGAAGATTATCTCTGCTTCTCTTATTACGCATCCAATACCATCAGTGCCGAAAAGATTTCTGCAGATGCATATGTGAACCAGTATCTTGAACAGGGTGCCGTGAAGAATCCTTATATCAAGGCAACCGAATGGAACTGGCAGATTGATGCACTCGGCTTCCGTGATGTTCTGAACAAGATGTATCAGCGCTACCGTATTCCTGTCTTCCCGATTGAAAACGGAATCGGCGTTCAGGAAGAGTGGGATGGTGTTCATGAGATTGAAGATGACTACCGCATTGAGTATCACCGCAATCACATTCAGGAAATGATGAATGCGATTCATGAGGACGGTGTTGAGATTCTCGGTTATCTCGGATGGGGACTGATTGATATTCTTTCATCCCAGGGTGATATGAGAAAGAGATACGGCGTTGTTTATGTCAACCGTACCAATCATGATCTGCGCGATATGAAGAGAGTGCCGAAGAAATCCTATCACTGGCTGAAGAAGGTCATCGCTTCAGACGGTACAGATCTTTCCGACTGACGATCCAAAAGAAAAAAGCTTCCTGTTTCTGCAGTCTGTCTGCAAAAGCAGGAAGCTTTCATTTTGCTTTTCAGTCGGTGGGGAAAGAGATGCCAGCGGCGATTCTTGCCTTAGTCTGCACTTCGGTGACAGCCATTGATTTTTCCAGCATTTCATCACAGAAGGCATGATCATTGCGGTTGATGGCATCGATGAATGCTTCAAATTCGGGAATCATCCGTTTATTTGCAAAGCCGTCATCAAATTCTTCCACTGTTCCGTCGTTGAGCTCAAGTGTCACTTTTCCGACAAGGTTGGGTGACAGCTGGCTTCTGATGACACCGTCTGTTCCCTGAATCACTCCGCCGGTCATTCCTTTGGAATCCTTGGCGGCTGCACAGATGGCGATCATTCCGTCATACTGCATGATCAGGGTTCCGGATGTATCGATATTGCGCTCGATGTTTGCGTAATACTGATAGCTCTGCGGTTTGCCGAAGAGACCCATGATGTAGTGAATATTGTAAAGGTTCAGATCCATAAGGGCACCGCCTGCCTTGGCAGGATCAAAGGCAGGAAGAACTTCACCGTTTCTGAATGCATCATAGCGGCTGGAGTATTGGGAATACTGACTCTGCGCAATCTTGATGGTTCCGATTCTCGGCAGCCACTCTTTGATTTTTCTGTAATTGCCGAGATACAGTGTTGTGATTGCTTCAAAGAGGAAGCAATCGTTTTTCTTTGCTGTTTCCTTCAGAATTTCTGCTTCTCTGATTCCCGAAACCATCGGCTTTTCAACGATGACATTCAGCTTTCTTTCCAGTGCTTTTTTGCAATAGTCAAAATGCAGGAAGTTCGGAACTGCAACATAGACGGTGTCGATGTCTGAAGCGCAGAATGCTTCAAAATCAGATGTGACATCCTTGATTCCGTATTCTGCCGCCATTTCTCTGGCAGCGTCGAGCGAGCGGGGTGTACTGAGCAGAGCAGACAGGGTCAGACCTTTCATCTGTGATAAATAGGGGAGGAAGTTCTGGACAATGCCTCCTGAGCCGATGATACCGAGTTTCATCTTGATTGATTCCTTTCTGGCTGAAAAATCAGTCTTGTTCAGATACATTATAATCTTTGGATACAGTTTGGAAAATCAGCAGAATGACGGTTATGAGGCAAAGAAAAAGCGCATGATGCGCTTTTTGAGCTGTGAATTAAGCTGAGAGATATTCGTCAATTCCTTTTGCGGCAGCTTTTCCTGCGCCCATGGCCAGGATGACAGTTGCTGCACCTGTGACGGCATCCCCACCCGCGAAGACACCCGGCTTGGAAGTCTGACCGTTTGCTTCATCAGCAACGATGCACTTTCTGCGGTTGATCTCAAGACCTTCGGTTGTGGAGGAGATGAGCGGGTTGGGAGAAGTGCCGAGGGACATAATGACGGCGTCGCATTCAATGTAGAATTCGGAACCTTCGACAGGGATCGGAGATCTTCTTCCGGAGCTGTCGGGTTCGCCGAGTTCCATTCTGATGCATGTGATTCCTTTGACCCATCCGTTTTCATCCGCGTGGATTTCAACCGGATTTGTCAGAAGGTCAAAGATGATGCCTTCCTGCTTTGCATGTTCGACTTCTTCTTTTCTTGCCGGCAGTTCTTCTTCGCTTCTTCTGTAAACGATATGAACTTCAGCGCCTAAACGCAGGGCAGTTCTCGCAGCGTCCATCGCAACGTTTCCGCCGCCGACAACGACTGCTTTCTTCGCTCTCATGATCGGTGTTCTGGAATCTTCACGGAATGCTTTCATGAGGTTGGAACGGGTCAGATATTCATTGGCACTGAAGACGCCCATTGCCTGTTCACCCGGAATATGCATGAAGCGGGGCAGACCGGCACCGCTGCCGATGAATACTGCATCATAGCCTTCATCCTTCATGAGTGAATCAACTGTGACGGATTTGCCGATGACGACATCGGTTTCAATTTTGACGCCAAGACTTCTGACGTTTTCGATTTCTTTTTCAACGACTGCATCCTTGGGCAGACGGAATTCAGGAATACCGTATACAAGAACGCCGCCGGCTTTGTGGAGAGCTTCGAAGATGGTGACATCATATCCCATTCTCGCAAGATCGCCTGCGCATGTCAGGCCGGCAGGACCGGAACCGATGACAGCGACTTTCTTTCCTTTTTTCTCAGCTGTGACAGTCGGCTTGATGCCCATTTCACGGGCTGTGTCAGCGACATATCTTTCAAGCTTGCCGATTGATACGGATTCGCCTTTGATGCCGCGGACGCATTTGCCTTCGCACTGTGATTCCTGCGGACAGACACGGCCGCAGACAGCGGGAAGGGCACTTGATTCGCTGATGATCTGATAGGCGCCTGCAACATCGCCTTCCCTGACTCTTTCAATGAATCCCGGAATGTTGATGCTGACGGGGCAGCCCTGTACGCAGAACGGCTTTTTGCAGTTGAGGCAGCGCTTAGCTTCAGCTTCAGCTTCCTCTTTGTTATAGCCGAGACATACTTCATCAAAATTGGTAGCTCTGACTTTCGGATCCTGTTCACGGACAGGAACTTTTTTCATCATATCCATTGCCATAATCTATTCCTTTCCGCTCTCAGCAGTTTCCGCATCCGCCGTGATGGCTTTCGCCTTCCTGCTCTTTAAGCAAAAGACGTGTTTCTTCATTCTTGTAGAGCTTCATTCTCTGCATTGCCTGATCAAAATCAACCAGATGTCCGTCAAATTCAGGACCGTCAACGCAGGCAAACTTCACTTCATCCCCAACCATCAGACGGCATGCACCGCACATTCCGGTGCCGTCGACCATGATCGGGTTCATGGAGACGATTGTTTCAATATCGAGCTTCTTTGTCAGAGCACAGACAAACTTCATCATGATCATCGGGCCGATGGCAACGACTCTGTCAAACTGCTTTCCTTCGGAAATCAGCTGCTCAAGAGCGACGCATACATTTCCCTTGATGCCGTAGCTTCCGTCATCCGTGCAGATGTGCAGATCGCTGACTGCTTTCATCTCATCTTCAAGGATGATGATGTCCTTTGTGCGGGCACCCTGGATGCAGTCGACCGTGACACCGTTTTTCTTCAGCCATTTCAGCTGGCAGTATACGGGAGCTGTACCGACTCCGCCGGCAATGAAGCAGATCTTCATCTTCTTTAATTCATCCAGCGGCATTTCAGTCAGATCACTCGGCTTTCCGAGCGGGCCTACCATGTCGGCAAAACAGTCGCCTGTTTCAAGCTTTGCCATTCTGTGGGTGTCGGCTCCGATTGCCTGGAAAACAATCTGGACAACACCGGCTTCACTGTCGTAATCGCAGATTGTCAGAGGAATCCGTTCGCCTTCATCATCAACTCTGACGATGAGAAACTGGCCGGGCAGAGCGTGTTTCGCGATCCGGGGAGCCTCGACATCCATGAGATAGATATTCGGGGCGAGGACTTCTTTCTTTATAATTCTGAACATAGGCAGCCTCCTTAGCTGTTTGTCTTAATTATTATAACGGTTTCATTTGACGAGTCGATAGGAATTGCTGATGAAAGCGATTACTTTTCGAGATGAATCACGCATGCATGAGGAAATCGGATTATTAATCTTGAAGCATGATATGAAGATGCGATAAGATACCCGCGGAGCTGAAATCTATGAATATTGTTGATCTGAAAACATTTGCTAAATTTGCGGTACTTGAAGCACTCTACTGGGCATTTATCGCTGCCTTTGCAGGATATGCATCCACATATCTGCTTGCATGCGGATTAAGCAGCACGGCGTTATCGATTATGCTGGCATGCTATATGGGATTCTCATTTGCCGGCGCATTCTTCTGGGGCGGCATGTGCGACCGCATGAAAACAAACCGGAAGGTCTTCATCTTTGAATTTGCGGCAACCTTACTGATCGCTCTGGCAATTTTCTTTACGGCGTCACAAAATGTCTGGCTGGCAGCGTTCATGTATCCGCTCTTCGGATTCCTGTTTGCGCCGCTTGGATCAAATCTTGATTCCTGGATGCTCAGAAGCTTTCAGAGAGATGCGGCAATCTATGGCAGAGCAAGATCGCTCGGCTCGGTAGGCTATGCGGTCATGATGCTTTTGATGGGACAGTTGATCAATCACTTCGGCTTTACGGTGATGCCGGTTGTCTTCGGAATTGCGGCCGCTGCTGTTCTGGCGCTGTCGCTTGTGACCAAAGAGCTGCCTTATGAAACAAGAGCCGCTGCGAAGAAGGAGAGTCCGAAAGCTCTTCTTTCCGTCAGGCCTTATATGTTTCTGGTTGTGATCCTGTTTACGACAGGACTTGCCGTTTCACCGATCAACAACCTCAAAACAGTCATCATCTCCAGTGTCGGCGGGGATGTGTCAATCCTCGGTCTTGATTCATTTATCGGCGTCATGGTGCAGGCTGTATTCATCTTCATTTCCGGCAATTTAAGAAGAATTTCAGCTGACCTGAGATTATTGCTGATGTGTGTCTGTGTGCTGATCACGATGATCCTGACATTTACGGCAACAGGACCGGAGATGATCATCATCGGTACTGTCTTCAACAATATCAGCTACGGACTGATGCTGCCGACGATGAGAGAGATCACTGAAAAAAGCGTCACCGGTGCTCTTCGCAATACAGCCCACTCTCTGTCAGATGCGATGTACGGAAGCTTTGCCGGAATCATCGCTCTGCTTTACAGTGGTGTGCTGATGGACCGCTTAGGTGCAAGGTCAGTTGCAGTACTTGGGGCAGTGATCATGCTGATTCCGGTCGGTTTATCGGCATTGAGAATGCTGCGTTCTCAAAAGAATCAGGAAGCTTAAAAAATACGGGATCCGTGAATTGCGGATCCCGTTATTTCGTATATTAACTTAATCGCCGAAGCTGATGCCGAGCATCTTTGCTTCCTTGATGATTTCGGATTTCGGATCGATGACTTTGAGTTTGCCGGCGACTTCCTTGAGAGGAACCTTGACCATTTCACGGTTTTTGTAGCCGACCATGAATCCATACTGCTTCTTGAGAATCAGTTTGCCTGCTTCTGCGCCGAGACGGCTTGCGAAGACACGGTCATAGGAGTTCGGAGCACCGCCGCGCTGTGTATGTCCGGGTACTGTGACTCTGACTTCACGGCCGGTCAGTTTCTGAATTTCTGCAGCGATTTCATATGAGACGGAAGGATATTTGGATTTGGCAAGCTTTTTCTTGTATTCCTTCTTGGAAAGAGCAGCGTCTTCCTTGGAAATTGCGCCTTCAGCTACGGCAATGATGGTGAACTGATGGCCTGTTCTTGCTCTTTCTTCGATTGCTTCGACAACCTTCTTGATGTCATAAGGAATTTCCGGCAGAAGGATGATATCAGCACCGCCGGCCATACCTGCATTGAGCGGCAGCCAGCCGACTTTGTGACCCATGACTTCAACGATGAAGACACGGTTGTGGGAGCTGGCAGTTGTATGAATCTGGTCAATTGCAGTTGTTGCAATATCAACAGCTGACTGGAAGCCGAAAGTCATATCGGTTCCCCAGAGGTCGTTGTCGATTGTCTTCGGAAGGGTAACGACATTCAGTCCTTCTTCGGAGAGAAGGTTTGCAGTTTTGGTTGAGCCGTTGCCGCCGAGCATAACCAGACAGTCAAGCATCAGTTTGTAGTAAGTCTGCTTCATCAGAGCGACTTTGTCATTTCCGTCTTTATCCGGTTCACGGATTTCCTTGAAAGGTGTACGGCTTGTACCCAGGAAGGTGCCGCCCTTTGTCATCAGACCTGAGAAATCACGGTCTGTCAGGAGCTTGAATCTTCCGTACATCAGTCCCTGATAGCCGTTTAAGAAACCGTAGAACTCAACCGGTTCGGTTGCGTTATTGATGATTGATTTGTATACACCTCTCATAGCAGCGTTCAGTGCCTGGCAATCGCCGCCGCTTGTCAGCATACCAATCCTAAGCATTATGTTTATTCCTCCATAGACTTCCGTCTTTTATTCTTAAAAATATAATACTTTAATTGATTGAATCACTCAAGGCTTCACATCAAATCATGCTATGATAAATGCATCAAAAAGGAGGTATTTCCGTGTTGAAAGGTGCAATCTTCGATATGGACGGGCTGATGTTTGATACCGAGCAGATCTGGCAGAAGAACTGGAATAAAACTGCCGATGAAATGGGAATCAGACTGCCTGATGAATTCAAATACAACATCTGCGGAACAAGCGGAAAGCTGATGAACAGCGTCATCGAAAAGTATTATGGAGTTGATGATGGAGCGCCGATTGCGGCCAGGGTCAAGCAGATGGTTCATGATGATCTGATTGACTTTACACCTGAAAAGCCGGGTGTCCATGAAATCCTCGAATTCTTCAAAGAGAAGGGAGTCCGCATGGCTGTGGCTTCCAGCTCAACCGAAGAAGTCATCAGAAGAAATCTCAGGAATACAGGTACGGAAGGATTCATTGAAGTCATTGTCAGCGGTGCCGGCATGGCAAACGGCAAACCTGCACCGGACATCTTCCTGAATGCAGCTGAGAAACTCGGAATCGATCCGAAGGACTGCTATGTTTTTGAGGATGCATTCAATGGTGTCACGGCCGGATACAGAGCAGGATGCAGAACCATCATGATCCCTGACATGTCGCAGCCGACCGATGAAATCCGTGCGATGGCAACCGGCGGCGTTTATGAAAGCCTTCTGAAAGCAAAGGAAGCACTGGAAGCTGAATGAAGAGACTGCTGGTCTTTCTGATGCTGATGTGCATGGGTTTATGCGCATGTTCAGAAAGCTATGATAAAAGCGATATGAGCGGCTACGAAGGCTTTGAAGATACGGATCATGTGTTTGTGGATCTTGAAGTAAAGGATGTTTATGAACGCATGAACCGTAAAGAAACATTTGCCGTTTATTTCGGTTTCGCAAAATGCCCCTGGTGCATCGCTGCCCTGCCGGTTCTCAATGAAGAGGCGAAGGCTGCCGGTGTCAGAGTCGGCTATGTGGATACCAGAAAAGATCCATCCTGGGAAAGCAATCTTGACTTAGCTGATTATGATCTGTTTCTTGAGATGTTCGGTGAATATCTTGATTATGATGACGACGGGATTAAACATCTCTATACGCCGCATGTCTTCTTCATCAAAGACGGAACAGTCGTTTACGAACACCGTGATACCGTGGAAGGGCATGTTGCCTATGAGCGTGCGATGAGTGAAGAAGAGGAAGCACTTCTTCATGAATTCTACCGGACAGGATTTGAAAAAATGAAATGAGAAGCAGGCTGAAAAGCCTGTTTTCATTTTTCGGAAACAGAAAGAAAAACCTTCCGCATTTTTTTGCGGAAGGCTTTGAGATTCATTGTGCCTCAGGCGATGGCTGCCTCAAGAGCGATCTTCATCATGTTGGTGAATGTTGTCTGTCTTTCTTCGGCTGTTGTTTCTTCATGCGAAACAAAGCTGTCGGAAATTGTCAGGATGCATGCGGCGTTCTTACCGGTGACCTTTGCGTTATGGAAGAGGGCAAAGCTCTCCATTTCAACGGCTCCGCATTTCTTCTCATCAACAACAGTTTTCTGATATTCGCTTCCTTCATGATAGAAGACATCCGAGCTGTGGATTCTGGCTTCCCTGAGTTCGATGCCAAGATCAACGGCTGCCTTCTTCAGCTTTTCGTTGAGTTCTTCGGAAGGGTAGAGAATATCGGCTTTTTCACCATTCTGCACAAAGGCGAAGGTGCTTTCGGAATAGGCGCTTGACGCAAGAACGGTATCCCTCACTTTCAGTTCAGCCACATAGCTTCCGGCAGAACCGACACGGATGATGTTTTCGACGTCATAGAATTTGAAGAGCTCATAGGAATAGATGCCGATCGAAGGCATTCCCATTCCCGAAGCCATGACAGTTACCGGAACGCCTTTGTATGTTCCGGTATATCCGTTGATGCCGCGGACACCATTGACCAGAACCGGATTTTCAAGAAATGTTTCGGCGATGAATTTCGCACGAAGGGGATCTCCCGGCATCAGAACGCTTTTGGCAATCTGATTCTTTTCGGCTGTATTATGAGGTGTAGGCATTATATTTCCTCCTGTTTCTTTTTCTTAAGTATAGCATTTTGAAGAAAAATGAAAAATGCCTGTATGATCACAGGCATTCATCGATCAGTTTTTCGCGCCTTTGGCTCCTTTGGAACCGCCGCCTGCCTGATAGTTGAGAAGCAGGTCGGTATCGAAGGATGTCGTCATGCGTGAACGTCTTCTTTCACGCTCCAATGCAAGATTGACAAGTCTGTCCATCAGCTCAGTGAAGCTGACGCCTTTTGCACTCCAGAGATAGTAGGCAAGCGATCCCGGGATTGTGTTGATCTCATTGACATAGACATGCTTTGTGTCAGCGTCCATCATGAAGTCAATACGGCAGACACCGGATGAACCAAGAGCTCTGAATGTCTTTTTTGCAAGATCCTGAATATGTGCTGTTTCAGCTTCTGTGAGAGGGGCAGGAACAATTCTTGCCGTGGAGGCCATACCGGCACCCTTGGAACCGCTCTTGGCTCCTTTTGCGCCTTTGCCGCCGCCCTGGTATTTATCCCTGAAGTTGAGCAGTTCGTCTTTGGAAACGGAGCTGACTTCCTCAAGAACGCTTGTTTCGCAATTCATCCCGTCGCCGAGTACCGAGCAGTTGATCTCACGCATCGGGCGGATGACTTTTTCGGTGATGACTTTTTCGTCATACTGACGGGCATCAGCGAAGCATTCAAGATATTCTTCATCGTTGTGGGCAATTGAGATACCGACACTTGATCCGGTTCTTGCCGGTTTGAGAATGACCGGATAGATGAGCTTATGAACTTTGGCAAGAACTTCATCTTCATGTTCATCAATCTCATTTCCGTATACCCAGAACCAGTTTGCCATCGGCAGACCGTTGTCAGCGAGGATATGCTTCATCAGAACCTTGTCCTGACCGACGGCAGCGCCATACAGATCGCATCCTGCATAGGGGATCTTCAGCATTTCCAGATATCCCTGGATGGTGCCGTCTTCGCCGTTTGTGCCGTGCATGACCGGGATTGCAACATCGATTGTTCCGAGATCCTTTGCACCGAACATCTTTGTTCTGACAGGCTTGATGACTGCCTTGTTGTTTTCACGGACAATGTAGATCTGGGTGCAGTCTTCAATCACGGCATCAAGCTTTCTGCCGGTGAAGAAATGGATATCACCCATCTGTTCCGATGTGAAAAGTCTTCTGTCTTTTGAAATGTAAACGGGGATAACGTTGTATTTTTCATGATCCAGCGCATCCATTGCCTGATGTGCGGAAATCACTGATACTTCATGTTCGACGGATTCGCCGCCGAAGAATACAGCAACATTGAGTTTCATCTGCTGTTCCTCCTTCGCCATGGATCATTATATCTAATTTGAACGATATAAGAAACTGCAAAAAAGGCAGTTTGTCCGAATCAGACGGTGGAAATCCACCGTGCAATTCATTATGATATTCATTCGGAGGTGAATATGAAAAAAGCACTTGTACTTGCAGGCGGGGGAACCCGCGGCATTTATCAGGCCGGCGTGATTGAAGCCCTGAAGGAACTTGGCGAAGATGACTGGAATATCATCACCGGCACCTCGGTCGGCGCACTCAATGCGTGTATGCTTGTTCAGCATGATTTCGACCGCATGATTGAAATGTATGAGAATATCGCTCCCGATCAGTTTGTCAACGGCTTTGTACCGTCTGATATGCACTTAAGCAGCCTGTTCAAGGAAAGAGATCAGGTCATCCCTTCCTTCAAGCAGTGGGTTCAGCAGCATGGCGTTGACATCCGTCCGCTTGAGCAGATGATCGATGAATACTATATTCCCGAACGCTTCTTTGCAAGCGATATTGATTTCGGCTGTATTGCCGCAACCGCAAAAGGACACGAACCTGTCTATGTCACAAAGGACATGATGAGGGATAAAGGTCATGACTGGCTGCTTGCAACTTCGGCTGCCTATCCGGTTTTCCCGATGAAGGAGATCGACGGCGTTGAGTATGTGGACGGCGGATATTTTGACAACTTCCCGGTTGATTTTGCATTGCGTCTGGGAGCACGGAGAGTGATCGCAATCGATCTTTCCTTTAATCCCCAGCATCCCAATTATCTTGACCGCTATCCGGTTGTATATATCCACCCGCATGAAGAGCTCTTCCGTTTTCTTGATTTTGATCATGAAAAGATGCGCCATGCACGCGTGATCGGATATAATGACGCCATGAAGGCCTATGGCAGATATGCAGGTGAAAAGTATACTTTCCTGCCGTTTGAGCTGGATGAATACTTTGATGAATGGTACTGCAGTCTGATGATGCTTGAAACAAAGATCAAGCTTGCCAGTGATATCAATGAGCGTTTTCTTTCTCAGGATGTCATTTCAAAAAGACTCAGGAACCAGCTTCATGTCAGCCATCTGACAAGAGAGCAGTATTTCTACGGCATCGTGGATGTGATCATGGAAATGTGCGGTCTTGACGATGAGAAGGTTTGGGATATCAGAGATGTGCAGAAACTTGTTGTGGCTGAGTTTGCCGAATGCGTGGAAGAAGATTATGCCTATATTCCCCAGGGTGTGCTGGATATTGCATCCTATATCCACACGCTTGATCAGAAGGGAATTGTCGGCAAGCTGCTTCATGCATATCTGTATCCGGAACACAAAGTCTTTTCGGATCATCTGATTCTGAGTGTCTATCCGTTTGAGGAGGCACTGGCTGAAGCTGTCGTGATGGCGATGAAGCAGATCGCAAAGGTGAAGATATGAACAGAATTGCAAAATTTGAAAAAGTAAGCTTTGATCAGTTTCACAAAGACTGGCTGAAAGCTTATCCGGACACATCGGAAGAAGAGATCAGAGTGATCTATGATGATCTGAAACTGCCGGAACGGGCAACCCGCGGATCAGCCGGCTATGATTTTTATGCACCGGCGGATATTGACCTTAAAGCAGGTGAGCAAACACTGGTGCCGAGCGGAATCCGTGCTAAAATAGATGACGGATTTGTACTGATTCTTGTGCCGCGCAGCTCGCTTGGCTTCAGGTACAGAATGCAGCTGGACAATACGGTCGGTGTCATTGACGCTGATTATTATGAAGCTGAAAATGAAGGCCACATGATGTGCAAGCTGATCAACGATTCGCGTAACGGCAAAGCCCTGCATGTTTCAAAGGGACAGGGAATGATTCAGGGAATCTTCCTGCCGTTCGGCATTACGGAAGATGATGATGCATCGGAAGTGCGCACGGGCGGAATGGGCAGTACAACAAAACAGAAGGCAGGCTGAATATGGATGAAAAACTTTGGGCTGAAATAGACAGAAATGAACCGATCGCACCGCATATTCTTGAGAGAATGGAGGAACTGAGAAGACACAGACACGAAGTTCCCGAAGAAAGACTGATCAAGCGTCCGACGATGATCGAAGGAATCCGCAAAGCGGGTATTGTCAATACAGGTGTTCTTGATGAAGTCGGAAAGCACATCAGAGCAGGTATGACAACCCAGGAGATCGATGACATCGTTGTCGAGTATACACATGCCCATGGCGGCATCTGCGCGCCGTATGGATTTGAAGGCTATCCCAAGAGTGTCTGCACCTCCATCAACGATGAAGTATGCCATGGCATTCCGAGCAGATTAAGAAAGCTTCATGACGGCGATATTATAAATGTTGACGCAACGACGATTGTCGACGGGTATTATGCTGACGCAAGCCGCATGTTCATGATCGGCAACGTATCACCTGAAAGAAGACGTCTTGTTGAAGAAACAAAGAAGTGTCTTGAAATCGGCATTGCTGCCGCAAAACCGTGGGCGCATGTCGGTGATATCGGCTACGCCATTGCAAAGTATGCACATAAGCAGGGTTACTCGGTTGTCAGAGAGCTCGGCGGTCATGGTGTCGGATGCGACTTCCACGAAGATCCCTTTGTTGCCCATATCGGTACCAAAGGAAGAGGAATGGTTCTTGTACCGGGCATGGTCATCACAATTGAACCGATGATCAACATCGGCAAAGCAGGAGTCGTCATTGACCCTTACAACGACTGGACAATCTCCACTGCCGATCACAAGGATTCGGCACAATGGGAGCACACCATCCTGATTACGGAAACAGGAAACGAAATTCTCACATATTAGCAAATGATACAGACGGTCGGCCATCTGCCGGCCGTTTTGTTTTCTGATGCCGGCTTTTTTTTGACAGACATGTCATAGAAAGTTCTGTTATGATAAACATATGAAACATAAAAGTCCTGAAAAATATTCAGTGACAGATCAACGGAGAAACAAAGATGGACAATCATATTTATGTGACCGGACACCGTCACCCGGACAGTGATGCGATCTGTTCGGCGTTATCTTATGCAAATCTTCTCAACCGTACCGGCAGACCTGCGATTGCCTGCCGCCAGGGACCTCTGAATGAAGAAACAAAATTCATTCTCAAGCGTTTCGGACTTGAAAATCCTCTGCTTCTGACAGACGCAAGGATTCAGTTAAAAGATATTGACCTCGACCAGCCGGCGATTATCAAAACAAACGAAACAGTTCACCATGCCTGGCATGTCATGCTCGAAAGGCAGAACAGAATGCTGTTTGTGACCGATGATGATGACAATCTTGTCGGCATCTGCACGACCAGCGACCTTTCAAGAGTACGTACAAAGCCTGAGCTTGAGCTTGTCTCGCTGCTTTCAACAGCAACGCTTGAAAATATCGCCCGCACGGTCGGCGGTGAAATTATCACAAGGCCTGAAGAATTCTCACATAACGGCGTCATTCATATCATCACACTCGATGAGATGGATGCCGAAAGATTCTGCCTGGCGGGCGGAACAATCATCATGTCCAGCGGCCGGGAAAAACAGATTCAGCTGATGGACAGAGGCATTAAACTGATGATCATCACCTGCGGCGTTGAAATCGATGAAGAAGTGCTCAATATTGCAAAAGAAAAGGGCATTGCCATCATCACTACCGCCAATGACACCATGCATACAGCCAGAACCATCACCGAGAGCTATTCGGTCGATCAGGTCATGACCAGGAAAATGATGACCTTCCGTGAAGATGAATATATCGATGAAGTAACGGCAAAGATGTTCAACTCAAGAGTCCGTTCCTTCCCGGTCCTCAACGCAGAAGGCAGAATTGTCGGTGCCATTGCAAGATATCACACCAGAAACTATGCAAGAAGAAAGATCGCATTGACTGACCACAGTGCCGTCAATCAGTCGATCGGCTACCTTGATCAGGCACAGATTGTCGCGATTGTCGACCACCATCATATCGGCAATGTCACAACCGATCTGCCGATTGAATACAGAAACCACAGATGCGGCTGCACATGCACGATCGTTACAAAGCTCTTCAATGAAGCAGGCCTTGAACCCGAACCGGCAATTGCCGGAATCATGATGTCGGCAATTCTTTCCGATACGCTTGATTTCAAATCCGCAACAACCACCCAGGAAGATATCGATACGGTCGATTATCTTGCAAAGATCGCCGGCATTGATGATGTGCAGGCATACGCAAGAGAAATGCTCGGTGCTTCCGTTGCATTGCGTGATTCCACACCGCATGAGATTCTCAACCGCGACCTCAAGAATTATGAAATCGGCAAATATAAATTTGCAATCGGCCAGACAAACTACGGCCGCATTGAGGAAGTACAGGGAATCCTGCCGGAATTCAAGGCCAATATGGAGAAAGAGCAGGAAGAAAACAAGCTCGATCTGCTTGTCATGCTGTTTACGGATGTCATGGGCGAAGGATCGCAGTTTGTCTTCTACGGACCTCTGTCAAGAATCATGCCGGATGTCATCAAAACCGTATTTGATGAACATTCAGGATTTGATCCGGACATCATCTCACGCAAGCAGCAGATGATGCCGAAGCTCTCTGCGATTATCAAAAATCTCTGATTCTTAAGCATTTATCATACCGGGATCGATCTGCAGATCCCGGTTTTGTTTTTGTTACAAAAACAGAAACAGACTTAAGGAACGAAGCGACTGTGAATTTGATATGATAGTCTTATGAAAAACATGAATATTGAAGACTACATCCTCTGGAGAGGAGACTATACTTTTGCAGAAGAACCGTTCAATCAAATTGATGCGCTTGTATTCTCTGAGCTTGCCTATGTCAATTACGCACCGGCAGGATTGCTCGGATGCGGTGCAAAAAGCATGCCGTTAAAAGAAGCCGGTAAGATAATCATGGAACAGGATGCCTATGAGCTGAAAACCCTCTATGGCGGTCAGGAGAATTTCTTCCGTCTTGCCTATGAATCAGACCGCTTCGGAAATGTACTGATCCGCAATTACACGGAGATCACCGATCCTGAAGACGATATGCAGTTTTCGGCAGTTCACTTCCAGTACGGCGCTCATCAGACATTTATCGGATTCCGCGGTACGGATGCGTCAATTGTCGGCTGGAAGGAAGACTTTATGATTGCCTTCACATTGACCGCTTCGCAGCAGTATGCGCTTGAATATCTTGAAAATACGGTTCATGAAGGAATGAACTATATTGTCGGCGGGCATTCCAAGGGAGGCAATCTTGCCATGTATGCCATTGCCAATCTTGCCGAGGAAAAACAGAAGCTGATTGATCATATTTATGTTCTTGATGCGCCGGGATTTGCCCCTGATGTTTTCGATCGCAGCAAACTGTCATGCCTTTATGATAAAACAACGAGAATCATGCCGGAATTCTGCATCATTTCGAAAATCTATGAAGTTGAATTCCCGGATACGGTGATTGTGGACTCAACGGGTGTTACCACCCAGCAGCACGATTTGATCACATGGGAGTTATACGGACCGCGCTTGAAAACGGTTGAGAAAAACAGCGGCGTGTCAAACGCTGTCATGGAAGTGATTATGCGCTGGGCGCTGAATGAAACAATCGAAGAAAGAAAGCTCTTTGTGAATGAGCTGTTCGATGCCCTTTCTGCCGGCGGTGCTACGGATATCACAAAAGTTTCCGGCAAAGGATTTCTGAAGGTGCTGGAAGCCTTTGCCAAATCATCCCCGCAGGCCCGTGATATTGCGATGGATCTCGGCCGGGCTCTGATCAGTCCGAATGAAACAGAAAGAAGGGAAGAGAATGCTTGATGTTTGTCTGCTGGGTACCGGCGGAACGGTGCCGCTGCCTGATCGCTGGCTGACATCCCTTTATCTCAGATGTGAAGGATGTGCAGTCCTGATCGACTGCGGGGAAGGAACACAGATTGCTCTGCATAAACAGGCAATTTCCTGCAAGCACATCGATGCGATTCTTTTTACCCATTATCATGCCGACCATACAGCCGGGCTGCCCGGTCTTCTTTTGTCGATGGCAAAAGCTGACAGAACAGAACCGGTGCTCATCATCGGACCGAAAGGAATCGAAGAGTTTCTCAGAGGCGTGATGATGATCGCAAGATATGTTCCTTTTGAAATCCGCTATATGCAGTATGAAGAAAAAGAAGAATCATTTGAGATCGGTCTGATGCATTTTACTGCATTCGGCTTAAGACATTCCGTTCCCTGCTACGGATATGAAGTCAATGTCAGAAGAACAAGACGCTTTGATCCTGAAAAAGCTCTTTCAAATGAGATCCCCAAGCGTTTGTGGGGACTGCTGCAGAAAGGCGAAACCATTGAGCAGGACGGACATGTATATACACCTGAAATGGTATTGGGTGATGAAAGAAAAGGAATCAAGCTTGTCTATGCGACTGACACAAGACCGTGTGAGTCTCTGAGAGAACATGCGAAACATGCAGATCTTTACATCGGCGAAGGAATGTACGGCGATGAAGAGGGAGCTGAAAAAGCACAGAAGAACAGACATATGACAATGCAGGAATCGGCACTTCTGGCAAAAGAAGCGGAAGTGAAGGAACTGTGGTTTACCCATTATTCACCATCTGTTCATGATCCTCATGAATATGAAGAAGAGATTCATGAAATCTTTGCGGAAGCAGTGATTTCAGAAGATGGACAGAGGGCTGATCTTGCATTTGAACATGAAGAGGTGAAAGGATGATTCATGCAGTTGTCAATCCGGCCGGCGCCGGAGGCAGGACGATGAAAACGTGGCTGAAAGCGGAAGAAATCCTGCAGGCGAAAGGATGTGAATATGATGTTCATTATTCTTCGCTGAAATACAACATCAACGATATCGTTCATGATCTGAGCAGTCAGAACACTGAGACAGATCTTTTGATTCTCGGCGGGGACGGGACGATGAATCTGACTGTCAACTCGATCGCTGATTTTGAAAAAACAAGAATTGCACTTCTTCCTTGCGGCAGCGGAAACGATCTGGCAAAAGCACTTTCGATTCCGAAGGATCCCGAAGCCTGCATTGAGCAGTTATTGAAAAATAAAATTGTCAGACAGCTTGATATAGGTGAAGCCATTCTTCATAACCGCTATGACGATAACGGAGTTCTGAAGAGTGAAGAGGATGTGACAAAACGATTCAACATCTCGGCAGGAATCGGATTTGATGCTGAAATCTGCGCATTTGTTGAAAACTCGGATACAAAGAAAAAACTCAACAAGGTACATTTGGGAAAAATGAGCTATATCGCAGCTGCGATGAAGGTGATCTTTGAAGCAAAGCATTCTGCCTGTGAAATGATTCTTGACGATGAGCAGACGATTCACTTTGATGAGCTTCTGTTTACGGCAGCGATGAATACGGCCTATGAAGGCGGCGGTTTCAAATTCGCACCGGATGCTGATCCGAAGGACGGTCTGCTGGATTTATGCACGGCAGATCATCTTGGCAGATTTGATTTCTTCCGCATGTTTCCGTATGCATATACCGGCTCCCATGTGAAGTTTGACGGTGTATTCATGAACAGGGCGAAGAAGGCGGAAATCAAAACAGAAAGGCCGTTCTGGATTCATACGGACGGCGAGATTCACGGGCTTTCAAGCCATATCACATTTCAGATTTCCGGTCAGAAACTGAGGATGCTTGTATGAGAAGCCGTGAAGCAGGAATCGTGATCGGGGAAGGAATACCGGGAAAACGAAATCTCATCACGGATGTCAAAGGCGTCAGAGCCGGCCATGAAACAATCGATGAAGGAAATGTTCATACCGGCGTTACGGTTGTGATCCCCTGCGAAGATGTATACAGAACAAAACCGCTCGCAGCGGTGCATGTGATCAACGGCTTTGGGAAAAGTGCGGGTCTTATGCAGGTTGAAGAGCTTGGCTGCATTGAATCACCGGTTGCACTGACAAATACATTGAGTGTTCATGCGGCACTTGAAGGGCTTGTCTGCTATACGCTTGAAACACATGAAAGCATCAGAACATTCAACCCGGTTGCCGGAGAAACCAACGACTCTGTCATCAGCGACATTGCAAAGATGGCAGTGAAAAGCTCCCATGTCCTGAATGCAATCGTAGCAGCGAAAGAAGATTTTGAAACCGGCAGTGTCGGAGCGGGAAGGGGAACGGTATGCTTCGGCTTCAAAGGCGGTATCGGTTCTGCTTCAAGAGTCATGAAAATCAACAATCATGAATATACGATCGGCATTCTTGTCCAATCCAATTTCGGCCTGATGAAAGACTTCACGCTGAACGGAAAGCCGCTGGGTAAAGAGATTTCAGAGCAGCTGAAAAGCAGGGAAGAAAATGAAAAAGGCTCAGTCATGATCATTGCCGCAACCGATCTGCCGCTTGACGGGAGGCAATTGAAACGGCTGTTAAGAAGATGCGAAACAGGCCTGATCAGGCTCGGGTCAAAGCTCGGGCACGGCTCGGGTGATGTTGCGATCGGTTTTACAACTGCCAATACAACGGGTTTCAGTGAAGAGGTACATTCATTTGAAATCCTGCGGGAAGATCTTCTCAATCAGCCGTTCCGTATGATCTCTGAGGCGGTTGAAGAAGCAGTGCTTGATTCAATGCTTGCATCGGAAGCGATGAAAGCACTTGACGGCCGCATCATTCACAGTCTGAAAGAATTCATCTGAAAGAACCGCAAGGTTCTTTTTATGATGAGCCCTCAGGTGCGGTTTCGTATTCGGGTGATGTATAATAATGCGTATGAAAAGACTTGTTACAGGCATCGTTGCACACGTCGATGCCGGAAAAACCACATGCATTGAAAGCATGTTATATACAGCAGGAAGTATCCGCAAGCTCGGCAGGGTCGATCATAAAGATGCTTTTCTTGATTACGATGCCCAGGAGCGTGAACGCGGAATTACGATCTATGCAAAGGAAGCTTCCTTCACATGGAAGGATACGGAGATCTTTGTCATCGATACGCCGGGTCATGTTGACTTTTCGGCTGAAATGGAACGCAGTCTTCAGGTTCTTGATCTGGCGGTAATTCTGATCAACGGACAGGATGGCGTACAGTCACATACCGAAACAATCTGGAAGTGCCTGGCTCATTACAATGTGCCGGTTGTGATCTTTGTCAACAAGATGGATATCTCTCATAAAACAGAAGAAGAACTTCTGGATGATCTGAAGAAAAAGTGTTCGCCTGAATGCTTTTCACTCAAGGATCCGGCAAGATTTGAACAGCTTGCGACAGTGAATGAGGAAATGCTTGAAGAATTTCTTGAAAAGGGATCGATTGATGATGACATGATCAATCAGGCGGTCTCCGAAAGAAAATGCTTCCCGGTTCTGTTCGGCTCTGCGCTTAAGGTAAAGGGAATTGAAGATCTTCTTGATGCGATTGATTCGTATGCAGTTGAGAAAACATATCCGTCTGAATTCGGAGCCCGTGTCTATAAGATTTCAGCAGATGAAAACAATGCCAGATTGACTCATATGCGGATTACCGGCGGCACACTGAAAGCAAAGCAGAATGTGAGCGAAGATGAAAAAGCGGATCAGATCCGCATCTACTCGGGCAGAGGCTTCCGCATGATCGATGAAGCGGAAGCAGGCATGATTGTCTGCGTCAAAGGCTTTACGAATATTGAAGCAGGGCAGGGACTCGGTTTTGAAGAAGACAGTGAAAAACCGCTGCTTGATCCTTATATGGAATATGAACTCCTTCTGCCGGATGGGGCGGATGCTTTGACGATGGCGGAAACTGTCCGCAAGCTTGCGGATGAAGATCCGCAGCTTCATATCACATCTGATGCAGAAAGAGGAAAGATCCGTCTCAGCATCATGGGCGAAATGCAGATGGAAGTTCTTGAAAAACGGATTTTTGAATTATCCGGTTTTCATGTCGGCTTTTCGGCCGGCGGCATCATTTACCGCGAGACGATACTTGACAGTGTTGAAGGAGCGGGACATTTTGAACCTCTGCGCCATTATGCTGAAGTCCACGTGCGGCTTGAACCGCTTGAAAGAGGAAGCGGGATTGAGGTTGTCAGTGAATGCTCAACCGATCAGCTTTCTGCTTCATGGCAGAGAAATATTCTTTCGATTCTTGAAAGAACAAGACACCGGGGTGTACTGACCGGTTCGCTTCTTGATGATGTCAGAATTGTACTGACAGCAGGCAAAGGCCATCTCAAACATACCGAAGGCGGTGATTTCCGTCAGGCTGCCAAGCGGGCGGTAAGACAGGCACTCATGAAGGCTGACTGCATTCTGCTGGAACCTTATTGCGCTTTTACTCTGAGTCTGCCGTCTTCTGTTTTAAGCAGAGCTCTTTATGATCTTGAAATGCGCAAGGCAAGTGTTGAAATTAAAGATCAGACAGATGATATCATTGAAATCCATGGCAGAGGTCCTTTGAGAACACTCAATCATTACCAGATGGAAGTGACTGCCTATACCCGCGGCATGGGAAAATTCAATGCCGTGAATGACGGCTATGATGTATGTCTTTCCCAGGATGAGATTGTGAGTGAATCAGGTTATGATCCGGAAGGAGATCTGCGCAATCCGACCGGTTCTGTCTTCTGTGCACATGGATCAGGCTATTATGTGCCCTGGGACAAAGCGGATGAATATATGCATGTACAGCCTGTCAGGGAACATACAGGTTCCTACCGCCGTGTTCAGTCATATCGGGTTCAGGAAGAAGATCTGATGAATGTACTGAACCAGGCCACTAACCGCAACCGCAATGACTCCAAGCGCGATATGAGAAAGCCGAAACCGAAAACGGATGAAGAGAAGAAACCGAAAAAACCGGTGATGAAGAAAGAACTGCCGAAGTGTCTGATCATTGACGGATACAACATCATCTATTCGTGGGATGAATATCATGAACTGGCAGACAAGGATATTACAACCGCACGGGAAATGCTGATTGATGAGCTGATGGCGTATCAGGCTTATATCAGACAGCACATGATCATCGTTTTTGACGGATACCGCGTACAGGGAAATTACGGAACTCATCTGAAACAGAACGATACTGAGATTGTCTATACAAAAACCGACGAAACGGCAGATGAATATATCGAAAGAATTACCCGCGAACTGAAGGATACATATGAAATGACGGTAGCTTCTTCCGACGGACTTGTGCAGAATGCGATTTTTGCACATGGAGCGCTGCGTATGAGCGCAAGGGAACTGCAAAGCCGCATTGAAATGCTGAAAAAACAATTCCGGTGAAAGACATTATTATCAATAATAAATGAAAGAAGGCAGGCAGAATGAAAATGGATACGGTGAATGAGACGAAGTCAATTGACAGATTCTTCGATGTGTACAATGCACTCAAAAGAGCTTCATTCAGAATTGAAAATGCAGCGAAAAAGAAAAGCAGGCCGGTTGTCTTCTTCGGTGATTCGATTACCGATATCTGTAAGCTGAGTCAGTATTATCCGGGCATCAATGCCGTTAACCGCGGGATTTCAGGAAATACAACGATTGATCTGCTCAATCGCTTCGATCTTTCCGTCAAAGATGCAAATCCATCGAGAATCATTCTGCTGATCGGCATCAATGACATGATGAATGTCGGGAGAAGCCCTGAAGAAACAGCTGAAAACTATGACCGTCTGCTTTTTAAGATCAGACAGAACTGTCCGGATGTTCCGGTTGTCTGTGAATCGGTTTACCCGGGTTATGATGCAGAGCCGAACGAACATAACAATAACAGAGTATTCCCTCTGAAAGACAAGGCGGAGGACATCGTCAGGCTGAATGAGTATATCAAAAAGCTTTCTGAAAAATATGGCTGTACATATGCGGATGTCCATTCACATCTGAAGATGGAAGACAATACGATGAATCCGGCATACAGCTATGACGG
>JAUNEN010000204.1 GCA_030525525.1 Erysipelotrichaceae bacterium
AGCCAGATACTGTATCCCTGCAGCCTTGCTGCATTGTATACAGGTCTCATATTCTCTTTGAGCAATGATCTGAACTGATCTTCATCATTGACGTTATACAGATCAGATGCTCATAGCGTATTCAGATTGCTGTTTCTCATTTTTCAAACAATTCATGGGTGTGGTGATCTATACGAATAAGCAACGAAAAGCCGTCACAAATATGTATCAATCAGAATTTGCCGGATATCTTCTGCCTTTACTCCATGAACTTTCAGATTTTTGATTTCCTGATCGGAAATACTCACTGACTCAATAAATTCTGCCATATCATCTCTGACTTCATTTGGCAATTCACATCTATCTAAAAGAAACTCCGCTGCTATTCGGATAATGTCGTTTTTGTGTTTTTTCAGATCTTGTGAATCCACATGTTCACCACATTTTCTTCTGGCATTCAAATCCAGCCATGCTTTGGCTTTAAAAGGAATCAGCCAGTTAGGCTTCAAAATAGAAAAGCCATTCACCATTTCTCTTCCCTGAAGCAGTGCCTGGTAATATGCTTCATTCAGAAGAATAGCCGAAAGACTCGGAATACTATCGTCAAGGTGGATCGGCGTCAATCCGCCATCCTTTTCAAGGATGTATTCTGATCTTGCAAAAAGTTCAATCATCATCGGAAACCCTTCTTCTGTAGGTTTATCAAAGCGATAAAACTGTGGTGTCCCAGTAGATTTTGCTCGATTTTGATATCCGCCATCCCGGATAAATTCCCAGAATCTCTGGCCGAATTCCGGAGTCAGTGCTTCTACAATCAGGACAACATCCAAGTCTCTTGTTGTCCTGAAGTCGGAATTATGATTACCAAATGAAATATCACAAGCAGTTCCTCCGATCAGTACATATTGATCTGAATAGTCTATGAAATACTCTCTAAATCGTTCAATACCTTTTACCATACATATTTCTCCAACATTTCATCGATTGCCATACTGACCCGCGGATCATCTTTATCCTCCTCACTGATGCAGAGGGCAGCTGTCAACGGATCAACAGCAACCCCGTTTCCGAAGGAAATCTGATATCCAAGCTCCTGTATAACACACACAGGCTCTTCACCGGCCGGTACGAGCATATCATTGGAGATTCCTACACCTGAAAGATCCTTTTTTGCAATCCCATAGATCGGGAATGGTTCATCACTCAGCATGGAATAATAAGACAATGCACTTAATCCGGACAATGGGAGATCCCGATCCAGCTGTTTCTGAAGAGAAAAGCTTGTGATGACAGGATTTCTCATAATCCCCTGAAGATTCTCCCACATTGCCTTTTTATCAGAATCTGCAGTGATACTCCTGGCCCTGCTCTGCACCTTCAGATAAGGAACATGAAAGGCTTCAACTTCATCAAAGCAGCGGGTAACAGACATCTTGGAAACACCCAGTATTTCTGCCGCTTTCGTCACAGTAACTTTCTGCCATCCCTGATACAAAGCAGTAAGCAGCAGTTTCTGCGTCAGATAGGAAATTCTTGCACGAGTCACAACCGGCTTTCTTGCATGATCATCAAGCAGTATTCCCATGAAAGGCAGGTAAATCTGATGTCCTTCCCACACAAAGGGAATACCTTCATTGAGCATGGCATCCCTGGCGTAGTAATACATATCAGTCATATACAGCACACAGCGCAATCCGGTATAAACCATCAGCTGACGATGCTGTTTCCGTAAAGTGACTAACGGTATCTTTTCAACAGGTGCCGCAAGCAGCACATTCTGCTCACCGATCATCATCAGCTTTAAATCATAGCTTTTCCGATATACAAGAGGGAGCTTCCCTGTATCTGTATAAGACATGATTTCTACAT
>JAUNEN010000205.1 GCA_030525525.1 Erysipelotrichaceae bacterium
AAGATAATTCGGGTTACAATAAAGACAGGAAACCATCTCTTGAACTGATTGTGACGCAGCACAATATCAAAGGACTGAAAAAAGAAGACAGTCAGTATTGTGCGCAGCTTTATGAATATGAATGGTTTGTGGAAACAGTCCGTGAATACAGCAAAGAAACCGGCATTACATCTGCCGTCAATCAGGCAATTGAGGAAATGCCGGAAGACTTCACAATCAGGAACTTTATTCTTGAAAACAGAAGCGAGGTCGTAGATATGAGCGTATTTGAATACAATGAAGAGAGGCATCTTGCCTATATCCTTGAAAAAGGACGCAGAGAAGGAAGAAAAGAAGAAAGAAATCATTCGATTGCGGATGAATTTGAAATGCTGCTGAAGTTCGGTGCAGGTGAGGAAGAGGCAATTTCCGCAATCTGTGAACAGAAGGGAATCAGACCTGAAGAGGTCAGAGAAATCCTTCTTTCAAGGTCATAGATATGAGCATTTTTGAGTACGATGAAGAAAGGCATCTTGCCTATCTCTTTGAAAAAGGCTTCAGAGAAGGCTTTGAAGAAGGAAGAGAAGAAGTTCGTAAAGAAAAAAGAAATCATTTGATTGCGGATGCATTTGAAATACTGCTCAAGGTCGGTGCCAGTGAGGAAGAGGCCATTTCAGCAATCTGCGAACAGTACAGCATGGAACCTGAAGAGGTCAGAGAAATGATCAGGCTGGGCAATGATGATCTGCAGCAACTTTGAATCCTTGAGAAAATCTTCAGATTTCCCTGAATCAAAACACATCTGAAAATCATTGCGATGATCGATGGGGATGCAGCTTCGGCTGCATCCTTTTTCTTAACGGACATCAGTGCGTGTATCGGGTTCTGCATTTCTTTTCCCTGTAACGGTATCCTGCTGCAGGCTGCATCTCAGCAATTTGTTTTTTATAAGGCACCACGCATCCCATGTCTGCAGCTACGGGCTTTCTCGATGGTTTCTTAAGTAAATTTGAATATAGGAATGGAAGGCATCTTTACGAAAATGTACAATAGATTTAAGTAAAGACTTCAGGAGTGGCTGCTATGTTTGAGTTTTTCGGTCTGCTTTTTAAAAACATCTTAGGGTTTGACGCTTTGATCTTTCTGGTTTTTGCAGGAAACATGTATATGTTTTTTGAATGCAGAAAAAGAACAAATACCATTTATGACCACTTCAATGCGAGGGATAAGATCCGCAACCTGAATGATGAGCAGAAAGAAGCAGTCAAAAATATGACAGCTGAGAGTACTGCTGTTTCTTTATCAGGAGAAGAGCTCTTAAATGAACGTGAAAAGATGAATGAAACATATGCGGCATTTACTACTCTCACAACCATATTCCCGTTATTGGGTATGCTTGGTACCGTCATCTCTTTGCTCAACATGACAGATCTCATCGGAACGGAAGCCACCGGTGCATTCTTAGGGGCACTCACTTCCACGTTCTGGGGAATTGTTGCCGCAATTGCATGCAAAATAATGGATACAAGAATTTCATACAAGATTGAGGATAATGAGAAACATATGGATTATCTCTTTAATCCTTCAAAGAAGCAGGGCTGAAAATGAAAAAGCGTGATCTTGTTCTGGATTTTACATCCCTGCTTGATGTGCTCATGATTCTGTTGTTTATCATCATGAGCAATACCAGCAGATTATCAGCAGAATCAATCGAAGAAGCTGAACAGCTCAAAGGAGAACTGGACGCTGCGGAAAAGCAGATACAGGAGCTCGATGCAGAACTGAAAATGAAAGATGATATCTCTGAAAGCTATGCGGTATATGAAAGTCAGGCAGTGATTATCACACTGGATAATAT
>JAUNEN010000116.1 GCA_030525525.1 Erysipelotrichaceae bacterium
CAGAAGTGCTGTCCGGTCATCTTCAAGCTGCTTTGAAGCTTCCTGCATATAGCCGCTGTTTCTGTTCAGGACCTTATGATCGAAGAAGACACCGATCAATGATCCCAGGCACGCTCCCATCAGCATTGCATAGAAGCCGAAGAAGATTCCGGTGATCATGCCGATGATCCATCCTTTGGAGGAGTTGTTCATACCGACCGGCATTTCAAATCCATCCAGGACACTCAATGCTTCGCCGTTTCTTCTGACGACTGCTGCATTTGAGATTGCATAATCGCCGTTGAGAGGATCTCTTCTGAATTCGGATAAAGCTTTGTAGGCTTCCGCTTCGTTTTCAAATATAACTGACACCATGTTTTTCATATGTTTGTTTTCTCCCTGAAGAACTTTTGTTTGTTCTTACGGTTATTATGATGCCCTTTGAAAATGAAGAAAAAATATGAATTGTGTGAAATAAAACTGAACAAAAAAGGAATATGTGCTTCACGTCCTTCATGATCTTTGCGGATGAAATGACGATGTCGGCCATCATCCTGAATAATTGCTTTGAATATGAAAGAAAACCGGTCCACCGGTTTTCCTGATGAATTTTCTTCAGTCTTTTTGTCCGTCATTCATGTTTCATGGACGCTTTACATTGAAGCTGCCGAGATACGTAAAAGTGAACGGACTGTTTTCTGTCAGTTTCTGATAATCTGCATAAGTGCACGCAGCGCATTCAATCAGATAGAAATACTGACCGAGTTCTGTTTTGAGAGGGCGGTCATGAAGGGTGACCAGTGTCATTTTCTGTTTTTCCATTTCCGCCATGAGTGAAGGCAGATCCTTCGCACTTCCTTCTGCAATAAAAGCCAGTCGTTCCGCATCCTCGGTTGCCGGTTCGTGTTCCGAAAGAATGTAGAATCTGGTCTGATTGTTGTCATTGTTCTGGATTGCGGCAGCCAGAATTTCAAGCCCGTAAACTTCAGCTGCTCCTTTTGAGGCGATTGCTGCGATGTCTGCTTCATTGGATTCTGCGACCATTCTTGCGCCTTCGGCTGTGCTGGAAACTTCAATGACTTGTGCATCCGGAAGGTTTTGTTCAAGCCATTGCTTTGACTGGGCAATGCCCTGCTTGTGCGAATAGACTTTTTTGATATCGGAAAGTGCCGTGTCTTTTCTTACAAGCAGATTCTGTGAGATCGGCAGTTCCACTTCACCGCTTATTGAAACTCCCTTTAATGAGATCAGAGTATCAACATAATCGATGACAGCACCGCCGATTGTATTTTCCTGAGGAATGACGGCGTATTCTGTTTTGTCTTCACACATCGCTTCGGCTGCTTCAGGGACTGTTGTGTATGGAGTGCATACATCCTTTTTCCCAAAGAATAGTTCACATGCTTCTTCTGTATAGGTGCCCTGCGGACCGAGATAGCTGACCGTGCATGATTCACAATCTGTATTCAGGGCAACAGCAGCTTCTTTCTGCGGTGCGGAGCAGGCAGCAGCTGACAGGCAAAGAGCTGTGAGCAGGATTTTAGTCTTTTCCATAGATTTGATTCTCCATAAAGTCATTATATGCTCACAGATGACAGAAAGCATCATAAGAGACCTGTATCGTCTGAGTGCAGATTGTCATTGAAGGATTATACTGTTTTGTCGATTCTGCAGTTATAAAAAAGTCAGCTGTGAACTGACTTTTTGACAGTGATTCAAATAATTCAGGTTATGCGCTGATCCAGTTTCCGCCTTCCACATGAAGGGTCTGTCCGGTAACCCATCTGGAGTCATCCGAAACAAGGAATACGATGGCAGGTGTTGCGTCTTCATAAGCCATTCCCATTCTGTGCATCGCATTCTGTGACATGGATGCTTTCAGATATTCCTGGATTTCCTTCGGCGACTGATCGATGCCTTCAAGGAATCTGTCGGTTGCGACATTGGGGCAGACACAGTTGACACGGATGTTATACTGTCCCCATTCTCTGGCAACAACTCTGGACAGACCGCGGATTGCCTCCTTTTCAGCCGCATATGCAGCGAAGCCTTCCAGACCGCTGACACCGCCCACACTTCCGTAATTGAGGATGGCACCGCCGTTTTCTTTCATGAGCGGGAAGCATAACTGCATCATGTGCCATGTGCCGTAAAGACCGCTGTGAAGCCCTTCTTCAAGATCTGCGATTGTGTGTTCGAGGAAGGGATGGGGAGCACTGATGGTTGCGGCATTGTTGCATAATGCATCGATGTGTCCGAATTTTTCGGATATCGCATCAACGAATGCCTTCAGTTCTTCGAAATTGGTAACATCTGCTTTCATGGCCAGAACTTCTGCACCTTTTTCTCTGCAGATGCGTGCTGTTTCGGCAAGTTTTGTTTCGTTTCTTGCACAGATACAGAGTGATGCGCCTTCTTCAGCAAAACGGATGGCAGTCTGTTTGCCAAGGCCTCCGCTTGCGCCGGTGACAACGCAGACCTTATGATCGAGTTTACCCATTATGATTTCTCCTTCTGCGATTGTTTCGCAATATTTCTAATTTCATCATAATCGTTCCGGTTTTCTGTTTATTGTATGAATGTAAGATGAATTATATGATTATGATATGAATGATGACAGAATGAGAAATCATGAAACTGAATTATATGAAAAGGTCTATGAGGATGTGAGTTTATCATGGGTGTCGGAAAACCTGCAGCTTCTCCATGAAATTCTCAACAGTATCAGAAGCGGGGATCTTGAGCAGATTCAATCCCTCATCAGGATCATTCCGCCTGATTTTGAAGCGCGCTTCGGAAAAACGCCTTTGCGCCATGTGAAGAATCTTGTCATCAGTCTGATTCAGATCATGGCAATCACTGCCATGGATGCCGGTGTTTCTGCATCATTATGTATCCGCCATGCTGAAAAGATGTCGGTCAGAACGGAAGAAGCGGAGAGTATTGAGCAGCTGATGAGAATTGCAGATCAGGCAAAAGTGGAATTCTGCAGACTGAGCCATGATATGAATGCTGCAGAGATCAATGATTACAGAATCCGCAAAGCAGTGCAGTATATCCATGAACATCTTTCTGAAAAGATTACAAGAAGGAAGCTGGCTGAGACTGCCGGGATCAGCTGTGAATACTTTTCAAGGAAGTTTCATGAAGAAACAGGTAAGACAATTTCTGAATATATCCAATATTCCAGAATTCAGCAGGCTAAAAGAATGCTGGTGAATACAGATGAATCATTGTCTTCCATCAGCAGCTACCTTTCCTTCAGCTCGCAGAATCATTTTCAGAAGGTATTCAGACAGATTGAAAAGAAAACTCCTCTGCAGTATCGCAGAGAAAACAGAAAGAATATGATCTGAATGAATGTCTATTGACTCGTGGTCAAATTGTGGTAGATTAATATCAGATGAGGGAGTAGCCGGTGTTCAGATGAACACTGTATGAAGCCGACAGCACGGTATTTACCCGGCTTTATATAAGAGGCAAGACTCATGCACGTATTTGCTGTGTATGAGGATTCCATGTGATGATATGATACAGCAGTACGGCTGTATCTTTTGTTTTGGAGGTATTCACATGAAAAAGAGAACAGTTTATATCAACGAAATGCCGGCCAGAGTGCTCTGGAAGGAACCGAAGCTGCAGAAGGATGTGTTTGTGATCTCACTTGCAGTCACATTGATTCTGATGTTCGGTGCCTGGTATCTCACATTGCCTGCACTCAATCTGAAGAATCCAGGATTCTGGATTTTCCTGTTTGTTTCCGTCTTTGTCTACATGTTTATCAAATGTCTTGTTTCGGCAATCAAAAAGAAGGATACGGGAATCAGGAATCCGGTGATTGTATTGGTTGTTCTTGCCGTCGGTCTGATCGGCAATCTGCTTTACGGATCACGTCTGTTCCATGCGAAGGCATACAGTGAAATTCTGAAGGTTGAGGATGCAGAGATTGATCTGATTCCTTCTGTATCAGGTTCTTCGTCCATCGCTCTGATGGATACTGCAAGTGCAGAACGTCTCGGTGACAGAAAGATCGGTTCGTTGAGCAATGTGGTCAGCCAGTTCAATGTCGGCGATTATATGCAGATCAACTATCAGGATGCCCCGGTCAAAGTGGCAGCTCTGAAATATGACGGTTTCTTCAAATGGAATGCAAACAAGTCGCAGGGTGTTCCGGGATATGTCATCGTCAATCCGGTTGACATGTCAGCTGATTATTCAGCTCTGAAGGAAGGAATGAAATATGTACCTTCCGCTTATTTCTCAAAGAATCTCTACCGTCATGTCCGCTTTCATAACATGGGTCTGCTTGTAGACAATATTCATTTTGAAATCGATGAAGAAGGCAATCCATGGTATGTCGGCAGTATCTATGATCATACAATCGGTCTGTTCGGCGGAAAGAAAGTCACCGGCGCAATCATCATTGATCCGGTGAGCGGTGATATGCAGAAGTATGATCTCAGGGATGTGCCGGTATGGGCTGATATCGTGATTGACGGAGATCTTATCTGCACGCAGTATAACGATCATGCCCAGCTTGTCCACGGCTTCTGGAACAGTGTTTTCTCACAGACGGACTGCCGTCAGGTTACAACGATTCACAGCACGGATGAAGACGGTGACGAGTCATCTTATCCGGATTACGGATATATTGCCAAGGACGGGGATATCTGGGTATATACAGGTGTCACTTCATTAAACGGCGACAGCTCAAATCTCGGCTTCATTCTGGCAAATGAAAGAACAAGCGAATGCAAATATATCACCTGTGCCGGAGCTGATGAATTCTCCGGTATGAAGAGTGCTGAAGGCGAAGTTCAGGAAAAAGGATATATCGCTTCCTTCCCGAGTCTCATCAATGTTGAAGGGACTCCGACCTACATCATGGTTCTGAAAGATTCCAACGGTCTGGTCAAAATGTATGCGGCAGTCAATGTCGAGCAGTACAACATTGTCGCTACAGCATCCACTCAGGCAGACTGCATTGAGAAATACAGAAGACTCATGAATGCGGAAATCACACCTGATGAAGCTAACAGCGATGAAACACCGAAGGATGTCAGCGGCTATGAAGAAATGACTGTCAAAGTCAAAAAGCTGCAGACAATCGACAAAGGCGGAGATACATATATCTATGTCGTCGATGAAAATGATCATATCTACAATGCAAAATATGCAGATGTGATCGGCATGATCCTGGTTGAGGAAGGTGACGAAATCACAATCCTCACAAACGGAACCGACTTCCTTCTGAAAGAATGAACAGCAGGCTCTGCATGCAATGTGCAGAGCTTTTTCTTATAGTTTTGATCTATAACTGACCATCATTTTTCAATATGCCGCATCAATTGCAAAACACAAATCACAGGAGTATATTGAAACCTGTACAAAGAAAAGAGGACGGGAATGAGAGCAAAGATGATGACATGTAAAAACTGTTGCTGTATGAAGAATGCCCGAAGCCTGTTTTCTTTCAGGATTGTTTCTGTGAATTCCTGAACATCAAAACAGATTCCGGGCGTGTAAACATTCCCGGAATTTTTTCTGAATGTATGATTGAGCGAAAGGGGAAAGAAAATGAGCAGAATTTATACATCCGTAGAGCAGCTGATCGGACACACACCGCTGCTGGAACTGACACACTTCGAAAAGGCATATGATCTCAAGGCAAAGATTCTTGCCAAAATGGAATATCTCAACGCAACCGGCAGCATCAAGGACAGAATTGCATTAAACATGATTCTTGATGCGGAAGAAAAAGGTATTCTGAAAGAAGGATCTGTCATCATTGAACCGACCAGCGGAAATACCGGAATCGGTCTGGCAGCAGTCGGAACGTCCAAAGGCTATCGTGTGATCATCGTGATGCCTGAAACAATGAGCGTGGAAAGAAGAAAGCTCATGAAAGCTTATGGCGCAGAACTCGTATTATCCGAAGGCAAAAAGGGAATGAGCGGCGCCATCGCAAAGGCAGAAGAGCTGCAGAAGGAAATCGAAGGCTCCTGGATTGCCGGTCAGTTTGTCAATCCGGCCAACTGGGAAGCCCACTACAGAACAACCGGTCCGGAAATCTATGAAGACACAGACGGAAAGGTTGATATCTTTGTGGCAGGCGTCGGAACAGGCGGAACAATCACGGGAACAGGAAAATACCTGCATGAAAAGAATCCGGATGTTAAAATAGTTGCTGTGGAACCGGATGCTTCAGCAGTACTGTCCGGTGACAAGAGCGGACCTCATGCGATTCAGGGAATCGGCGCAGGTTTTATTCCGGAAGTTCTCGATACAAAGATCTATGACGAAATTATCCGCGTTGCCAACGATGACGCCATCCGTACAGGCGCAGAGTTCGGTAAGCGTGAAGGAATTCTCGTCGGAATCTCAGCAGGCGCAGCGTTATGGGCTGCGATCGAACTTGCAAAGAAAGAAGAGAATGCAGGAAAGAACATTGTTGTCATTCTTCCGGACTCGGGGGACCGCTATCTGTCCACACCGATGTTTGGAGAATGAGGAATGAAAAAAACACACACTGATATACTGAAAGAAATTGATGGCATGCGTGAACCTGAGCTGAGGGTTCCCAAAGGCATCGCCGACCGCAAGCGGGTTGTATCCCTGATCAAGGAAATTCAGGTGGTATTACTGCCGGGATATTTCAATTACAACAATCTGAGTGTTGAAGAAGCGTTTGAAAGAGTTGTGAAAGATCTTGATGAGCAGGCAGGAACAGCATTATGTTTCAGCGGCACCACCCCGATGAAGGCAAAGGAGCTGACACATAAATTCCTGGAATCACTGCCTGAAATCCTGAGACAGATCAATACGGATATCCAGGCGATCTATGACGGCGACCCCGCTGCCAAAACAAAATCAGAGGTCATCATCTGCTATCCGGGCTTCTATGCAATTTCGATTTACCGGATTGCGCATGTCATGTACAAGCTGGGAATTCCCTATCTTCCCCGTATCATGACGGAATATGCCCATGAAAAAACCGGAATTGACATCAACCCCGGTGCAACGATCGGTGATTACTTCTGTATTGACCACGGAACCGGTATTGTCATCGGTGAAACGGCAGTCTTGGGCCATCATGTCAAGCTTTATCAGGGTGTGACTATCGGAGCAAAGAGCTTTGAAAAGGATGAAAACGGCAATCCTGTCAAGGGAGGCAAGCGTCATCCTGATATCGGCAACAATGTTGTCATCTATGCCAATGCGACAATATTGGGCGGAGATACCTATATCGGTGATAACACCGTCATCGGCGGTAATACATGGATTATCGATTCTGTCGAAGAAGGCGG
>JAUNEN010000117.1 GCA_030525525.1 Erysipelotrichaceae bacterium
TTCTTCCAGTCTCTGTTTCTTTCTCCATTCAATCTCATCATTTTCATACAGACTCTTCAGCAAGGAAATCTCTGTTTCCGTATCGCCTTTTTCTCTTGACTCATCCAGACGGATTTCTCTGACCGCTTCTTCATCGCTGTGTTCATTCATCCATTTTTCATATTCACTTTCATCAAGATTGCAGCGTCTCAGAAGATCTCTGTATTTTGCAAGAAGATTCTTCAGACTGTATGAGCTTGTTTCATGCTCAAGACTATTTCTGACTTTCTCAAGCAGAGGAAGCAGATATTCCGGATCATCGAAAGCTTCTTCAAGAATGGTTTCAATACTGTCACCACAAATCCAGTCTTCAGAAACAGTTTTCATATCCATGAACCATTTATGCATCGTGTCTCTGTCTTCTTTTGAAGCCATCTGAATGATGCAGCGCCAGTAATCTTCAATTTCCCAGGCAATGTCATTATGCTCACCGCCGGAGCCATCCATTTCCACATGATTCAATACTTCAAATGCTGTTTTCAGGATTTCAAAAGCAGGCATATATTCATTTCTTTTAAGCATTTCCGGAAGATTTTCATCCAGGCAGCTGCAGAAAGCACGTACATATTTGTGTCCGCTGTTCCAGTCAATGAAACCGTATCTGTCTCCCACCTGATCTGCAAGTCCTTCCAGAATGCGGCATACCCGTCTGACATCGCTGATGCCGACAGGAGTTGTGCGGTAACGGCTGATGAGGCGGTCATGATATGTTCTTTCTTCATTTGCGATTTCAAGCAGCTCTTTGCGCAGCTGATCTTCATTCATCGAATTCAGAACTTCTTCAATGCTTTCACCCTGATCCAGGCATTCTGTTTCAACAACATCACCCTCTTCAATCGCATACAGAAGAGCTGCCATATGCTTGCAGTTGTTTCCGTCTGAGGCATACGGGCATGTACAGAACATCCCGCTTACATTACCTGCTTTCAGATCGATTTCCACTTCATAGTCATATGTCCCGTGGGCAATTGCTTCATATCCATCCTTTGTTTTGCGGATTGAGTCAATGTCATCACTATAATAGATATCTTCGCCTCTTGAAAGAATGTGCGGCTGAAACAGATATTTCCATGTGCTTTTCATAATCGATCTCCTTTGGACATCTCCATTATGCATGATCCGGAAAAGATAAACTGTACATTGCAGTGTACTGCAATTGATTTTTGCTCGCTTTTTAAAGTTTTTTATACATCAGATTTTTCGGATCAGTCTTTCAGACAGCAGAACGGTACAACCTTAACACCGCCGGCAGTTGTATATGCCATCGGTGCATTCGCACAAATGATGATCAATGCTGAAGGTTCACGATATTTCACTTTCGGATGGGCGGGATTATCGGAACTTTTTTCATTATGTGCAATGATCAGCTGCTTTAAACGCAGCAGCCCTTTTTCAGCCTGCCCAATAGCATTCGTACCTGTTTTGATCTCGATCAGTGCATACCTGCCATCTTCAGTCTGATACACTGCATCTGCTTCAAGCCCACTGTCATCACGATAATGCATAACATGTGCACCATGTGCTTCAGCATATGCAAGAAGATCTCTGAGAACAAGATTTTCAAACAGATGCCCGAAAACATTCAGGTCATTTCTGAAATAATCGGGTGATATTCCCAGTGCAGCTGCAGCTACAGATGGATCGGTAAAGATGTGCTTTTTCGATGCTCTGATTGCTGTTTTTGATCTGATCTGAGGTGTCCATGCATCAAGATCACGAATTACATATAACCTTTCAAGTGCATTCACATAAGAAGCAAGAGTCGGGTCAGTTACATTTTGCGTTGCCTGAACATCTGCATAAATCGATGTTTTTTTGGCAATGGTTGCTGTATTGCGGGCATATGACTGCAGCAGAATTCTGGCAATTTCCGGATCCCTTCTGATTCCATCAATTGCACTGATATCTTTTGTATATATCTGCCGGTAATAATCTTTCGCAATTTCAAGCTTTCCTTCATGATCTCTGATTTCAAGACATCTTGGCCAGCCGCCTCTGCAAACAATGTAAAAAAGGTCTTCCAGTTTCATCCGGCTCAGTGCTGCCGGATTGTAATCTGGATTATTCAGATATTCAGTCAATGATACACTTCCATCCGAGTCACCGCTCTCCCACAAAGTCATCGTCATCATATTTACAGTCGTAATTCTGCCTGTTCCGGTATGTGGAGTTTCAATCTTTTTGCTCGAAGAACCTGTAAGATAATAAGAGCCTGTATCTTCCGGATGATCATCACAATCCTTTCTCACAGCTCCCCATATTTTCGGCGCATCCTGCCATTCATCAAACAATATTGGTTTTTCATTACCAAAGAACAGACTCGGCGCGGTTTCTGCAATCTGCAGCCAGCCTTCACGCCTTTCTTCATCCTGAAACTCAATACAAGTTTTACATCTTTCTTTACATGTTCTTGTTTTTCCGCAGCCCTTCGGTCCGGCGATCTGTATTGCATTGAACGCTTTCAGTCTGCGATCAATCACTGCATCTGTCAGTCTTCTGATATATTTCATAATCCCTCCATTCATCTGTATTCAGTTCATTTTATTAATTTCGTCATTTTTATTTTATCTTTTTCGTTTTTTGCATATGATTATGCTGCTGCTTTGCTGTAATCAGCCTATTTGGATCATCTTATGAACACAGAAAAACCGAGCCGGACTGACTCGGTTTTTCGATGGTGATTTATGATTGATGCAATCAGGATTTCACTTCAGATCTGTAGAGGAAGGTTACCAGCATTGCTCTGGTGCATTTCTGGCCGACACCGAAATGCGTCGGGTTCACACCGACTGTGATGCCGTTTTCTGCTGCCCATGAGATTGCTTTGTAATAATACCTGCCTGCCGCTACATCCGTGAAGCTTGCGTATTTTTTCACTGCCGGCTCACCTGCCGCTCTGTAAAGGAATGTGACACATTGTTCTCTTGTACATGCCTGGCCGACACCGAATCTGCCTGTTCCGTCATTGAGACCGACCGTAATGCCTTCCTCTGCTGCCCATGTGATTGATTTGTAATACCAGTCGCTTGTCTTCACATCGGAGAAATTGCTTGATGTCTTCGGTTCCGGTTCACCCTTCGTTCTCCATAAGAAGGTGACAAACTGCTCTCTTGTGCAGTATGCATCAGGTGAGAATTTGCCCGGTCCGCCGGCACCGACTGTGATTGCATTGTCAGCTGCCCAATAGACAGGTGTAAAGAAGTATTTGCCACTGTCTGCGACATCGGTGAACAGGACTCTGACATCAACTGTCTCACAGACTGAATCACCTGCTGTAACTGTGATTGTCGCTTTGCCGATGCCTTTTGCACTGAGATTGCCGCGTGCATCAACCGTGACAGCTTCTTCGTTGTCTGAATGCCACTTCAGTTCTGTGCCTGCCGGAGTGACGGATGCGCTGATCCTGGCGGTTGTTCCATAGACCATACTCAGTTCCTTCGGATCAACACTCAATGTGATACTGACATCAGGCTTCTTCGGAATCTGTACATCCTTAGTCTGTGTTTCAAACAGTTCGTTTGTGAAGGATGCTGTGTATCTGCCCGTTCCTGTTTCACTGACAGTAGGTTCCTTGATCACTTCATATGCAGTGTTCACAGTCTCTGTGATTTCTTCACCGCACTTTGTGCAGGCCACTTTCGCGGTGACTTTGCTGTTGTCGTCAGACCATGTATAAACCGGTGTGCCGTATGCATGGCCTGTCGCTTCAATTGTCACATCCTTCTTCTGTGTTTCAAACAGTTCATTGGCAAAGACTGCTGTATATCTGCCTGTGCCTTCTTCTTCACAGCCTGCTTCTTTGATCACTTCATATGCAGTATTCACTGTTTCCGTGATTTCTTCACCGCATTCTGTGCAGCTCACTTTTGCGGTAACTTTGCTGTTGTCATCAGACCATTCATAGGAAGGTGTGCCGAATGTATGTTCATGAGCTGCTTCATTGACCGTGACTCTGCACTCAGCCGTAAAGCCGCCGTCTTCTGTTGTGACTGTAATCACAGCAGAGCCTTTTGAAAGTGCATTGACGGTGCCGTTGGCAAGAACTGCCGCAATTGTTTCATCGTTGCTTGTCCATGACACCTTTTTATTGTCTGCGTTTCCTGGTGTCACTGATGCATTCAGCTTTCTGCTCTCACCCACATTCAGCACCAGCTCAGTCTGATCAAGGCTGATGCCGGTCACTGCAACTGCAGAATGTTCTTTCGGAATGATGTGAACAGGAATCATCTTCTTCGCTTCTGTTCCTTCCACCTGAACCAGGATTGCCGCATTGCCTGTTGCTTTGCCGAGCATTGTGATTGTAACGATACCTGTACTGTCTGTTTCAGCAGCTCTGACTTCCAGAAGAACCGGATCGCTTGAATAGACTGCAGCTTTCTGTCCTTCTGAATAGTTTGCGATTGTTACAATCTTCTCTGTTTCCGTACCGTAGGTGATTGTGAATTCTTCTTCATCGGAAAGGATTTCTTCCTTTGCCTTGATTGTGACGGTTTCTTCGAAAGCTTCAAGAGCTTTTCCGTCGGCGGTGATGATTGAATTCTCAGGAATGCTGAGTTTCACTTCTGTTCCTTCGCTTAATGCGTTGGAGTAGACAAGTCTGTATGTCTTCGCATAGACATTGCCGTTTTCATCTGTTTCGCTTTCGCTGTAAACAAGTGTATACGGAATGACATTGCCTTCTGCATCTGTCAGTACAAGTGAAGATACGCCTGCCGGATCCACATACTGGCTGAATACAATTTCCAGATAATCCGTATACGGATTGATGGAAACAATATATGGCGCTTCAGTAGGAATCATTCTTGCATACAGACCGGTTCTGGGAGGCGGTACTTCCATCCATTCACTTGTGTATGTCTCATAGCCTTCTTTTTCAGCTTTGACCATCCACAGACCTTCCGGTACATCCCATGCGAAAGTTCCGTCGGAGCCTGTGATCTGCGGATTGAGCTGATCATATTCACCCGCATTCCAGAGGATCGTTTCTCCGGTTTCCTCATCTTTGAAGTACACACTGACTGTTACATCTTCCAGTGTGTTGGTGATGACACCTTCATAGACGGTTCCGCTCGGGTCAATGAGGAACTTCAGCTTGTCAAGGAGCACTTCCACAAGGCAGTCAAGGAAGAGATCCATAATGCCTGAGAAGTTCATTGAGCCGCCTGCAAGGACAACGTCATAATACTTTCTGACTGCTTTTTCAACTGCTTCTTCAACAATAGCCAATGGTGCCGCAAGCTCAGGACATACCATACCGACTGCGAAGAAGACATATTTGAATGTCAGCTGCGTGCAGTAGTAGTCAACAAGGTGATCAAGCTGTGCATAGGCTTTTGCCTTGTCTTCCTGTGACATGCCCGAACATTCGATTTCGAATCTCGTCATTGCCACATCAAGCAGGCCGACTGCACCATCCTCTACAAAGCCCCAGACTGTGTTGATCGTGCTGCCGCCCGGATATTTGGAGATGATTTCCTTGTATGCTTTCTTTGTGATCCTGTCGTAGATGGTTTCGCTGACTTCGTAATCGTCAATATCCACCTGAACGTAATAGACACTTCCATCCGCACCTGTGATTTCTTCAATCTCTTTTGTCGGATCGAATACCTCCCTGAAGACATCCGCAAGATCCTTATCAATAACTTCTTCAATGAGTGTGAGTGTCAGTTCAGTGGACGCATCATCCGCCAGAGTGATGGTGGATGTTGTGGTTTTCTTTCCGCCTTCGGTTACGGTTTCCGGTTCTGTATATGTCGCATTGCGGATACTGCCCGGTACGTCACCGAACTTCTCCGGATCGTTGATATCATACTTCTGATTGATATCGACTTCTTCTTTCCTGAAATACTGTACAGAGACTGTACCCGGAACGTAGCTCTTGTTGTTCGGGTCAAAGAAACCGGATGTAACGAACATCTGTGCATCCTGATCCCAATTCGCTTCGAGAACTTTTCTTTCACCGCCGCTGCGGCCGATGACATAGACTCTGTCAATCATTTCAGGATTCTTCATTTCAACAGTGAAACGATAATCCCATCCCGGATTGAATGTGATTGTCTGTCTTCTCGACTGTTCATCTGTCAGATCAATGACCTTCGCTGTCTTCCATGTTTCATCGTGGTTGAAATAATACATTTTGAAGGAGATCAGTTCCGGTGCACCTTCTTCGTAATAGATCATCGCACTCTTTTCAGCCGTGACGCCGTTCACTGTCACTTTTGCAGAAATGTGATATGACCCATTGACAGCTGAAGGAATTGTCAGTACTGCGGTATATCTTCCTGCCTTTGAAGCAGTCACAGATGTAAGCAGCTCATCATCAATATAGAGGTCAACTTTCTCGGAAGCAGGTGCGACACCGCTCACATTGAATGTGCGGGTTCCCGATCTTTCCGGTGCTTCGATTGAAATCGTCGGAACATCCATCTGGATATAGCCGATTGTTTCATCAACTGTACTTTCCAGATAGCTGCCATGGAGCACAGCTGCCGCAAACAGACTGCGTGAGGACAGCGGTTTGGCTGCCAGTGTAATCACGCCCTCTTTCTCTGTCACCGGAATACTCAGAATATTGTTTTCATTTGTATATTCATCAATATCAGTACCGTTGACTTTGATGGACATTTCGGAAATGACCATCTGATCACCGAAATTCACAGAAACCGAATTCACCTGTGTATCTGCCGCATATTCATCTTTAATTCTGTATTGAATGATGAATGAGCTGTATCCGCTGACTGAAACATCGTTGTAATTTGTTGTGAAGTAAGATGCACTTCTGTCAATGATTCCGTCTTCTTCCGCATCCACCGGAATAAATCTGTAATTATTCGTGATTGCAAAATCGATGATATTTGAATTCTTCGGTGCATAGATCGTAAATTCTTCATGTGCACCGCTGAATGTATTTGCGGCAATGGAACTGATCCCTTTCTTGAAGAAGGCCTTTTTCAGATTCTGGTTTTCCGCAAAAGCACCGTTCCCGATTGTCTTTAATGAAGTCGGAAGTGTCAGTGAAGTCAGTCCGTCGCAGTTTCTGAATGCATTGGCTCCGATTGTTTCAAGACCTTCATTGAAGAGAATATAAGGTAAACCGATACAGTTCTCAAATGCATTGTTTTTGATTTCCTTCATTGTTGAAGG
>JAUNEN010000118.1:0-4963 GCA_030525525.1 Erysipelotrichaceae bacterium
GGGTGATCTGATCAGACAGATTGACGGGGATGTCCGTACGGATTACATGGTTGTTTCAAGCTACGGCAACAGCAGCGTTTCCTCCGGACAGATCAGAATCATCAAAGATGTGCAGGTCGATGTGAAAGGTCTTAATGTCATGCTGGTGGAGGATATCGCCGATACCGGAAATACATTGAATGCTCTGAAAGACCTCATGATTGAAAGAGGTGTCAAGAGTGTCAGAATCTGTGCACTTCTCGATAAACCTGCAAGGCGCATCAAACCGATCGATATTGATTACAAAGGCTTTGAAGTCCCTGATGAATTCATCATCGGGTACGGCATCGATTATGCTGAAAAGTACCGCAATCTTCCCTATATCGGGATTCTGAAAAAAGAAGTATACGAATGAAAAACAAAAAGCAATTGCGCACACTCAATTGCCTTTTATATTGCCTCATGGATTCAGAGAAAGCGGTCAAGCTGCTCATCGACTGTTTTGTTTCTTCTGACTTTCGGATATTTGATGAGATTTCCTCTGGTCATGACCATTTTTACATTTCTGAGTGCACAAAGATCATCGAGAGGATTTTCTTCGGTGACAATCAGATCAGCGCATTTGCCTTTTTCGATTGTTCCTGTTGTATCTCCGATTCCTGCCAGCTTTGCATTGACTTCGGTTGCCGTGTGAAGGGCAAAGGCATTTGAAACACCTGTGTATTTGTGGAAGTAGACAAGCTCACGCCAGAAGTCATACTGGGTCACCCATGGACAGCCGACATCATTGCCCAGGGCAACCGGAATGCCGTTTTTCAGAGCTGCCTTTGAGCATTCAATGATTCCTTCAAATACCATGTTTCCGTTATACTGCTCAACTTCCGATGCATTTGAAACAGAACGGTCGAATAATGCGTAGGGAAGAGCCGGTGACAGAGTGGTTGTTACAAAGGCATTCTTTTCTTTGAACAGACGGATGATTTCTTCGTCAGGCATTGCACCGTGTTCAATGGAATCGACACCGTTTTCAAGAGCTGCTCTGACACCCTCTGTGCTTTCAACATGGGCTGCGACAAGATAGCCTGCATCATGTGCATAATCACAGATTTCCCTGATCATTTCCGGCTTCATCTTCATTTCACCCGGGACACCTTTTTCTTTTGCGTCAAGAACACCGCCGGTGATCATCAATTTGATGAAATCTGCTTTGACCTGCTTCAGATGATCGATATGTCTTTCTGCCTGCTCTGCATTTTCTGCAATGATTGCAACAGAGCCTGCCATGTGACCGTGGGGAACAGAGATTCCTTCGTTGGATGCGATGATTCTCGGACCTGTATAGTTTCCTGCATTGATCTCATCCCGTATTCTTGTATCAAGATCTTTCAATCCGCCGACTGTACGTATGGTTGTCTGTCCGCTCAAAAGAGCGATCTCTGCATAGTTTCTGACCATGCGGTAAGCAACTGCAGCAGAGACGGGATTGCTGAAGAGCAGTTTTACAAGCTTCGTATTGTCTCTCTGTTTTTTCTGCGGTTTGCCATTGCCTGCCAGATGCACATGCATATTGATCAGCCCTGGCATAATATACATTCCGTTGAGATCGATGACTTCATAGCCGGCGGTTGAAACAGAATCATCCATGATATCGATAATCGTTTCCTCATCCGTCAGAATCGTTTTTCCTGTCACGGGAGTCATATCTTCTTTTCCGTTCAGAATGATCCCGTTTGTAAATGCATATCTCATGATAATTCTCCTGATTTTCTGCTTGAAACAATCATAGCACAGAACCTGAATCATGCTTTACTGTGGGTTGGGACGGAGAATAATGCTGTTTAAGTCAAAAAACTTTAGAATCGTGGGAATCCACAGTGAATGGCAGATATTAAGGCAGACAAATCTGACAGAAGAAAATGAATTCTGTTATTGCAACTGAATATAGTCGCATAAGTATTGGGCTATCTATAAATAAGAAAGGACAGACAATGGTTCGAAAAGATAAACTGATCAGCCGTCTTAAAACCCGGCCGTCTGATTTTACTTTTGAGGAAGCAGTAACTCTGCTTCGTAATCTGGGCTGTCATCTCTGCGAAAAGGGCCGTACAAGTGGATCAGGAGTTGTTTTTGTCAGCGAAGAACATGGAAAAATCATTCTTCATCGGCCGCATCCTGACCGCATTTTGAAACAGTATCAGGTGAAACAGTTAGTTGAATATCCGGAAAGGGAAAATCTGATATGAAAAATACGTTGGAATACAAAGGCTATGTTGGATCTCTGGAGTTTTCCGAAGAAGACTCTCTTCTTTTCGGAAAGGTTCTCGGTATCCGGTCACTGATTTCTTATGAAGGTGAATCTGTCAAAGAGCTGATTTCGGACTTCCATCGGGCAGTGAATGAATATCTGCAGGTGTGTGAAGCTGAAGGAGAAAAACCTGAGCGCCCGTTCAAAGGCAGTTTCAATATCCGCATTTCTCCCGAACTGCACAAACGCCTTTTCATGGAAGCTGTATCAAGAAATATCAGCCTCAACAGTCTTGTACAGGAGAAACTGTCAGCGGGATATTAAAAAACAGAAGACATTGCATCTTCTGCTTTTGCGGGGGAGTTCATCAGATTTCGATGAACTCTTTTAACATGATTTTAAGAAGCACGTATGCAAGCACTGCAGAGAAAAGATCTGCGACCGGCTGGGAAGCGACGACACCCTGATATTTAAACAGAGCAGACATCACAAATAATACAGCCGCATAGATATAACCCTGTCTGCCTGCACTGAGTGCGAGGGCACCGGAAGCTTTGCCGGTGGACTGAAAGATACAGGTTGTGACCATGGTGAAGCCGATGAACGGCATTCCGAAGAGAATTGTTCTCAGCATGGAAGCCGCAAGTTCAACAAACGATGCTTCCTGAATGAAGACTCTGACAAGAACAGGTGCGAGTAAGAAGAGGATACAGGAGAGGGCAAGACCGAGTCCGCACACCAGCATGTAGGCAAACTTCATGACTTTGCGGAATCTGTCTTTGTTACCTGCACCATAGAGATAGCCGTATAAAGGCTGACCGCCGAAGGAGAAGGAAACCATGATCATGATGACGATCATCGTGATTTTGGAGACAATGCCCATGGCTGCGATTGTTTCGTTTCCGTACGGAAGCAGGAAGTTGTTCAGAAGAATCACACCGATGCTCTGCATGATATTTGTAATTGATGAAGGAATACCGATGCGGAGAACTTCCTTTGTTTCTGAACTGCTGATATGAAATCCTCTCGGATCAATGGACAGACATTTCGAACGGCGTGAAATCACATAGATGTAATAAATATCTGCACAGATATTTCCGATCACGGTCGCAATGGCTGCACCGGCTGCACCCATATTGAGTGCGCTGATGAAGATCGGATCCAGGATGATGTTGACGATAGACCCGAGCATGGAACCGACCATTGCCAGAGAAGCCAGACCTTCCGTTCTTAACAGATTGGTCGGAACAAGGGAAAAGATGATGACCGATGCACCGAGTGCAATCCATGTGTAATAATCAGACGCAAACTGAAATGTATTCGGATCAGAGCCAAGAAGCTTCAGAACAGGTGTTCTGGCAATCAGCAGGACTGCTGTAATCAGTAAACCGAGAACGATTGAACCGCAAAGACAGAAAACAGAAATGCGCTTTGCATCATCGCTTCTTCTGGAACCGAGCAGTCTGGAAATGAAGGAACTGCCGCCAAGGCCGAGAATATCGCCGATTGCAATCAGGAATGTAAAGACGGGAGCACACAGGGAAACTGCCGCGACGATATCGGTATTTCCGGTTGCTGAAATGAAATATGTGTCAGCCATGTTGTAGACAAGCATGAGCACGCTGCTCATCATAACCGGCAGGGCAAGTTTGATATAAGCCTTCGGAACAGGCATTGTTTCAAAGATTTCGTTGTTCATTTTATTAACCTCACGGGTTATATTCTACGATCGGCGGTTATAATAAATGGTGACATATGTCACTTTGTATATGAAAAAAATTGAAAACAGACAGACAAAAAAACAATATCTGAACAACCGTCAGATCAGACGGTTCTTTACGGATCCGGATAAACTGGTATTTGAATTATTTGAATTTTCGAAGAATGAAGTAATCAACAATCTGATTGATCCGCTTGATCATCTGCTTTTCGTATGCAGCGGAACAATCCGCATCTACAACATCCGTGACAACGGATCAATGGCTCTGCTGTCAAGCGGAGACGACTTTACGGTTCTAGGGGATGTGGAATTTGCCAGCCGTGAAGTGTCTGCGTATATCGTGGAAGCCGCTTCGAAGGTTGTATGCCTGGGAATTGATCTGAAAACACACCGTCACATCCTGGAAAAGGATCCCGTCTTTCTTAACTTCCTGCTGGCTTCCGTGACTGAAAAGCTGAGGCTGTTAACTGCTTATCTGCTTGAACCGGATGATCTGCGGGAAAAAACAATCTATTATTTGGAACATGCGGATCACAGAACTCTGAAAGGCGTCAGTGCCGCATCTGCATATCTGCACTGTTCAAAAAGACAGCTTCTCAGAATTCTGAAAAATCTGCAGGATGAAGGAACAATTGAAAAAACCGGCAGGGGAACCTACCGGCTGAAAAATAATCACGTGGCAAACCGGTGAACAGTCTGTTGCCGTCTGCTTCGCCGTTATATAATTCTGCATATGAGGATTGAGAAAAACAGACATCTTACAATTCTTTATACTCTGATGAATTCGCGGGATACTTTCGTTTCGTCTGAACAGCTGGCAGAGAGGACCATGTCATCCGTACGAACAATCAAGAGTGATATTGCAATGCTTGCCGATGCTCTGAGGTATGAGAACATCGCTGTCATTGAGTCAAAGCGTTCTCAGGGATACCGTCTGATCCCGCTTGATGAAGAACAGTTCGCCGCATTTGCGGAAACAGTCCAGATTCACCGGATTCTTTTTCAGTACAGATCCATCG
>JAUNEN010000118.1:5063-7121 GCA_030525525.1 Erysipelotrichaceae bacterium
ATCCATCGGGAAATTCTTTGAAAAGGCAATGCCGAAGGCACAGGGACTGTTCCTGACACCGACCCTTGACGGGAAAGTGCTGGATGGCGGCTGTTATGAGCTGATGGACAGCGGAAAGATTCAAGACATTCCGTTGCTGCTCGGTTCTGTCAAGGATGACATCCTGACGGATGAAAACACAGTGAAGCCGGAAGGCTCACCGTTATATCAGGGAAGTATTGCCTTCAGCCATAAGCTTGAAGAGATCGGCAGAAAGCCTGCTTATGTCTATTACTTCAAAAGAGATCTGCCCGGTGATGCAAACGGCGCATGGCATTCAAGTGAGCTCTGGTATATGATGGGTACAATGAAGAGATGCTGGCGGCCGTGGAGCGAAGAAGATCTTGCCCTTTCCGGGCAGATGCTGGATTACTGGACACAGTTCATGAAAACCGGCGATCACAACCGCAGCGATCTGCCTGAATGGCAGCCTTGCTCCAAAGGAAATCCATTCATTAAACAATTTGACATTTAAACGAGGTAAATCATGTCATATCAGAATCCGATCATTCCGGGATTTTATCCGGATCCGAGTATCTGCCGCAAAGGAAGCGATTATTATCTGGTCAACAGTTCATTTGAATATTTCCCGGGTGTTCCTTTATGGCACAGCAATCATCTCACCTCATGGACACAGACAGGTCATGTATTGACAAGAAATTCGCAGCTTGAACTTGGAAACTGTCCTGCTTCGGCCGGTGTATTCGCACCGACCATCCGCGAACATGCCGGCAGATTCTACATGATCACAACCAACGTCTGCCTCTTTCCCAAAGGAACTCCGAACTTCCTTGTTTATACGGATGATATCGAAGGAGAGTGGAGCGAACCGGTTTACATTCAGCATTTGGGAATCGATCCGACATTGTTCTTTGACGATGATGAGAGAGTTTATTATGCAGGGACCGGTTTTGATGAAAGCGGAAAACAGGGAATTGTACTGTTTGAAATCAATGTGAATGACGGAACAATTCTCAGTGAGAAGAAACATATCTGGTACGGCACCGGCGGACGCAATCCGGAAGGACCTCATCTTTATAAGAAAGACGGATATTATTATCTGATCATTTCCGAAGGCGGAACCGAGTACGGACATATGGTCACTGCCGCCAGAAGCAGGGATATATGGGGACCTTATGAAAGCTGTCCTTACAATCCGGTTCTTTCCCATCGTGATTGTGATAAAAGCATTTTCCAGTGCGTGGGGCACGCTGATCTTGTTGAAGCAGAAAACGGAAAATGGTATGCAGTTTTCCATGCGGTAAGACCATCCTCAGCACAGCTTCATCACATCGGGCGGGAGACAATGCTCGCGGAAGTGACATGGAAAGATGGATGGCCTTTGATCAATGATCAAAAAGAAATCCATGCCCTCATGGGAGGTGATGATCAGGATTCATACAGCGTCTTTGAAAATGAATTCTCCGATGACTTTAAAACAGTCAATCCCCGCTGGTCATGGCTGAGAAATCCTGACATGTCGCTCTATCATTTCGGTGACGGGCTGAGTGTAAAAGGAACTGACGTCAGTCTGGATGAGACAGCTTCGCCCTCATTCATCGGCGTCAGACAATCACAGATGGAGCTGACCTGTACGACGGAAGTGAAACTCAAAGGAAACGGAACTGCCGGAGTCAGTGTTTACCATACCAATGAACATCACTATGATCTCTGCATATCCAAAACAGAAACCGGACTGAAGGCAGCACTCAGACGGAGGGCGGCGGATATGAAGACGGTCAGCGAAGCAGCTGAATTTGAAAACACGGATTCCATTCGTCTTCAGATCGTGGCAGAAAGGGATCATTACACTTTCTATGCAGGTGCTGAAAATGAAGAAATGAAGGAAATCGGCAGAGGCAGTACACAGCTGCTGTCAACGGAAGTGATGAAGGGAACCTTCACAGGATGCTTCTTCGCACTCTTTGCGGAAGGTGAAACAGAAGCTCATTTCCCGTATTTCAGAATCAGCGAATCAGATGAACAGAAAGAAAAAAACCGTGCCGAAGCAGCACGTGA
>JAUNEN010000036.1:0-2526 GCA_030525525.1 Erysipelotrichaceae bacterium
CTTCATATCATGAAAATACCCGGCTGCATATCAGACAGCCGGGTTTTCGTTTGGCATTCTGTTTGATCAATGATTCTGAATTTTCCTGTAGGCAGCTTCAAGCAGCAGGAAATTGGCAGCAGCGAAGATCAGCAGATAGAAAGGCATGATGAAAATGCCGAAATTCTGCTGAAGATAGCCGAAGACCGTCGGCATAAAGGTACTTCCGATATAGGCAAATGCCATCTGAAGACTGATGACAGCCGCACTGTAACGTCGGCCGAAATTTAAAGGTGCCATATGCTGAATCGCCGGATATACCGGTCCCATTCCGGTACCGATCACAATGAATCCGATCGCAGTGATGAGATACCCATTCAGCGGCAGAAATACCAGCAGAATTCCGAACAGTTCCGTCAGGATTCCGTACCGGATCAGCTTTCTGTCACCGAGCCTGTCAGAAATGAATCCGGAGATGAGTCTGCCGCTCATCAGTCCGAAAAAGATCAATGAGCCGAAGGAAGCAATTGTCTGATCGCTGAGTCCTGCCTTTGTACCGGCAAAATAGCTCGGCGTCCATAAAAAGCAGGTTGCTTCAGCACTGCTGTATGCAAAGAATGCAAGCAGCGTCAGTAGAACTCCGGGCACACGGATTGATTCAGAAAGACCGGCATAATCATAGCTGTCATCTTCTTCCTGAACCTCGCTTTTCTGCCATAAAGGCAGCGATAGTATACAGACAGCAAGAATTGCCATCTGCAGATAGGCTGTCCACCTGTATCCTTCATTCCACCTTGCTGTTTTCAGGGCAAAAGCCATGATGTACGGACTGATCACTGCTCCGACGCCATAGAAACAATGCAGAAAACTCATCACAGATGAAGAATAATGATTTGCAACATACTGATTGACTGAAGCATCGATTGCCCCTGCGCCCAGACCATACGGTACAGCAAACAGAAACAGCATCCAGTATTCAGACGAGAACGAAAATCCAAGCAGTCCAGATACGGTGAGTCCGATCGAAATCACGACAATCCATTTTGTATGCATCTTTCTTAACAGCCGCGGGCAGAGCAAAGCTGAAACAATCGTCATTGAGCAGATTGTCATCGAAACATATCCCGCATATGCAGAAGGAACACGGAATACCGTCTGCATTTTCGGCCATCCGGAACCAAGTAGAGAATCAGGAAGACCCAGGCTGACAAAAATCAGATAGATTACAGCCAGAAGTAAAGAAACCATAAAACATCCTTTCAGTGCAGAAAGATTATATACCTTAAAATCATAGAGACAGATGAAAACCTCACCTGATATTGTGCGAATTTCTGAATCTTTCAGCCGAAAAAAAATGCCCTGCCCTTTCGGACAGAGCATGAATTTCTATTGCTTATTTAGCTGTAATGTTTGTGATGTAAGGGTTCGGACCGTTGTACCAGTACAGGTAGCCTTCCATGTCATATGTCTTGCCGATTTCAAGAGCTTCGGCAGCCTTATAGACATCTGTGCTTCCGTCTGTCAGATAAGCTCTGATCAGGAATGTGTAGTTCTTTCCGTCCTTGGAAACTGTGAAGTAGACATCGTCTCCCTGTGTACCTGTTCCGTTATACTTGTACATGAAGGCTGCTTCTTCACCGGCAGCGTTCTTGAATGTGACATACTTGGATCCGTCTTCTGTGAATTCAGCTGCTTCAACTGTGAGTCCCTTGAAGACAACCTTGCGGTTCATATAGTCTTCAAGTCCTGCTGTTCCAAGAGCATCTGTGACATCTGTAGCATCAGCGACCCAGTTGCCTTCGAGAATCTCGAATTCAGAGTCGATGATTTCAACCTGTCCCTGCCATTCAGCCTTGTAGCCTGTGACCTTGATCTTCTGACCGTCAACCAGCTTTGCATAGTCTTCTTCGGAAATCGGCATTTCATAGAAGAAGTATCCGCCGTCAGCGTCCTGAGCGAAGATTGTAGCCTTGTTATCCCACCAGGACTGCTTGGCCTGAACATATGCTTCGACTGTTACCTTGTCATCAACTTTAGCAGCAGCGTATTCAGCATAAGTCATGACGCCTTCGCCCTTTTCTGTATCCGGGCCTGCGGAAGAGCCTGAGCCGCCGCCGCATCCTGCCAGTGATGCAGTCATAGCGAGAGCGAGAATTGTGTAAATCGTTTTTTTCATGTTATGTTCCCTCTTTTTCTGCCTTTACAGACAGCAATATTATAATGCATAAACAACCTCCGCAACAAAAGATTCACCAATAATTTCATGCATATTAAAAACTGAAATTCATGAAGACATTATAAAAACAGAGACCATGAGGTCTCTGTCAGTGATTATGAATGCGCTGCCTTCTTTTTCAGAAGCGGGATCGCATAAACGATACCGAGAATGATCCAGACTGCAACCAGTGTTATCAGCAATGCCCTGCTCGCACCTGGCAGCGGGCCAAGCTCTTCACTGCCGCCTGCAGAAGCAGAAATCTGATCGAGATGATAAAGAGAAGTCACTTTGTCGAACTGCTCTTCGCAATATGCATCATCAACCGTTTC
>JAUNEN010000036.1:2626-6243 GCA_030525525.1 Erysipelotrichaceae bacterium
ACATCGTTGCTGAGAAGGTATTGGGCAAACAGCCATGATGCAAGAACTTCCTGGGGATCATTCTTGTTGAATACACAGATCGAAGGTCCCTGGGAAATCATTTTCGGCTGCTCCGGATTGAATTGCGGAATCATGCGCACTGCTGTATCAAACTGCACAATCTGATCGGGTGAAATATCGACCAGCGGTGCTTCAGTTCCCATCCATGTCGCACCTGCTGTCGAGTCGATCGCAAAGATGCACTGTCCTGCATTCAGGAAGTTTGCCGGATATGATGAAATCTTGAAGGTCGACAATGCACCGGTTGCGCCATGCTCAGCAGACATGTACATGATCTCTTTTGTATCATCGTTGAAAATCAGAATATTGCCTTCGGCATCTGAATAGTCGGCTGCTTTCTGGGCAAGCATCTGAATCATCATGTTGTCGGTTGATTTGTAGATAATCGGAATCATGACATTCTGATTGTTGACGGCAAAGTTGCCGTCAGCGTTTTTCTTCATTGCTGCTTCTGCAACTTCAAACATGAAATCCCATGTCATGACTTCCGGCAGTTCATAGCCAAGTGCATTCACGTAAGTCTCATTGATATAGCAGGCCTCCGTGGAACGCATGAACGGAATTGCATAATGCTTTTCCTGAATGATGCATTCATCAAGGAATTCCGGAATCACTTCATCATATGCCGGTGAATCAAATTTGACATCGCTGCCGCCGAGTCCGTATTTCGCATCATTCATCAGCTCATCCAGATCGACAACCGTATTCATACCGGTCATATAGGTCGCAATATGATCGGGATAAGTGATACAGACATTTGGCGTTGTATTGGTTGCGATATTGGTGATGACATCGTTATAGATGTTGGAATAATCCGTATACAGTCTGATCTTGACGCTGACATTCGGATACATCTTTTCAAAATCGCTGATCGCTTTTTCGTATATCGCTGTCTGGGTACGGTTGGTATCGTTCTTTGCCCAGAAGATCAGTTCGTGTTTCTGATTCAGATCAAACTCTTCAGGAACAGCAAATTCGGCCATCCCCTGCGTGCCATGGCATCCGCTCAAAGCAGGTACTGAAAGGATCAGAAGACCTGCGAGCATCGCTTTTATGATCTTTTTCATCCCTTGGTACCTCCTCTGGAAACACCGGCCATAATCTTCTTGTGGAAGATCAGGAAGAGAATGATGAGCGGAACGGAGATGACAACAACCGCAGCCATCATGGCAGGAATATTCTCACGTCCGAATCCGTTTTCTCTGATTGCCTGGATACCGTTGGAGACAAGGAAGTATTTTTCATTGTCGGTAATGAGTCGAGGCCATACGTATGAATTCCAGCACTCAATGACCTTGAGGATTGCAATTGTCACAATCGTCGGCTGACAGATCGGAATCATCACCTTGACGAGATACTTGAAATCACTGGTACCGTCGACCTTCGCTGCTTTGTACAGTTCATTGGGAATCTGTTCAAAGTTCTCCTTGAGCAGATAAATGTAGAAGATTGACGTAATCGAAGGCAGAATCAGACCGGTGAATGTGTTTCTGAGTCCGAGATTCGTGATTGTCACAAAGTTTGTGATGATCACAAGTTCATTGGGAATCATCATCAGGGAAAGAAACAGTGAGAAAAGTGTGTTTCTTCCTTTGAATTCAAGTCTGGCAAATGCAAATGCCGCAAGGATGATGACTAACAGCATGGCAACCGTTGTGATAATCGCAAAGATCAGTGTGTTTGCAAAATACCTTGCCAGAGGCACCTGTGTAAAGGCATCGACATAGTTCTGAAGTGTCGGTGAAAGCGTGAAGAATTTCGGCGTATATTCAGCATTGTAGGAGCCGTAGCTCTTCACTGAAGTCAGCAGCATCCAGTAGAACGGGAACAGCACGATCAGTGCCCAGAGACCGAGAAGGATATAAGTGATGACCGTTCTGATCAGAGTGTTTCTCTTCGCAGCCTTTTCGATCTGTGAATAATCTTTCTTTGTACTCATACACCCTCCTATGCATTCCCTTTTCCGCGGTTGGAAATTGTCAGGTTGATGCATGTGATCGTCAATACAATCGCAAACAGAATCAGAGCTGCTGCCGAAGCATAGGACGGATAGCCGCCGCCGTTGCCGTACAGCATGTCATAGATATAGCCGACGATCGTATTCATGCCTGCCGCATTCAGATCCGTACCGAAAAGAGCAACTGCATCCGAATATGCTTTGAATGCACCGATAAAGCCGGTGATGATGAGATAAAAGATCATCGGTGAAATCATCGGTATCGTAATTCTTGTAAAGATACGCAGTCTGCTTGTACCGTCGATTTTCGCTGCTTTGTAAAGATTCTCATCAACACTTGCCAGAGCACTTGTCAGAATCAGAATCTTGAACGGAAGAACGATCCAGACAGTATAGAAACAAAGCACAAACATCTTTGCCCAATACGGGCCGTCCATAAAGTCGATGACATTTCCGCCGCATGCCGTAATCAGCATGTTGATCAGACCGTCCGAGTAAGCTGTCTTTTTGAACAGGATCATAAAGACGAGACCGACTGCCAGAGTGTTGGTGACATAAGGCAGAAAGAAAATTGTCTGGAAAAGATCCTTGAGCTTGGGAATTGAATTGAGTCCAAGCGCAATCAGAAGCGCAATACCGGTTGAAAGCGGAACCGTTATAATGACGAGAATGAATGTATTCTTGAGTGCCTGGATGAAATATGGGTCTCTGAGGACATACATGTAATTGTATAAGCCGACACCGCGGAATGTCTGGGAAGCTGAATTGTAACCCTCTTCGAATGAATAGATAAATACATCGATCAGAGGATAAACCATGAAGAATCCCAGAAAGAGCATCGCCGGCAGAAGATAGAGCCATGGCTTGATCTTTCTCATAACTACTCCTTATTGCGGACTGTATATGCAATTGCTTTTTCTGTATTCCTGTCAAAGACTTCGACTTTTGCAGGCTTTAAACGGAAGCCGACAGTGTTTCCGATTTCGTCTCTGTTGTCAATCATGACAATGATTCGCAGCGATTCGGAAACAGCAGCTTCATGGGAAGCGACAATACTGGTGTCTCTGCCGAGAACTTCGATATTCTTTTTTGTCACATGGAACGGTCCGTTTTCATCAAGAATGAATCCTTCCGGACGGATACCGACATAAACATCCCTGCTGTCGTTCTCTTCGATTTCAAGAATGCGCTCATTGCCGATGAGTATCGCACCGTTTTCCATTCTTCCTTCAAAGACATTGATGGGCGGCGTGCCAAGGAACTTGGCGACAAACAGATTGACCGGATGATCATAGACATCCTGTGGACTGCCGATCTGCTGCATGATACCATCCTTCATGACAACGATCATATCGGAAATACTCATTGCCTCTTCCTGATCGTGGGTGACAAAGACGGTTGTCAGCTTTGTCTCCTGCTGAATGCGGCGGATTTCTTCGCGGGTCGCAAGTCGTAGTCTTGCGTCAAGGTTGGAAAGCGGCTCATCAAGCAGAAGGACTCTTGGCAGTTTGACAAGCGCGCGGGCAATCGCGACACGCTGCTGCTGACCGCCGGAAAGCTGGCTGGGCTTGCGCTCCATATACTTTTCAATCTGAACAAG
>JAUNEN010000036.1:6343-25391 GCA_030525525.1 Erysipelotrichaceae bacterium
TCGAAATTGAAATCGTTGACCGCAATGACATCATCCAGTCCCTTTGTCTGGTTCGGATAACGCTTGGTCAGATGATCAAGTACAATTTTCATGCTGCCTCCATTAGTATCGTTTATGCATGCAGTTCGTATCTTCGAACTGATTGAATATATTAATTTTAAAACGAACTGCGCATCTTATGGCATGTTAATTCGCCGAATCGTAAAAAAAGCGGGAAAACCCGCTGTGAATGAGTGATCAGTCGGTAATCCGTTTTAAATACGGCTCACTTCCCGAAATGAAATAAATGTTTTCGCTGAGATCTTCACCCTCCTCAACAAAATGAATATTTGCATCATGCAGAGTTTCCAGCATGTGCTCAACACTTGATGCGACCCTTTCAGGTATCAGCATCATTTCATGGATGGAGCTCGGAATGACATAGAAGTCTTCATCGAATTTCTTCAGGATCGTTTCAATCATACCGGGATAGAACATCACTGCTGCCCCATTGATTTTTTTCATGTTCGTGGCACAGATCAGATTCCCCGGCTCTCCTCTGATACCGAGTTCATACAGAGCTGCAGGAAAGAGTCCGGGTGAATTTTCCATAGCAATCTCATGAAGTTTTTTCTGATCGATGCCGTAAGCACTCATGATCAGATTTGTGATCATCGCATTGCCAAGCGCTTCGCCGTCATCATACATCAGAACATGATATGTGATTGCGAATTCACCTTCGATCTGATGCGGAACAGTTTTAAGCAGTTCTTCATTGCGTTTTGCATTGCTGACACGGATGAAGATATGATCTCTGATCTGTTCAAGATCACAAAGTCTTTCCATATCACCGACATTCGGCGGATCAGCCATCTGTTCCATCATGTTTGCCACAATCCTGTCAACTGATCTGCCGTTTCTGAACTCTTTGTAAAGATTATGCGGGTTTGCGGTAAGACCTACATTTCTTTCAGCATCATAAAGAGAAATTGCTACGTAGTTACCCGTCAGCTTCTGGATGGGTCTGTTTGAAACTTCAATGCTCTTTCCGATTTCCGGCTCTTCATTAAGCCTTTTGTTCAGAAGTTCCCTGAACTCTTCAAATGAAATATCATTCATGAATATCCTCCATACGCTCTTTGGCGTCTGATACGAATATTCATTGATATTTTTTATTTCCTCAAAATATGTTTATTTTCTGATGAAAATAATTCCGCTGCAGAAAGTCATCTGTTTAAAATCAATGTGTTCAAAATACGGTCTGATGTTTTCAATGACGCAATAGATTTCATCATCGTCCCAGATTTCTTCATTCTGCTTAATGCATTTAAGCAGATCATCTTTGCTTTGAAACGCCACATCGCCGATCATAAGAATTCCGTCATCTTTGAGTACGGACAGAATTTCATTGATGAAAACAATCTTATCTTCATCATTCAGATGATGGATTGCATATGTACAGACTGCCGCATCATATTTCTTTGTCTTCAGCGCTTCAGGAATTCCGTCTTTGAAATCACCTTTGAAAAGATTTGCTTCAGGCATTTTGCTTTGGGCAATCCGGACCATTTCATCCGAAAAGTCCATACCGGAAATACAGCATCCGTTTTCATAGAGGTATGAAGTCAGCACAGCAGTACCGAATCCAAGATCAAGAACATCCTTTCTCTTTTCATTCAGAATTCTTTCGGCAATTGTACCGAGTATTTTTGAATAGCCGGCAAACGGATAAGAATTCTCATTTTCACTTCTGATCACAGCATCATCATATTGCGATGCCCATCTGTTAAAACCTTTTGAATCAAGCATAATTCTCCTTATTCAGGCTCATAAATCATTGTGTAGAAATGCAGTCCGCTTTCAAGCATCGCATCTTTCTCAACGCGCATGCCGATATGTTCATAGCGGATTGCCTTATATTCTGAATCTGTATCAAGAATCACCGGGATCTTAAGCTTCTCTGCCAAAGCAAAGGGTTCTGCCATCAGCTTTCTGAGATACCCTTTTCCCTGATATTCCTTTCTGACAGACACAAGTGCGACGTCTACATAGTTTTTCGTATCCGCGTGGGCAATACTGTAATCCGTCCACCCTCTTCTGATCAGTATCATCCTCTGCAGTGTTTCAGGATTCATTTTTGCAAGATACCTCAGAAACAGATACAGATCGCGGTACCATCTGACACCGTTCTTTTTGAGATGATAGACAATATAGCCTTCTTCATTTTCACTGAGTGCATACAAAGCACCGATCCGCTGATATTCATAGAGAACTTCTTCAAAATAGATCACAGCTTCATCATGTCCCATACATGACGAAAGAGAGCCTTTCATTGCAAGAAAGCTCTCTGCAAAATTGACTGCAATCTGATGCAGATGTTCACGGGTGATGTTTTTCAGCTGCAGCATGGAAAATTTATTCTTCAAAATGAATGCGGCTTTCATCAAAGCGGTCAGCCTGCTTTTTCTCTTCTGCCGGATATCCGAACGGGAAAATCGCAAAAGCTCTCAAATTCCCGGGAATGCCGACAATCTCTTCCACTTTCTTCATTCTCTCTTCAAGCGGTGCAATCCCGAGCCACACGCCGCCAAGCCCGATTTCGTCGGTTCTGAGCCACATATTTTCCATAGCGATCGACATGTCGATTTCAGCATAGACAGGGTGTCTGAGACCTTCTTTGCGGTATGCAGAAACAATTGCACACGGAGCGTCCTTTGTCATTTTCGCATAAGGTGAACATTCGGAAAGAAGCTCAAGCTTTTTCGGATCTTTGATGACATAGAACTCCCAGGGCTGCTGGTTGCCTGCACTTGGTGCCTGCATGGCAGCTCTCAGGATTTCAATGATCTTTTCATCTTCCACTTCTTTCTCTGATATTTACGGATACTTGTTCTGGTGTAAATCGATGTCATGTTATCACCTTCCTTTATGACAGATACGGCGTCTGCAGGACACCCGCATCATTTTCATCAATCAGCCTGTCAATTTCTTCAAGGGCGTGAATGTTCATGATCAGACCTTCATCATTATTTTCAGGATCGACAATAATGCCGCTTAAATGATTGGCAATCGCAGTCTCAATCGCTTCTCTGAGTGAAGCGGTTGTATCGTAATAATAATGATCATGATGGGCCGCAATATCTCCCGAATAAACACTCAGATACTTCTCTCCGTCAATCTCGGCGATCTCCGGAATCATCTGATCATCATCGGCGAAACTGCTGACTCTGACGATGATATCGCCGTCTTCCTTGGCAACCATCACAAAGCAGACAGCCGCAATCGAAAAGCGCTCTCCTGTTCTGCGCATCTTGTAGCGCTCAATCGCCGATGCAAGCTCATCGGAAGCTTCCGAGAAACCGACCGGTTCATCGGGATCTTCAAACTGATTGAACATTGACAGTTTTCTTTCAAAGAATTCAGCTTTTTTCGGATCAGTGATTCTGTAAAGAGAGACTGCCGCATTGAACATCTCCCAGTTGAACGGCGTGCACTCATCCATGTCATCGATATGAAGTTCAATCAGATCTTCAGCATCGCTGTATCTGCCCATTTTGACATAAAGGCGGATTCTGAATGCATCGCAGAGCTGATCATCATTGCTGAAGAAGTGCATCCGTTCAATCACCGCTTCTGCTTCAGCAAATTTCTTCTGATCTGCATAGCAGTCCAGAAGAACTCCGGATGTGATTTCATGAAGCAATTGATCATCAAACAGCTCTTCCAGCTCTTTCATATATCCGATGCATTTATCATATTTTTTCTGACTGATCAGAAACAGCGGAATCACTTCAAGCACATAGGAAAGATCAACCATCTGCTCACCGTACTGGATCAGATGACTGATTGAATCCGGCAGAAGGTCTGAATCCTTCAGCTGTCTGCATTCATCAATGAATGTGCGCATTGCTTCTTCACAAAGCTTCTCATAGGTTGCACCCTGATCATCCATATTGCGCAGCCTCTCAACGATTGCATTGTAATCTTCAAAAAAGCTGTCATATTCCGCATTCATCTCGATCATATACAGTTTCAGTTCATGCGCAATCAGCTGGTTCATCCGGCCTTGATCACGTTCACGATCGTATCGTTCTGTCTCATAGAGGTCATCGATATCTTCTGTTTCAACAAGATTCCATGGCAGATAATTATCCGGATCTTCGCAGTAATCAGGCAGTTCATCATTTTCGATATATTCGCTTAACAGATCAAAATGATCTTCCCAGATTCCCATTCTTTCGCCTTCGAGGAGAATAACTCTTCTCTCATCATCAAGATCTTCTGTTCCCATCACATCAACGACGATTTCATAAGGGCCTGAATCATTGTAGACAAACACGAAAGAATCACCGAGGGTTTCCCACAAAGTATCTTCAAGATCATGCACATTTCTGTGCTGATTCCATACTTTCGGGCAATATTCTTCACCATTCAGCGCGTAATAAAATGTATGCTCATCCATCATCCGGAATGTACTTTCAATGACAAAAGCAAATTCAAGAAGTGTCATTTCATCATCAACATACAGAATTCTGTAAAGATCTTCCGGATATTCATACAGTGAAAGTCTGATTTTCTTATATTTCATAATCACCTCTGTTTCGGTTATTGTTTCAACTCTTGATGACTCTATTATACGATACAGATTGTGTACAGTTCATATCTGATACATCAGTAAATGACAAAAGCCACAGCCAGAAACACTGTGGCTTATTTTGATCAGAGCTTTTCAAGTTCTTATTCAGCGCTCAGCAGGAAGCCGAGAGCACCGATCAGATTTGCATCATTTCTGAATTCGCATGTGACGATTTCAGGCTTGCTGAACGGAAGCGGGAAGCCTCCGGAGAACAGCTTGTCGATTCCCTTACGGATCGAATCTGTTACTTCTTTGCGGGCACTGATTCCGCCGCCGATTGCATAACGTTGTAAATCCAGCACACACTGTACGGAGTTGATACCGACAGCAGCGTTGAGTCCGTATTCCTCAAGTGTTTCAATCGCTTCTTTTTCACCGGCATCATATGCTTCAAAGAATGTCACGCCGTTGATTGTTCCGAATGCTTCTTCCATCGGAATTCCCTTTTTCGCTGCATATAGCACAACAAGACCTGTTGCACTGCCATATCCTGCATAGATGCTGCCGAAATCATAGAAACTGTAGCCGTTCTTAGCAATTGCCTTAAGATCACAGATGAGTGCTGAGAGTTCTCCGGCACCGCCGGACGTTCCCATCCAGACATCGTGATTCAGGACGATTCCGCCGCCGGTTCCTGAGCCAAGCACAATCACCGCACCGTTTGCTGTGTCCTTCAGTGCGCCTTTGGCAACTTCAGCCTTGGCAGCGCATTTGCCGTCATTGCCGATCACAACTCTGCAGCCGAGTTTTTCGGAAAGCAGATCTGCCATCGGTGCATCCTTGATGAAATGATATGCCCCGCCGGTATAAGCCATTCCTTTTGATGTATCGATTCTGCCGGGCATTGAAACTGCCGCAGCTTCAAATCTTCCTTCAAAACGATCTGCGATTTCTTTCATCACATTCAGAAGATGCTCCATTGTGTCAGTCGGCGAAGGTACCTTATCCTGCTCGAGAATTTCATAATCCTCATTCATCAGAGCAAACTTGATAAACGTACCGCCAAGATCATATACAAGATATTGTTTCATAAAACTATAGTTCTCCTTTAACACAATCATACAGGACATTTACACAAAACTACGCATTGAATTATGGCAAAATCGTTGTCCATCATAAAACTGCCGAATAAACGGCAGTCAAAACGAAAGCATCAGAAAGAATCATCTCATTCAATTCATTCAACGATTCTTAAGGATGCGATATATTCAATATCTTCAGGAGATGCAATACCCGGATCTTCAATGATCAGCTGTGTCTTTTTCCCGTATTCAGATACGGTCAGATCAAAGTGACAGATCGCAATTCCGATATCAATCTTCTGCATGTCACCGACTTCATCGGAAACATATCCTTTCGCCTTCTTCTCATAGAAATGATAGAGACCGTCTTTGTATACAATGCGCCAGGGCTGCTTATTGACAGCACTCGGTGCAAGTCTGACTGCTTCAAATGCATCATGCAGCATCATTTCGCTGATCTTTAAAGGTGTCACAAAACCATTCTCAAAAAAAAGTTCATCATTCTTCTTTCTTGTATCAGCCCCGACTCCCTTTCGCATCATTCTTTCTTTGAACGACATTTTTGCCGGATAGCCGACCGGTGTAATGCAAGGCATTCTTTCTTCATCACTTTTTCTGCTGGCTGCTTCAAAGAGCTCACGCTTCATTGTGCCGCCGATCCAGACAGTGCCTAGTCCCATTTCAACTGTCTTCAGCATCAGCTTTTCAAAAGCATAGCCGCAGGCTTCTTCCATGTGCTGACACTTTGGAGCTTTCACGGTGATATACATCGGTTCGCCGCTTAATACTGGGGAAGACAGCCCGTTTTCTTTTGCGTCAAGGAATACAAATTCTGTTTTGATACCCCAGGGATTTTCGATCTGCAGAGCATATTCCTGCAGCTGCATCAGCAATGATTCTTCGATCATTCTGCCGTCAAATGTTCTGACGCTTCTTCTGTTTCTGATTGCTTCAATCATCATATTCTCCATCTGACTCAATTCAGTTTTTCAGCAAAATTATACGATATTCAGCTTCTTTCTTCCTGAAACACACTTCCGCAAATGAATCAGATCATCCTTTCCAATCGTTTTGCAATTCATTGCGGACAGAAATCTTTCAGCAGGCATCTGCCATGGCTTTTTCATCCGCCTGCACTCTGAGCAGACCGCATCATGATCATGAAGCCGGAAATATCCTGCATCAACAGCCTGATCAGCAGTCCGCTTTGTCAAATCAGGATGATGTGATCCGTCAAATTTTCAATGACCGATATACATGGATCAAACATCATAAAAAGGACACCGTTATGTGCTGGCAGTCTGATCGCGATGTCCTTTATATAAATTCTGAGTCTGATTGCGTTTATTCGTATTTGATTCCGAATGATGTGCCGTTGCCGGCCATCCATTTATCGGTGCCGATGCGGTACCAGGTATATCCGTCTTTTACGGTTTCTTCGTAAACTGTGACAAGATTGCCGTTATACATTCTTTCGCCGGTATCCGCAGCGCTCAGTCCGGGTCCGTTTCTTACTTTGATCCGGTTGGAATCGGCGTTGGCAACGATGAAGACGACTCCTTTTTTATAGGTTTCAGCTGCGCTCGGTAAATGGAATTGGGTGTTGGTATCTACCGAATCAGCATTCAAAAACATTGTTCCTGCCGTGGACATGCAAAGATCGGTAGCGAGCTGAATTCCGCTTTCCAATTTGTGGAATCTAATCTCTTTGACATCAGTTCCCAGGAGTCCCGAGATATTGATAGATTCAACTTTGCATATATATTGATTGTCGTCATATACGTAGGGTCCCTTGTATGTACCCATACCGCTTAAGAAGTTTTCCTTGAATGCAAATGTCTCATCATCGAAAAACTCAATAGCCGGTTTTAAATCCTCTCTTACCTGATCAGTCTCGCTGATATAACTTCCTGCCCCTGCAGCTATGGGCATCCATCCGAACTGATCTCCGGCAACAGAACCACAAAGCTCCGTTTCAAGCTTCAGATTCCATGGATTAGGCCGACTGAATCTGATTTCCTTCACATCGTCGCCCTTAAAGCCTTCAAAGTCGATTGATTCCACCTTACAGACGAGTCCAAGATATTCGTCCATCTCAACGGTCCCCCTGTAAGTTCCCATCCCGGCAAACAGATTTTCAGTTAAAACAAAGGTTGCATCCGGAAACAAAGCAAGGGATGGCTCACATCCTTTCACAAATTGTCCTGCTTTAAATAACTTCCAGCAAGAGGTGCCATAGTATTCGACGTATTGATTAATCGTCGCCATCCGTGAAACATCGATCGGTTCCAGTTCTGTTTCCATTTGCTCTGCTTCGATCGGAACCGCTGCTGTCTGCCCTGAATCATTTTCTGTTTCAGCTTCCTGTGAATTCTCAGCTGAGTTGCTGCATCCTGCCAGAATCAGAAACAAAGACAGAGAAAACATGAAGATTCTTTTCATGTCCTTTACCATAGCGCAATACGCTCCTTTCCGGTCATGCGACCGCTTTTAAATGATTTAATTTTTCTTTTGATGACAGATGACGGATACAACTGAATATCTATCCTTTGTAAACATACTATATCATTATACTTGTGAAAATTGTTCAATTATCTGCAAACTTAAGAACTATACGGTCTTTTCAAGTATATCCGAATTATCCCTGAAAAGATAATATAGCTGAATCCGGCAATGCTCTAAAGCATGGTTGGCTTCAGCTTTTCATATTGTTAAGCTCGGTCTGTAAAGAATCAGAAAGGATCAGGAAAAGAAAAGATGGACTCCGACTATACTTACCTTCAAGAATAAACGGAACCATCTTTACCTGAACAAGTTCATATGATATTTATTCAGATTAATACTTCAGATGAAATTACGAAATCAAACTGCAGCCAAAGCTTTAAAAAAGCATACCGATGGCTTTGGGATAAAACGCGCTGAGCGCTTTTTCTGACACAGGCTGCCGGTTTCTTCAGTAAGATGAAGATGAAAATTTCACAATGATGAAAGCTTATCTACATGACTTTACAGTTACCAGCATAAATCACATTTTCACGCTGAATGCAAAAAAGATCCGGCATCAGTTGATTTAAAACATTTAGTTGCTGATCAGCGCAGCAGCTTTCTGAATTTGATTTTTCAGATCCTCATAGGTGATTGTTTCGCCTGAATATTTACGTTCCGGGTCTGTCAGTGAACTGCTTGTACCGGGTGTTGCCAATACGCCGTCTTCAGTTTCTCTGTAAATTCCCTGCCATGAACCGGCAACCGCATATTCCCCTTCAGAAACAGTGCTTCGCTTGATACAGAAGACAGCACGTTCACCGATTTCAGGGTAGTAATATCCTTCAGGAACTTCAGACACATACTTTTCAGCAAGTTCCTGATCACTCAGATGTCCGAACATACCTGTTCTGTAACCCTGTTTTTCTTCTTCAATATCAAAAGCGTTCAGAAAATCATTGATCAGCACATAGCCACCCACTTCACGGAGCATAATATCCTGATCCGCTTCGATGTCACCGTACAAGGTTTCCAAAACATGGATTTTTTCCAATGTATAAATGAATCCGGAACCTGGGGTAGCTGCCGTTTCAAAATCCGAGATTTCTCCGTAAATAATTGCGTCACTGTAGGTCAGGCAATCTTCAAATTTTTCGAAATTAACCATCAGATCTGTTACTCCGCCACCGGTAACGATGATATCTTCTTTCGCTGGCGTATGTTTGTCAGCTGTGCTCTGATTATCCGAAATAGTACTGCATCCTGAAAGCAAGATTGAACTTATACAAATAAACTTTGATATTTTGTTTTTCATGACTTCTCCTCCCTAATACAGATGATTAATTACACTGAAATCACACGTCTGTGCTCTTGAAACATTTCGTCTGTCATGGTCATAATGCATGATACTGTCAGTATTAGTAACACAATGGCTCAATCCAAATGCATGACCAATTTCATGAGCAACCGTTGCCAACGGCTTGTCATTCACAGGATTTAGTGCAATTCTGCAATAATGCCAGTCACTGTTTGTCGGAAGCACAACATTTTCACTGCTGTTATAGTAAAAATAAGTTTTGCCGTAAAATTGATCATTACTGAAGTCATAAAACAATAAATCTGCGGTTGGAATACTAGAGTAAATTCTTGTTAGTGAAACACTCAAATTCCAATGATTTGTAGCAGAGTTTATTTGCGATGTAAAACTGCAACTTGGATTAATATAGTAGTTGATGGTACGTCCCTTAAGATTTATATGATCCTCAAATGTGTTAAATCCATGAACGCAGCCGGGAGTATCTGAATCTGTAACAAGCATTCCAGAATTATCGAAATAATGATAATAAGCAATATCATTTCCATAGCTATCTTTTTTATAACAGTTTGATCTCACAAGGTATTGCCATCCGGTTACCATCTGTCCGCTGCTGTTCAGATAATAATCTTTATTCGTATTTGAATCATGAAGCCAACCGGTCTGCATTGCACCGCTGTCATTAAAGTAATACCAGTAGCCGCCAATCAATTGCCAGTTTGTTACCATTTCCCCTGATTCAGGCTTCAGATAGTACCATATACCGCTAAGCTGAATCCAGCCTGTTACCATCCAGCCTTCAGAATCAAAATAATACCATTTGCCGTTAATATACTCCCAATCACTGGTTGTATAGCTTCCGTCCGAGTGCTGATACCACCATCTGCCGTCAGCAGCCTGAATCCATGTACCTCCGCTTGAATACAGAAGTCTGTTTTCTTCTTCAAAATCTGTACTTATTCCAGAATCTTCTGCGTATACCAATAACGAATCCGAATGAATAAAAGAAACCAGTAAGAATAAAACCAAAATACATCGTACACCTTTCATTTGTTTCTCATCTCCTTTCTATTCCTCCATAAAAACAAATGATATTCGTGACAATTTCCTTAAATAACTGAATAACTAAATTCAGCATTTCGATACTTGATTACAGCGACAGACTAGCTTTGCTTCGATCTGAGCATGTTGATATAAGCTGCTCCAGTCAGACCTTCACGAGATTTCATCGCATATAGATCGTCAAAGATATTTTTCATCTGATTCCGTTTAAAATGATATTTTGCTTTAATTCTCAACCATCTGAGTGTGTTGAAGACACATACATTAATGTCACAGTCTGTCAATTCTGTCTCAGGGAGAACAATGCATTGTATCTGTTGATATAGATCGTATTAACATTTCTGTATCATTCGATCCAGAAATCTATTCTTGGGTGCAGCCAGTTAACATTGTTCAGATGGTTTACCGAATCATAGCTAGTATTGCTTTTAAGAGGCTTATACAGGCAATGATTCTCTTCCAGCATATCTTTATAAACTTGTACAGTCGTCACTAAATACAAATATACTTTCTTCAATATGTGTTTTCAAACACCTGGCATTTTCAGATCGTGTAAACTGATTGCGGAATAAGGAGGCCATTCTTAGCTTGAATTAATAAAGTGAAGCCATACGTTATTACCAGCTTTCTTATTATGGTTGATGTAATCGTTGATCGTTCTGTTTGAAGAATCTATCTGATAATCACAGATTCCTTTTTAATTTGATCGATGAGATAGTTTACATTGCTTTTCTATACTATATAATCTCCACGGTCAGAATACAGTACTTCTGCATTTGCGCTATGTACTGCAAGACACTGCGTAAATCAGTATTCATAACTTTACTAATTTACTGAAAACTCTACAAATTTTATATATCATGTTTATGTAAAAATGTAAATGCCGATCAATTATGTTATCAGATTTTAAAAAGGTTACTATTCTTATTGACAGTAGTAAAGCCCAACTGAATGCTTCGCACAATAGATTTAGCTTCCAGGTCAACTGCGGTGCCATAGACTTCCTTCTGAATACAGATACTCTAAAACCCGGTTGAAACAGAACATTTCCTATCCAATCATGTATTACCAACAATACGCAGACTTATATCAGAATGACTGACGGATTCCAGCATCGAGATGCCATTCATCATCAAATTACTTTCGGATTCTGCTCCCAATTCAAATTTGCAATATTGGTTCAGGTGTCGAAAGTTAATGTTTTAACACCTGTCTCCTTCCTGCCTATCTGTGACTTGTGAATAGCTGATGATTTTCACAAGGTTGTTGAATGTTTTGAGCATAGCGCTGATAAAAAGCGGTGACGATCAGGCTGTTGCCATCTCATTAACTGTCAGTTTCGGCAAATGTGTGATCAGCTTGACCGCATTAAAGGCTTCTATCTTGCAGTAGAAGAAGATCTTTGATCTCATTTTCCCAAATACCGGGATCTCATCTGCGTGATATTTCCTTCTTAATACGGACGTTATACCTTCAATCGCATTTCTCTGTCTTGACAGTTTTCTGTACTCTTCTGTTCCAAGCAGTTTCATATACTGCGCTCTTACCTTCATCTTTGATGAGACAAGCATACATCTTTACTGCGTCAAAAGGATATTCTATAACAATTTTCTGCTTCACCTCACTGATCTCAGTGCACCTTGAAAATCATCAATCCTGAGAGATCTCTCCGTAATATTCACCGGTCAGAATATGAACATCCTTTTTGCATTTCATCTCAAAGTCTGCATCCTCCGAGAAGATCATGATGATATCACTGCCGCCGAACAGGAAGTAGCCAAGAGGATCTCCTTTTTTCACTTTTGCACCAGGTTTGACGGATTCTTCAAAATTGACTGATGAAACCTGACACATACCGACCGGTACAATTGCACATAAAGATCCGTTATCCATTTCGACAATCACAACGCCGCGTGTTTCAATCGACTGCCAGCCGATGATTTCTGAATAGAGTTCCTTGTATCTGCCTTTTTTTTCATCCCAGACAATGACACCTCCCGGTGCATCATCCTGAGAAATTACGGAAACTTCTTTCACCGTTCCGCTTACGGGAAAGTGATAACGGTGATAGTCATTGATATCGAGGAATGTATGGGTGATGGTTCCGTTGGCAAATGCATCAGCGTATGCACTGCCTTTGAGAAGAACGGAAATATCCCGAAGTGTTCCTGTCTTGATATCAATTTCATCAGATTCGCCTTCGGTATAAGGGATTTTGCTGTTTTCATCTATCTTCCAGATTCCCTGAGGTACAGCATCTGCCGGTGAAACAACAACAGTCGGATCATCGGCACGCTCTACAGGTCTTTTGGAAGGATCACTCAGCTTTCTGGCAAAGAAATCATTGAAACTCTTCCAGTTTGAAGGATCTTCATAAAGATCGCCGTCAAGATTGAAATCTGGATTTGCCAGAGCATTCTGATAATACTCATCATTCCATGATTCTTCGCTTGAGAGGAATGAACCGTTGACTGACAGCATCTTCACCCACCACGAACGGAACGGTTCATGATAGAGAATGGAATTATGGTAGTAGCCGTATTGTTCCAGCTCTTCAAGAGGTTGATCGGAAACTGCATACAGACAGCCCATTCCCTGATCAATCTTTTCATACAGAGAGCTGAACTCTCCGTACGGGCTGATTGACCATGGCATTGCTTTGACGATCCGGTCGACAAATGCATAATACGATTCCAGTGAATCAACCGGATTTGAATCCGGATCGGGATTGATTTCATGAGCTTTGGCGATCGATTTTTCAAGCAGCGTTCTGCACTCATCATTATGTTCGATGATTGTAATCAGATCCCATGTGATGTCTTCATGTTCATCCGTTCTGACGGTATCGGTTGTTGTGATATCAGATGTCTTTGTTTCTGCGGGAGGATTGTTCTTTTCTGCTGAACAGGATGTACCTGTGATCAGAATTGCAATCAGAAGGCAGAGAGAGATTTTTTGTTTTGAAAACTTGCTGAATGTCATTGATTGAATGTCCTTTTCTTTTTTCTGAGAATCAGGTACAGGGCAGCCGCCGCACCGATTGCACAGACGATCGGAATTGTACCTGAGCTGCTGTTTTTGCTGGTTTGCAGCTGATGGGCTTCAAGGGAATCATAGTCCTGTCCGTAGATTTCCTGTAGCGGAACAATTGATTTGATCCGGTTGAGTGAGATTCCTTCCGATTCAAGTGTTTCATCTTCTGTCAGAATGTAGATGGTTACATTCTGACATCCGTCTTTGACAAACAGTCCGGATTCCGATTTGTACCTGCTGTCATAGACCCAGTCAACTTCGGCTTTGACTGTTCTGTCTTCCAGTACAACATTTCTGGCTTCATCCTTGATGATGATATGCACTTTCTTTTCCAGGTATCCGTGATTGGTAATCTGATAGCGGATCTGTTCTTCACCGAATTTAAACGAATGCCATGTTTTGACTGTAAAGTATCCTGGATCTGCCGCAAGTGTGATCCTGCTTTCAGGACTGCCGTTCTCTCTTGAAGAGATTTCAAATGTCCGTTCAAAGATTTCGTCAATATTCTGAGGAATTGTAACTTCGGCAATCACTTCGGCTGTTTCCCACTGGCTGAGTGTCTGACTGAGCTCTCCGACTTTCTGACCGTCGCACATGACACTTACATGTTCAACCGGATACATGCCTGTATTTCTGAGTGTGAGTGAGAATCTTGCGGGTTTGCCGGGTCTTAAGGATTCGATATCCAGTGCTTTGCCGTCAATGATTGTGACATGCTGGTTGGCTCTGCCGCCGCTGATATAAAGATCGCATCTGCTGTCCGTAAAGCGCTCATCTTCACTTCCAAGCAGGAATACTGCACCGCCATCTCCATTTGTTTCAGCATCATTCAGAGTTTCTTCAGCATTCACTTCATAGTTCTGGACACTGTACATCACAATCGGATCGCCCTCATACGTATAGGCTGCACTGAGATGGCTGACATATGCATTTTCATCGAGCTTTGTCAGATCGCTTCTGTACCAGTGATGTCCGCCATCATCCGAGCAATATGCAAAGGCATCTGCGGTTGAGTCAATTGAAGAGGAAGAAGTGATCATCAGTCCGGAAATTCCGTAATGACCGTAAACTTCATACGGCATATCCGGTATGATCATATCTTCCGGTGTCAGCATCGATTCCTGACCGTTTGAATTTCTCTGATAAATATGACCGTCTTTGTACCATGTCGCAAAGCTGTAATTATTTCCGGCTTCGATGAATCTGCCGTTGGATGCACCGCTGATATTGAAGATATCCTTTCCGTACTGCATCAGTCTGACATGTTTTTCTCCACTCACTTCATAGCTCATGAGCACGGCAGTCTCTGATCCGTAACAGGCACTTTCCAGAGATGTCACAGATCCTTCGACTTCACCGACCTTTTCACTCTTCCAATCGACACCGTCTTTTTTTGCAATATAGATTTCATGAATGCCGTTCAGTCCGGCCGGATCGTTCACATCATTTGTGAAATAGGTAATCACAGGCTTGCCGTCGATGTCGCTTGATACTTTTGCGCCGGTCGCAAATTTACCGCTGCCGGCAAAATTGGTCACCCGCTGCTGATTTGACCAGCTTGTATTTGTACCGTGTTCCGCAAAGCAGATATCCGTAAGAGATGCAATCTCACTGAATGACATCCCGGCATTCACTTCTTCAAATGCATTCTTCCAGACAAGATATGCAGGTCCTCTCGTATTTTCATAAAGATACGGATCAAAATCAGCATTTGAATCATCGAGAATCTTCACAGGGGTGCTCACCGTTTCCTTTGCCGGATTGTAAACGCCGGTATACAGCTGCGAGCGGTTGCCTGCTTCTTTTGAAGCATCATTTCCCAGGAAGATCATCGAGATTTCCGGGAATGCTTTGCTGCCGGTATTGGCAATCTGAATATGATTGTCCGGATAGATGTCACTTGCCAGCAGATGGGCAAAATCACGGTCTTTTTCAAACGATGCCAGCAGCTGCGGATCATCTGCATTTTCGCCATACCATACCGGATTTTCACCGCCTTCCGTCAGTACGCCGACCGTATTTCCGTATGAGTTTTCAAGAAGAAGCGATTTGTATTCTTCACTTGTAAGAGCCATTCCGAGATACGCTTTCTTCTTTTTATTGTTTTCATCAAAGACGAAATCATGATCGCCTGAAACGATTTTGAAGCAAGCAAGTACCTTTCCGAAAAGCTTTGCCTTAAGACCGACTTCTCCTGCCAGAATCAGATGCTCGACATTCGGATCGGGATACATTTCCTGCTGATAAGTGATACTGCCGGCACCATAGACACCTACCGATGCAAGCGAGCAGCCGATACCCGCAAATACTTCCAGTGCCCCTTTGACCCCGGCCAGCACATGATCTGCGCTGAAGTGATATTTGCTGTCTTCTTCCGAATACTGCAGGCTGAAATCAAACTGTCCGGTTGCCCCGCCGCTGAGGGAAAGATTGAATGTGAAAATCGCATATTGGGCATCGACGGAGAATCCGGTGCCGATATACAGCTGAAGCTGTCCGAGCCATGGCTCTGTTGAATTGGCATTGCCTTCCGCCCATCCGGAAAGCAGGAATACAACACCCATGCTTTTGGGCTTGCTGATGCCGTCGCGGCTGTGCGGGTCGTTATGAAAGATATCTTCCAGCTGTTCAAACATATCCGCTTCCGGAAGCTCGCCTTTTGCGGCTTTGTTCCAGAAGGATGCATCGGTTGAATTGATTCCCAGACCGAGTCTGATCTTGCCGCTGGCATATGTTTTGACTGTTACCGGAATCAGAAACGGGAGTGCATTCAGCGACATGCCAGGTACAAGGTGACTCATATCGAGCTTCAGTCCCGAACCGAATTCTGAACCGATGTCATCGGGCACTTCACCAAGCAGCTTGTTTTTATTGACTCGTATATTCAGTTCAAGAACTCCGAGTACTCTGTTTTCTTTGGAATTCATGACCCTGAGATAAAGCGGCCATTCCGGCTTCAGCAGATCTGCTGAAATGCTGAAAGAAGTCTGCTCGGTGGTGATCAGATCATTGACCTCGCCGTCTTTCATCTGCACAAGATTGAATGCGGCAGGAATTCCGAAACCGGAAAAATCAAACTGAAATGAAAGATCTTCCTGAATGTTGCTTATAATTTCCATGACTTCATCAAGGACTTCGACCGTTTCACCCATGAATGTCGCATAGATTTTTGACAGTCCCCAGCCAAGGTTTTCTTCGGCAGCTACTTCTTTGACACTTCCCGAAACGAAGATCGTCAAAGCGCAGAATAATGCAATGATCTTTTTCATAAGCCAACCTTTTATGTATTTACATAATGATAAAGACGTCTGTACAAAACGGATCCGGTGCAGACGTCATTTCTGAGAGGAATCAGAACTCAATGTTTTTTCTGTTCTTCATCAAGTTCAACAATCATATGTGAGTAAGGAATACTGATATTGTTCCGGTAGAAAATATTGAGTAATTCTTTGTTGAGATAACGGGTTACACCGGCGATGTTTTCTTCTTCGCACCAGCAGATGACTGTGAGACTGATCGAGCTGTCATTCAGAGCACTGATACCGATGTACTGAGGTCCGTCGATGATCCGCTGATCCTTGCTCTTGAGCAGCGGCAGCTCACGTGTCAGTACATTTTCAACATAAGCGATATCCTGACCGTATTCAATATTGATTGTGCTTGCCGCAACAGAAGCCGCTTTGGTCATGTTGAGAACGCCGCTGATTTCAGAGTTGGCAAAGATCTTGATGTTGCCTTCAAAACCTCTGATCTTCGTTGTTCTCAGTCCTATATCCGCAACCGTAAACTGAAACTTAGAAGTTCTTAGAACTCTCAGTCTCTGCCCTTACGGTTAGGCGTTTCCTGTGCCTCATAGTCCTCATTCTCCATGCGGGGAACTTCCCCGTAACGGTGATTGCATGAGTGTTCCCAGGCACAGTCGTTTTGTATCTATTCCCTGTAAGCCACAGACGGTCATCACTCGGTGAGCCTGCCTGCCTTGCAGGGAATTTGTCTTTGTTATGCTGCTAACTGATCTGTATATCCCTGTCCACGGCGTGCTATCACATATGACGCAGCCTGATGGACATTCAATTTTTTCGAACTGCAGTATTTCTGCTTACCGATTTTACTTGTGTTCTTCGGATTTACCATTACCACCGCAACCCGGTGGTTAAATCCTGTGTTCTGCAATGTTTGTTTGTACCTGTGATAATCAAATATATGGAGCATTCGATTGTATCGGCTGCCTTTCCGCTTATTCGATGCTGTCTGCCTTGCTTTTGTTCGCTGAAAATCCAAGTCTTCAATGATAACATCCTTACAACGGCTTTCTGCGTATTCTACAATATCCGCAATTACATCCCTGATTTCCGCCTCGGCACGGTTCCCGGTTCCATGATGTTTCAAATCGTAATGTTTCTGATGTATCAGGTTCCCGCTTTCATCTGTCTCCGACAGTTCAATGAAACCGTCATTGTAATCCAGACCAATGGTTCCGTACCATCTGGATGTCCTGTAGCCTTCAAACGACTGCTCGAACATCACTTGCAGATACCATCTGTTGCCAACTCTGTGAAAGCGGTACGACAATGGATAATTCCTATTATCTGCTGTGTCATACGATGCCAATATTGCAATCAGCTTGTCCTTCTTATATCTGAAGTCCAATCCGCTGATGCTTACATACTTATCGCAGAGCTTATTGCTGCTGCAATACTTATACTCCTTTCGGACATCCAGTGTAAAAGTATCCGTCACAGCATCGTATCTCAACCTGCACATCTGATTTCCGAACGACTCATCAGCACTGCCGAGATAAAACACATTCTTATCGCGGGCTTTCACAAAATCGTTATGCCATTTTTCATGCGTCTTGTATCCATTCTCAGAGAGGTGATGCTGTTTATTGAACATATTCTTTGAGCCATAACACATATCGTACACTCTATTGGCAATTTGGTATTCCAGCTTATCCTTTCTCTGTTTCAGCTTGTTGAGTTTGTTTTTCTGCCAGTACAGGCTCGCCTTCAGAGTACGATATTTATCAAGTTCCTTCTCTGTCAGGACATTCTCGACAGCCTTTTGTCTCATTACATCCAGCTTCGCTTTAATATCCGCAATCTTGTCTTCCCTAACCGAAACCTTAATGGAGATCTGCTTCAGCTCCGTCTTCTTCAGCTCCATCAGAGATTTCATCCGTCCCCGAATATCGAACCTGATGGAGTTAACCGTCCGCTTCAGCAATCCATGTTTCCGGCAGATGTGCGATACATATGTGCTCATCTTCGGGTACCGTTTTATAAAATCAGGCGATGTCATGTCATGCCACATTTCCCGCGTGACGGCAGAATATTCAGTTATATATACATTCAGGTACTTCACAATCTCTGATTTTCCTGAAATTCTGGTCTCAATTGTATATATCCGTGACGGCACGATATCACCTCCTTTTTTATTGACTGCATAACGAATCGTCATACATGTCTTATTTCTTAAACAGGATCGGACCGCAAGCTATTTATGGGCGACGCCATA
>JAUNEN010000037.1 GCA_030525525.1 Erysipelotrichaceae bacterium
ATGAGCAGTAAAAAAGAGCGTTGTTTACTGGCTCATAGAGTTTTCGAGAACGCTCCAGGAAAAGGGGAGGTTCTATGAGTGAAACAAAAAAGAATTATGAAGAAATCATGAATGAAATCACTTCCGGATTAACCGGCGATTCTGAAACCGACCTGAAATATCTGAAGGAAACCGCTGAAAAATATGCAGATCATGAACTCGGTAAAGAAATTACCCGCGCCATCGGGAGACTGATCTTCGGAATGCTGGATGAAGAAGCGACAGAGAAGATTTCTGCTGAAATGGAGAAAGCAAATGCGGAAGTGCAGAAAGATCTCGAAGAAGTTCAATTCAATATGTTCAGGAAGAACTTTGACAGAGCTCTTGAATTAATGGAAAAGCTGATTCATAAAGTAGAAAGCATGAATTTCTATACGGATGATGAAGTGAGCGAGTACCGCTGCTTCGATGACTTCTTTGAAGAAATTCTTTACCGCCATCTGTATGAAACAGATAAGGAAATCAGAAGACCTTCAATCAATTATCCGGAGCTTTATCTCACTTACGGATCGCTGCTTGTTGAACATGACAGATGCCGTGAAGCAAGAGAGGTACTTGAAAAAGGTCTTCACTTCAATCCTGTGAATTTTCATCTCTTCATGGAGCGCTGCGAAACATTCAAAATGCAGGGATTCATTGATGAATTCTTTGAATGCACAAAGGAGGCTTTCCGGATTGCCTATACACCAGCATATGCGGCCAGATGCTGGCGCAATCTCGGATATTATTTTGTTGAAAAGAAACTCTGGGATGAAGCAACTGCCTGCTATATCATGAGCCTTCAGTTTGAAAATGAATCAAAGCAGGCACAGAGCGAACTGTATTATATTCAGATGAAAGCCGGCAGAGAGATTAAGAAGCCGACAGTTGAACAGATGGAAGAATACAGAGAAAGATATGATCTTCCTTACGGTGCAGATTCAGATGTCATTTCACTTGCATATACATACGGCAGAATGGGACTGGAGGAAAACAGAACGGATATTGCATCATATTTCCTGAAAATTGCATATGATCTGACATACAGTTCCGAGATCAAAGAGCTGCTTGATAAGGCTTCCAGTCTCAGCTGAAGGGAATGTATATGAAATTTCTGAAGAAAAACAGCAGGAAGTGCTCAAAGTGCGGAAAGCTGATCAAAGACAGTTCAAAAGCTGTCATGATTCACGGAAAGCCATATTGCAGAAAATGTGCGGAAAGAAAAAAAGAAGACGATTTTCTGACTTTCCTGATGATCATGGATGATGACTGAAAGACAGTGCAGCGATGAAGAATAAGGACAGATACGATCTTTCCGATCTGGACTATATTGCCGATGGAGACATCGTGGAAATTGTCCGGATCGGATACCGTGACAATATCATCGCCGTTGTGCAGCGGATGTTTGATGAATCAGCTTTCCATGCATTTCTGAGATGGCTTGAAGAAGAGATTCATTGAACGTAAGAGAAAGGTACATAACAATGAGCAATCATGAAGACAAAGATCTGCAGCGTGAAGACAGCAGACTGATGGATGAGACAGAAAAGAAAGATATTCACTTCAGTCACAGTCTCAGAGAGGAACAGACTGAAGAAGAAAATATAAAGAAAAGAAAACGCACAATATTCTCTCGGTGGAAGAGAATTCACAAGTAAGGGGGAGCTATGAAAATATATCATCTTGCCGATCTTCATTTCGGGAAATCGATTTACGGATTATCCATGCTTGATGATCAGAAATACTGGACTGAACAGTTTCTGAAACTGTGCAGAGAACAGAAACCCGATGCAATCCTGATTGCCGGAGATGTCTATGACCGCAGCAGTCCGAGCGGTGAAGCAGTTGCTCTGCTTGATCATCTTCTGAGTGAAATTGCCGAAATGAGTATTCCTGTTCTGATGATTGCCGGCAACCATGACAGCGGTCAGAAGCTTGCATTTGCCAGCTCGATTCTGAACAGGCAGAACATCCATATCGCCGGTGTTGCAAAACGGGAAATCGAGCATGTTGTTTTTGAGAATCCTGACGGATATGGAGAAGTGACTGTATGGCTGCTGCCGTATACATATCCCGAGCAGGTTTCACTGCTTCTGGAAGACGAAGAGATCCGCTCATATGATGACGCAGTCCGCAAGCTGATCAATTCGCAACCGGTTGATTTTACAAAGAGAAATATCATTGTGGCCCATCAGAATGTTACGGCAAATGGGATCGAGGCGGAAAGAGGCGGCTCGGAATCGATGGTCGGCGGTGTCGGTCAGATCGACTATTCGGTATTTGACGGATTTGAATATGCGGCACTCGGCCATATTCACTCTGCATATCCGATCGGCAGAAATGAAGTGAGATATGCCGGAACCCCACTCTGCTATCACTTTGCCGAAACCCGTCAGCAATCCAAAGGACCGGTTGAAATCATTCTGAATGAAAAGGGAAGCAAGCCCGAAATCAGAACGATTCCGATTGAGCCTCTGCATAAAATGCGCTGCCTGATGGGAACAAAAGATGAGATTTATTCACTGCTGGAAAATGATACAGGACGGGGTGAATACTTCGGTATCACGGTGAGTGATCAGAGAATCACACCTGAAATCAACGGCTATATCAAAGAACTGCTCGCTGCACGTGAGAGCCTGGTTCTTGAACTTATTTCATCCTATACAGCCTTTGCAAACCGTGCAGCTGCAGCGGACAGGCAGAGTGTTGAAAACAGAGCACTTGAAGATCTGTTCTCAGATCTGTATACCGAGCAGAGCGGTGGGACACCTCCCTCAAAAGATGAATATGAAGTGATGCAGTATGTCGGCGAAATGGTCAGAAACCAGGATGCCCATCAGCCGTACAATCCTGCCTGCATTGATCAGATCCTGTCATTTACGGCAAAGATCAAAGGAGAGACTGAATGAGACCTCTTTTACTGAAAATGAATGCATTCGGTTCCTATGCGGAACCGGCAAAAGTTGAATTCAGCCGTTTTCAGAACGGATTGTTCCTGGTAAGCGGAGATACCGGGGCCGGGAAAACAACAATCTTCGATGCGATTGTCTTTGCTTTATACGGCACTTCAAGCGGCGAGGAACGGACACTTGAAATGATGCACAGCGACTATGTCAGCAAAGATACAGACACTGCAGTCGAACTGACTTTTGAACAGAACAGAAAGAAGTATACTGTCAGCCGCTCTCTGCATTTTACAAAGAAGCGCGGAAAAGAAAATGAATACGGCAATGCCAGAATTGATGCGGTACTGACCGGCCCGGAAGATGATACTCTCAAAGGTGCTACAAAGGTGACTGAAAAGATCACTGAGATCCTTGGACTGAATAAAGATCAGTTCCGTCAGATCGTCATGCTTGCACAGGGAGAATTCAAGAAATTCCTGAAATCAAACAGTGAAGAAAAGAGCGAAATCCTCGGTAAGCTGTTTGATAATTCAGCTTATCTGAGATATGAAGAGCTGATCGCAGAAGCAGCTTCAAAACTCAGGGATGAACGCAAAGAGGGCACCGGTAAAATCAGCACTCTGATGGAGCAGGTGTTCATTGCACCGGCTGAATCAGAAGAATATAATTCCGAATCCTGGCTTCCCGGAAATCCTGCACTGACAGAATCACTTTCAGGGCTGATCCAGACCGAAAACACATCTCTTCAGAAAGCAGCGGAAACAAGAAGAGAGAAAAAGGAAAAGCAGGATCTTCTGAATAAACAGCTTGGCACAGCCGTTGAGCTTAACAGGCAGATCGACTCTCTTGTGAAGCAGAAGGAACACCTTGATGAGCTTCTCGAATTAAGAACTGAATATAAAAATCTTGCCGAGAAGGCGCAGACTGTATCAGATGTTTTCCATAAGGTGATACCGGCAAGGAAATACCGCGATGACGCAAGGAATGCGCTTGCTGAATCAGAACAGAGAATCAGTCAGCTGAATGAAGCAATTGCAGCATGCAAAACAGAAAAAGAACAGGCTGAAGAGCTTGTCAGAAATGACGAAAAGTCTAAAGAAGAAAGTGAATCCATTGCGAGAAAAACGCAGTCACTTTCCGATACACTTCCGCAATATGAAAAACTGGAGAAAGACGAGAAGGAGCTTGGTATCAGAAAAAGAACACTTGCAGATAACAGGACTGCTCTCGGAAAGAAAGAGAATGAGCTTGAAAGCCTGAACGGGGAACTTGAGAAAGCTGAAAAAGAAGCTGAAGGACTGAAAGATGCCGAAACATTGAAAGTTCAGAAAGATGCAGAACTTCAGAAACTGAATCAGGAAATGCAGGAGATTGAGGGCAGAAACGGAATTGTTTCAAGAATCAAAGAGATCCGCAGAAATGAAAAAACTGCCGTGATCCAGGAACGCAGACTCGCTGAAATTTCCAGAAACACAATGCAGGCAAAAGAAGAATATGACGGACTTTACAGACTCTATTTTGAAGGTCAGTCCGGTATCCTTGCGGAGCAGCTGCGTCAGGAAATCCTCGATAAAGGAGAAGCACTCTGTCCGGTATGCGGAACGCATTTTGTCAAAGGACAGACAATTCATTTCGCACATCTTGAAGAAGGCGTTCCGACACAGATTCAGGTTGAAGAAGCACGGTCTGTTTTTGAAGAACTTGAAAAAGACCGTCAGACAGAAAATGAAAACCTTAGAATCCTGAAACAATCAATCGGACATACAAAAGATGAAGCCGTCAACGCTGCCCGGAAGATTTTTGATGACTGCTATGACTGGGATACACTGGGAAGCAGTTCATATCTTTCAGAAAAAACAGATGATCTCAGAACTGCAATCAGGCAGACTGAACAGATTGCAGAAAAAGCAGCGGCAGACGCAAAACGTTATTTGTCTCTTAATAAAATCAAGACGGATGGAATGCAGAAGAAGGTTGAACTGAACGGACAGCTGCAGGCTCTGACTTCAAAAATCAGGGCGAATCATGATCAGATTCTCAAAGATGAAGAAAATCTGAAAGAGACACGCAGAAACCTTCCCTATGCAAACCGGAATGAAGTGAAAGAAAAAATCAATGAACTGAAGCGGGCAAAAGAAAAGCTTGATGCAGAGATCAGGGCAAACCGTGAGCTCTTTGACAATGTTCAGAAAAAATACAATATACTCAAAGGTTCTCTGGAAACAGAAACAGGAAAGCTGCCGGGATTAAAGCAGAAGCGGGATGATACTCTGGACGCTCTCAATGCAGTTCTTAAAGAACTTGGTTTCGAAACGCTGAGTGAAGCACTGAAAACATTCGATAATATCCCGGATCCTGAAGAATGGCTGAGAGATGCAGAAAACAGACACAGAAAATATGTGATCGATGTGCAGAGTACAAAGAAAACAATTGCTGATGCGGAAAAGAAAATCAACGGCCGTCAGAAAACGGATCTCACGATTCTGAATGCTCAGATTGCAGAGGCGGCTGAAGAATATGAGCAGGCAAACACAGCAGTCAGTCAGACTTCTGAACTGCTCAGAAATCATCAGTCTGTACTGGATGGTGTCCTGAAAGAAAAAGCAAAGCTTGCAAAGAGCGATCACTCATACCGTATTCTTTCCCGTCTGTCGGCTCTTGCGACGGGAGTCAGCGGGGAAGGCGGAAAGCTTTCATTTGCCAGATATGTCATGAGTGCAACCTTCCGTGAAGTGATCGAAAAAGCAAACATCAGACTTGAAATCATGTCGGGCGGACAGTATGAACTTGTACATCAGGCCGAAACATACAGAAAGAGCGCAGTTGCAGGTCTTGATATTGAAGTGCTTGACCGCAATACCGGCATTCAGAGAGAATCTGCATCCCTTTCGGGAGGTGAATCATTCATTGTTTCACTTGCGCTTGCATTGGGCCTTTCTGATGTTGTCCGCGCTCACTCCGGCGGTCAGTCGCTTGATACACTGTTTATCGACGAAGGTTTCGGAACCCTGGATGATGATGTGCTCGACAGAGCTGTGCAGGTGCTCAACAGTCTTTCAGACGGTGAGTCACATCTTGTCGGAATCATTTCCCATGTGGCAAGACTTGAAGAAAGCATCGTTCAGAAGATCGTTGTCAGAAGTTCTCCGAAGGGCAGTTCGCTGCATCTTGAAGGCGTTCAGTCCTGAGTATTCCATCACGGACTTACAGATACCGGCAGTCAATCAGGCTGCCGGTTTTTCAGGATGATTTGTTGAAAAATTCCGAAAATGATGCACTGCGGGTGATTTCAAAGATACAATGAATACAGATCAGTCTCTGAATGACTGTGTGAGGATCCTATGAGTGATAACAAACATTTTAAAGACAGATATGACGCTGTTGTGATCGGCGGTGCTCTGGCAGGCTGTGCTTCTGCTTTGACTCTGGCTAAAAAAGGACTGGATGTGCTGGTTGTTGAACAGCATAATCTGCCCGGTGGGGTTGCGACATCATTTGTGCGCGGCGGCGTGGAAATTGAAGGCTCACTTCATGAAATGATGTCGATCGGTCCCAAGGACTGTCCGTTGAAAATCCGGAAGTTCTTCGATGAGATGGGCGTCGATATTGAATGGCTGAGAGTGCCTGAAGCTTACCGGTTTGTGGATGGCGAAAAGGGAACGGATGCACTGATTCATCCGGGAACACACGGAAACTTTGAAACACCTGCCCATGAAATCGCACAGGCCTGCGGCGACAGGGACGGAAGTATTTTCCATAAGGTTCTGGATCTTCTGAATCTCTGCAATCGTGTTTATGAATCGGTGAATGTACTTTCTGTAACAAAGATGTCAAAGCCGATGATGCTGCTGAAGCATCCTGATTTTGTGAAGACTGCCGGCTGCAGTGCAAAAGAAGTCATCGATACCTTCAACCTGCCTGAAACAGCAGTTGATATTCTTTCGGCATACTGGATCTATGTCGGCAATATTCCTGAAAACCTGCCGTTTACAATTTATGCGGTTCTGATGGCGGATTATCTCGGATACGGTTCCTATATACCGAAGAAGTTCTCTCATGAAATGTCACTGAAGATGGCAGAGCGCGCAATGGAAATGGGCGTTCAGATGGAATTCGGCATGAGAGCGGATAAGATCCTTGTTGAAAACGGGCATGTGAAAGGCGTGCGTCTTTCCAACGGGGAAGAAGTCAGAAGTGATTATGTGATCTGTTCTGCATATCCTGATCAGGCATATACATCCATGATTGAACCGGCAGATGCCGTACCCGAAGGTGCGCTGAAATTTGTCAATGCAAAGACACTTGGCGTGACATGCTTCTCGGTGGTGATGCTGCTGGATCAGAGTGCCGAAGACCTTGGTATCCATGATTACTCAACATTCTATGCACCGAAGGGAATGCATCTGAAAGAGATCTTTGATGAATACGGAACCGAAGGCCCTTATAACTACATCACGTCCATCTGCACCAATCTTGCCAACCCGTCTGCTTCACCGGAAGGAACGTGCATCTACTCAATTACAGCTTTGCCCAAACCGGAAGCGTGGCTGAATGTCAATGAAGAAAACTATGAAGAGATGACACGCAGAAATGCTGAATACTTTATCGATCAGGAATCGGAAAGACTCGGTGTGAATCTCAGGGATCATATTCTTGAAATCGTCTATGAAACGCCTGTCAGCGTTGCCCATTTCACAGGAGCCTACAGAGGTTCGATCTACGGTTATATGCATTCCATGGACGATCATATCGTGGCAAGACTGCAGATGTCTGAAAAGGAAAACTACATTCAGGGACTTGCTTTTGCAGGCGCCCATCAGATCTCCGGCGACGGCATGGGACCGGCTGTTACCAACGGCCGCAAAGCAGCAAAGATTATTCTCGATATGATGGAAGAAGACGGAAAGGAGGGATTCTGAGATGAAGGTGAATGGATTTTTAAAAGATGTCGGCGGCGCTTCCAGAGTGACAAAAGCACGCGAAGAAAAATATCAGAATGCTTCCACGGTTTCAAATGCATATGATCCGATCGGCAAAACGGCAAGGCTTCTGCATCCGGGCAGAATCCCGATGAGAGTGACTGAAATCCGTGATGCAGGAAAGAATGCAAAGACGATCCGGCTCTCGGCAGATCATATTCCGTATTTCAAAGCAGGTCAGTTCATGACTGTCGAAATCAAAGACGGTGAATCGATTGCTGCAAGACCTTATTCAATTTCAAGCGCGCCGTATGAAACACGCGGTGAGCATCCTTATGTGGAAATCACTGTGAAGAAAAAGAATAACGGATATATTTCCGGTTTCCTGCTTGAAAATGCAAAAGAAGGCGACGTGTATCAATGCGAAGTGGGTCTCGGAGAGTTTCATCACGATCAGATCCGTGACTCACGTTACATCACAGCGCTTGCCGGAGGCAGCGGCATTACACCGTTTGTTTCAATGGCAAAGGAAATCAGATCAGGCAGGCTGAATGCAGATCTGACAATTCTTTACGGATCGGTGAATGCGGATGACATCATTTTGAAGGATGAGCTTGAACATCTTGTTTCAGATCACGTCAGAGTTATTCATGTGCTGTCGGGTGATAATCCGGAATGGACAGGCGAAAAGGGCTTCCTGAGTGCGGAATTGATCGCAAAATATGCACATGATGATTCGACATTTATGATCTGCGGACCGCGGGCAATGCATTCATATGTGAAAGAACAGCTTGAAAAGCTGAATATTGAAAAGAGAAGAATCCGCTATGATGTCCCGGGCCAGCCGGAAGATATTTCACTGTCCGAAGGGTATCCGGCCGCAGGAAAAGATCAAGTCTTCAGATTAATTGTCAGGCAGGGAATCCACAAAACAGTCATACCTGCAAAAGCATCCGAAAGCATTGCTGCGGCATTGGAACGGGCAGGTCTTAGAATCCATACTGCCTGCCGGAGCGGTTCATGCGGTGTCTGCCGCATCAAGGTGATTTCCGGAGATTATTATGTCAATCCTGAAAATGACGGACGCAGAGGTGCAGACAAAGATTTCAATTATGTTCATGCATGCTCAACATATCCGCTTTCCGATCTTTGTATCAAACTGAATATTTAAATCGTAAAGACAGATGGTTCTTATTGCAGATCATCTGTCTTTTTTCGGCGTGTATACATCCATGATATGAAGCAGGTCATCATAAATCAGTTATTCTCATGCTGCATATCATGATATACATATTTGCAATTAGCAAAACCGCATCTGATCATTTATGATGAATTTGAGCAAAACAGATTTTAAGGAGGCAATCGGAATGAAGGTAATTGCGGTTAACGGCAGTGCCCGTCAGAACGGGAACACAGCGATTCTGATCAATACTGTCTTTGAAGAATTGCATCGGGAAGGAATTGAAACGGAAGTGATCAGCCTCAGCGGCCAGGTCATTGAACCGTGCAAAGCATGCTGGGCGTGCGGCGGGAAGGGCAATTGTATTCACAGAAAGGATATCTTCCGCGATATTTTTGAAAAGATGAAGGAAGCTGACGGAATTCTTCTTGCTTCACCTGTTTATTCCGCCAACATTTCTGCAAATATGCAGGCAGTGATTGAAAGAGCTGCGGTTGTCTGCGATATGAATCCGGGACTTATGAAACATAAAGCAGGAGCTTCTGCGGCAGCACTGAGAAGAGGAGGCGCTCTGCAGGCAATCGATGCGATGAATCATTTTTTCCTCAATCATGAAATGTATGTTGTCGGTTCCACATACTGGAATATGGTTTACGGTCAGTTGCCCGGTGATGTGGAAAAGGATGAAGAGGGCATGAACAATATGCGCAATCTTGGGCAGAATATGGCAAATCTGCTGAAAGCTCTTCATCGGGAAGGCATATGAGAAGGCGGGCGATCGCTGCGCTTCTTGCAGCAGCCTTTCTGCTTGGCTCCTGCGCATCGCAGAATGAAGTTTCAGAAACAGAATCGTCTGATCGGAATGATGAAGCAATTCAGAAAACAGAAGAGCCTGAAACAAGCAATACCGGTACGAAAAACACAGGTTCTGAAGAGGTCGGAGTCTTTGATTTTGAAAGCAGAAGTGTATTGCTGAACAGCGGCTATACGATGCCGATCATGGGACTTGGAACGTATTCTCTGGATCATGATACATGTGTGAATTCTGTCATGAGTCTTCTTGAAAACGGCGGCAGGCTGATTGATACAGCTTATATGTACGGAAATGAGGAAGCGGTCGGTGAAGGCGTGCGCAGGGCAATGGAAGAATACGGCATTGACCGTGAAGATATCTTTGTGATTACCAAAATATATCCGACTCAATTCGATGATCCGGAAGCGGCGATTGATGCGGCTCTTGAAAAACTTGATCTTGAATATATCGATATGATGCTTCTGCATCATCCGGGTACCGGTGATATTGAAGCTTATCAGGCAATGGAAAAATATGTTGAAGCCGGAAAAATCCGTTCACTGGGACTGTCCAACTGGTATGTTGAAGAACTGACGGATTTTCTGCCGGAGATTTCAATCATGCCGGCATTGGTTCAGAATGAGATTCATCCTTACTATCAGGAACAGGATGTTGTACCGTTCATTCAGGAAAAAGGAATCGTTGTGCAGTGCTGGTATCCTTTAGGGGGAAGAGGCCATACAAAAGAGATGCTCAGCGATGAAACAATCAATGAGATTGCAGAAGCACACCATGTTTCTGCGGCTCAGGTCATCCTGAGATGGGATCTGCAGAGGGGGATCGTTGTGATTCCCGGCTCATCGAATCCGGAGCACATCAAAGAAAATCTTGATCTGTTCAGCTTTGAGCTGAGTGAAGAAGAGATGCAGCAAATCAATGCACTCGACCGCAATGAAAAACATGACTGGTATTGAGAAGAGCGGAACCGCTCTTTTTCAGCTTGCAGTAACCGGCAGCTGAAATTTTGAGACTGAATCATCTCTTGCGATTCCAATGAAGATGATCTGCAGAAATCAGTTCTATTTAACTGACATGCGATAGGGCAGACTTCTGCCGTAAAAGTAAACTATAATGTATGAGAGATGTTTAACAGTAAGCGGATCTGTAAAAAAACGAATATGAGGAGACAGGATTCATGAAAAAGCTTTTTCAATCCATATTGAGTTTGGTGGTGCTGTTTGCACCGTTAACAGCGTGTACATCTGAAGAACCTTCAGCTGCTGTGCCGTCAGATGATGAAGCTGAAACAGAACCGGCAGAGAATGAACCGGCTGCTCCCGCACAGAGTGAACCGGATACTCAGGAGAATTCAACGGTATACTTCACTTCTGATATTTCAGCAGAAGGGCTTGTCCGCCTTTTCAACCGGCTTGAATGGCAGCCGCAGGGAAAAACCGCTGTCAAAGTTTCGACCGGTGAACCGCCGGCAAGCAATTATCTGAGAGCTGAACTGATCGGCGACCTGGTTCAGACAGTCGGCGGTACGATTGTTGAATGCAATACAGCATATGGCGGTTCACGCTCGGAAAGCGCCATGCATAAGCAGGTTGCCAAAGATCATGGCTTTACTTCAATCGCAGATTTTGACCTGATGGATGAGGAAGGGGAAGTCGAATGGCCTTTTGAAGGCGGAAAACGCCTGAACCGTATCATTGTCGGCAGTCATGCTGAAAACTATACAGACTGGCTGATTCTTTCCCATTTCAAAGGACATGCGATGGCAGGATTCGGCGGCGCAATCAAGAATGTCGGTATCGGCATTTCATCTGCGTCAGGCAAGGTATATGTTCATTCAGCCGGCACCAGAACATCCGGCAGTATCTGGTACAGCGATCAGGATGCCTGGCTGGAGGCACTTGCTGAAATGGTTTACGGCTTCAGAGAACATGTCGGAAAAGAACATATTGTCTACGTCAATGTTATGAACCGTCTGTCAGTCGATTGTGATTGCGACGGCAATCCGGCAGAACCTGACATTCATGATATCGGGATTCTGGCTTCAACCGATCCGGTTGCGCTGGATCAGGCATGTGTTGATCTGATTGAACAGGCAAAAGGCAATGAATCATTCCTCAGACGGATTGAAGCACAGCATGGAATGCATACACTCGAATATGCTGAAGAGATTCACCTTGGGACAAGGTCATATGATCTGGTGAATATCGATGAGTGAGTTCATAGGAATTCTGCAGAGAGAATTCATTTATATTTTCTATTATGCTGAAGTGCAGTTCAGACAGATTTTTGTCTACTGGATCTTTGGAATGGCAATCGGCTCTTTCATTTCAGTCTTTGCGAAAAACAGAATCCATGAAACATTTGTCAGACTGAAAGACAGCAGTTCAAGACTTTTCGGGATCATTCTTGCATGCATTCTCGGCATTGCATCTCCGCTTTGCATGTACGGGACAATTCCGATTGCGGCATCATTTCATAAACAGGGAATGCGGCAGGATTGGCTGGCAACGTTTATGATGGCATCGATTCTTCTGAATCCGCAGCTGATCATCTACAGCGCTGCTTTAGGTATGAAGGTTCTGGCTGTGCGGATTATTTCATGTTTTGTCTGCGGATGTTCTGCAGGCCTGTTGATTCATCTGTTTTTCAAAGATAAAGAATTTTTTGATTTCAAAGGATTCGATGCACCGAAAAACAAAGATACGCATCCCAATCTTTTCATCCGCTATCTTCAGAATTTTTACCGCAATATCAGAACAACCGGTTTCTGGTTCTTGACGGGCATTCTTCTGTCTGCGGTTTTTCAGAGATATGTTCCGGAAGAAGCGATGGTGACTCTTTTCGGAAATGATCAGGCTTGGGGTGTATTGATGGCAGCTACCATCGGTGTTCCTCTTTATGCATGCGGAGGCGGAACCATTCCCATTCTTGCTGAGTGGCTGCGGGAAGGGATGAGTATCGGCAGTGCGGCAGCTTTCATGATCACCGGTCCCGCCACAAAAATCACGAATCTCGGAGCTTTGAAAATCGTAACCGGCTGGAAACATTTTCTGATCTATATTGCATTTATCATGCTGTTTTCACTTTTCAGCGGTCTGCTGATCAATCTTCTGATATGAAAAAAACCGTTTTTAACGACGGTTTTCATTTCCCCAGTCACAGAGCTGATCGAGAACCCTGACAAGTGAATGGCCGCGCTCACTCAGGCGGTATTCGACTTTGGGCGGAATCTGCGGATAAACAGTCCGTACGATCAGATCATCCGCTTCCAGCTCTTTGAGATTCTGGCTCAGTGTTTTGTCGGCGATCTTTTTCAGATATCTCTGCATCTGATTGAAACGGACAGGTTCATATTCCATCAGACAGTACAGAATGACCGGTTTGTATTTGCCTGAAATCAATGACAGTGTGTAGCTGTAGCCGGTTGTGTCAAAATCTGCATCCTCAATTCGTTTCTTCATATGCTTACCTGTAAGTAAGTACCTTACACAAAAGCTGGTACTTTCATTTATTTCTGCTGAAAGTATAATCAGCTTTGTAAAGAAAGGTCAAGTGAAGATGATTCAGAACATCTTCAAAAATTGAAACAGAAAGGAACAAAAACAATGAAAAAGAATCTCGGAGTGGTTCAGGCAGTATATCCGATGCCTGTACTGATGGTTGCGGCTTATGATGAAAACGGCAAGGTCAATGTGATGAATGCCGCATGGGGAATGATCTGCAATACAGACAGAATTGCGCTTTTTATCGATGAAGATCACAAGACAACACAGAATCTTCTGAAGACAAAAGCATTCACGGTTTCACTGGCTGACAGGGATCATATGGAAGCTGCTGATTTCTTCGGAATCGCCACCGGCAACAAAATGACTGACAAATTCGAGAGAACCGGATATACGGCAGTCAGGAGTGAGTTTGTCAATGCACCGGTCATTGAGGAATTCCCGGTTGTTATGGAATGCGAGCTCGCAGATGTTGTTGAAAACGATAGTTTCTACTGCATCGTCGGTAAGATCATCAATACAGCTGCGGAAGAGAGTGTGCTCTCTGAAAACGACAAGGTTGATCCTGCCAAGCTGAATGCCCTGATCTTTGATCAGTTCCAGCACGGCTATTATGTCAGCACTGAAAAGGTCGGACAGGCATGGAATGCCGGTGTGCCGTTAATGAGAAAATAAGAAATACCGGTCACTGAATCCATATACACTCAAGCCCTCAATCATGATGATGAGGGCTTTTGTCTTTCACTATAAATTGAGAAGGGCAAGGGAAACGAGAATCAGAATCAGACCGGCAAGCTGCCTTCTGCTGAGAACCTCATGAAAGAAGAACAGACTGAGAAGTGTGACGATGATTACTGCACTGCAGGAAAATACGGGATACACAATGAATGCCGGAAGTCCGTTCAGTGCCTTCAGCAGAAAGACAGATGAGAAATAATTCGGAGTACCGATCAGGATTCCGTAAGCAAGATCACGCAGTGAATGTTTCTGTTTGATCTGCTTCAGTTCTTTCTCCGAAAGGAAAAATGTCAGAATTGAAGCGAAGAAGAAAACAAGAAGAATATAGACGCTGTCTTCATTGCGGATGCCGATGATGTCATAGACCTTTGCCATCGCATCCGCTGCTCCGCCGGTGAGAAGGACGATCAGAAGGAAGAACAAATGAATCTTTCTGCTGTCTTTGATACTGTTCTGTTCGTATGAAAAGATGAAGATTGCCGCAATCAATGTACACAGGCCGATTGCCTGTGTAAGTGCCGGCTTTTCACCGAATACGACAATGCTCAATAGCAGCGGCACCAGAAGGCCGAGTTTTGAAAAGGCAGAAGTCAGGATGGCGCCATCCGTTTCAATGCTGTGCTGCATGCACAGAAGCGAAAGAACAAACAGAATCCCTCCGATGAGACCGCACAAATATGTTGAAGGATGGGAATGAAAGATGAGCGCTTTGTCATTGATCAGCAGAAAACCGACGAATGAACAGGTCAGATAATTCCCGAGTATCATCTCATAGCGGCTTTTTTTGGCTGATGAAAAGAAACGCATCAGCAGTGAAAGCGATGCACTGCACAGCGATGCTGCCGATAGATACAGCCAGCTGAATGCTGCCATAGAAAGTTCCTCCGTAAAATCACGAGCCATATTATGGCATAAGTTCTGTATACAGGCTCATCAAAATGCTTTCTTCATTCTGAAACTCCCTGAAGTTTTCTTGTCAAAAAACAGAAGATCATTACAATAGTAAGTGATATCTAACTTCGCTCATCATGTGATGGGCATTCATAAAAGATATCGGTTAGTTTAGACTGACACCGGTGACGTGATGAATTGTTTTTGAAAGGGGAAGACAAATCATGAGGCTGAACAGAAAAGAATTCAATGCCATGCAGAGCGGATGGCGGAAATGGTATGTCCGGACAATCGAACTGCCCGAATTCAAAAAATACGGTCTTGTCATCAAAGACAGGGATATTCTTGAAATCGGCTGCGGTAACGGATATGCAGCAAGTCTGATCGCAAAAGAAAATCCGAAAAGTTATACAGGGATTGATGTGATGGAGGAACAGCTGATCCTGGCAAGAGAAAAATATGTACCGGGCGGCAGATTCCTGCAGGCAAGTGCAGATGATCTTTCGGTTTTCGAAGATCAGAGTTTTGATGCGATCCTTGACTTCTGCATTCTCCATCATGTGGAAGGCTGGCGGGCATTCTTTGATGAAGCGCACAGAGTATTGAAAGATGACGGAAGTATCTATATCGCGGATGTGAACAGACGGTGCATTCATATCGTGGACTTCCTTCTGCATTGGGGACACAATGAAGAAGCGCTGTTCTCATTTGAAGAGCTTGAAGCCGAAGCACATCAAAGAGGCTTCGAAACAGTCCGCAAAGCAATTGATCTGGATCTTGAAGGCTATTTCCGTTTCAGAAAGAAGGGAAAATCATGAATCTGATTAAAAAGTTTTTTTCACAGACACGCAGACCGGAAGGCTTCTTGGGAAAGCTGATGCTCATCAGCATGAACAGCGGCCATTCAAAAATGGCAGAGTGGGGAATGTCTTATTTGCCGGATTTTATACCGCATCAGCTTCTTGAAATGGGGTGCGGAGCAGGGGCAAATGCAAAAAGGCTGATGAACAGATACCCTGGCGCCCATATGACTGCGATTGATATCTCTCCTCTTTCCGTCAGCAAAACTGAAAAGTATAACCGCAGGATGGTCGAAGCCGGCTATTGCACTGTAAGCCTTGGCAATGCGGCGCATCTGGAATTTGAAGATGAGTCATTTGATCTTGCGACTGCATTTGAAACAATCTACTTCTGGGGATCGCTTGAACAAAGCTTTGCGGAAATATACAGAGTATTGAAAAACGGCGGATATTTCATGATCTGCAATGAATCAGACGGTCTGGATCAGACTTCGCTTGCTTTTGAAAAGATCATTGACGGCATGAAAAACCATACAGCTGAAGAAATTGAAGCTGCATTGAAAAGTGCAGGATTTGCTGAAGTGAAGACAGAACATCATCCATCAAAGCCCTGGATTACGGTCCTGGCAAAGAAGAAAGATCTATGATCACAACACTTATTTTGTCATTGATTCTGATGGCAGGTCTCTTTCTGATGTTATGGGCAGGTGTTGCCTTTATTCAGGACCCGAAATATTTCTCTTCAGCCCCAAAGGAAGTGCGCGATGCAATTCTTCCGAAAGCAGAACGCTTCAAAGGCGCCCATGCGCTCGGCTGGCTGCTTGCTGTTATTTCAATCCTGATGATGGCAGGTGCAGTGATATACGGAATGTATGACGGCATCAGAAACCGATTTACATTCATGCAGCTGTTTATCCGTTTTGTGCTTATGCTGCTGAGCCTCAAGGCTTTCGATATTCTCTTTTTCGATCTGTATCTGCTCTGCAATTCGGATTTCTTTTCGCATTACTATCCGGAAGTGAAAGCACATCTCGGCATGCATCTGTTCGGATTCAATGCAAAAGAACATGCGGTGATGATACTGCTCTGCCCGTTGATTGCTCTGGTTCTGGCTTTGATCTGCTCTTTGCTGATCCGTTGAGAAAGGAATGTGTATGAAAAAATATCATATTGAACCGAATACGGTTCAGGAAACACTGGTGATTCCTCTGTATGGGAGAAAGATCTGTTCAGAGCGTTTTCCTCATCTGTTTCAGGATGAAGAAGCTGGCAGACTGATTGAATGTCTTGATTATGACTTTGAAACAAAAGGGAAAAAGATGGAAAGCTTGGCAGGTCTTTTCGGCGCACTTGAAGTTGCCCAGAGACAGTATGATGCAGCCTGTGAAATCAGAGCGTATCTGAAAGTCCATCCCAAAGCTGCCGTTGTTTCACTGGGATGCGGACTGGATGATACATTCCGCAAATGTGATAACGGCTTATGTACCGGCTATAATATCGATCTGCCTGATGTGATTGCCATCCGCAATGAACTGCTGAGTGAAACAGAGCGTGAACACAATATCGGATGCGATCTGAATGATTATCAATGGATGGATCAGATTGAGAGTTCTGAGGGTGCAATATTCTATGCGACCGGTGTTTTCTACTACTTCAGAACAGAAGATCTGAAAGCTCTTTTTGCAAAGATGGCTGAACGCTTTTCCGGTGCGGTTCTCGTCTTTGATGCCTGCAATTCAAAAGGTGCGAAGATGATGAGAAAAACATGGCTCAAAGAAGCAGGAATCACGGATGTCAATGCATATTTTTCACTTGAACATGAATCTGAATTAAAAACATGGAGCCCGCTCTTTCAATCCGTCACTGCCAGAAGCTATATGCGCGGATATCGCGATATCTATCCGGAAGTGAATCTGTTTCATAAACTCATGATTCATATGTGCGATCGTCTTGTGAGGATGGTGATTGTCAGAATAGAATTCAGAAAATAAGTGAGAAAAGGTCGCTGAAGAAGCATTTGTCGCTTCTGAAACGACCTTTTTATCTGCGCATACAGCTATACTGAAATCAGTCAAGAACAAGGAGGATTGAACATGTACGGTGCATTAATCGGAGATATGATCGGTTCAAGATTTGAATTTACACAGCTGCCGATCAGATATGAATTTGAATTGTTAAACAGGAAATGCAGATTTACGGATGATACAGTCATGAGCATTGCGGTGGCAGAAGCTCTTCTTGAAACAGAAGGAAAAGATGACGAAACAGTCAGACAGGCAATTGTTTCATCCATGCAGAAATGGGGAAGAAAATATCCGAATGCAGGATACGGCGGGAATTTCTATGACTGGATTTTTGCAGGAAACCCGAAACCCTATCACAGTTACGGCAACGGTTCTGCCATGCGTGTTTCGTCTGCTGCGTGGCTGAATGATTCACTTGAGGAAGTTCTTCATGACGCCAAGCTGAGCGCGGAAGTGACGCATAATCATCCTGAAGGCATCAAAGGTGCAGAAGCAATTGCGGCGGCGATTTATCTTGCCGGACAGAAATCATCGAAAGAAGAAATCAGAGATTATTGTGAAAAGCAGTTCGGATATGATCTGTCTGTTTCATATGACAGTCTGAAAAAAGCTCATATCAGAAGTGCGGTCTGTCAGGATACGGTTCCCGAAGCAATCATTGCTTTTCTTGAAGGAGAAAGCTTTGAGGATGTTATCCGCAAGGCGGTAGTACTGGGTGGGGACACTGATACAATCGCTGCCATGGCAGGCAGTATCGCCGAAGCATATTACGGAATCGATGAAGAACTGAAAGAAAGATGCGTTGAAAGACTTCCGGAAGAGATGAAGGCGGTACTTGCTGAATTCGATCAGAAGGTTTTGAGCAGGAAGCGTTAAAATATTGATAGACAAGGGAGGTGCTTATGGATTTTAAGGAAACAGGTTTCCGGGCACTGTATAAAAACTTCACGGTCTTCATGATCAATGACGATCTAAGATTCTATGCACAGACACTGCCTGATGCATACCAGGCTGATTCCGTGCTCACATACGGCTACATTGATGAGCAGAGGTGTCTGCGTCTGGAAATCCTCTCACTTGCCAAACGGAGCGGAAACAGATTTCATTTCTTTGATCCGGACAATTCAAACCGCATGAGTGTCGGGATTGAAACGCTGAAGGATCAGCCGTTTTTCTACTTTAAAGATGATGACGGCAGTCTGCATAAACGCTATGCGAAGAAAATTGAAGCGCTGGAAAAGTATGCTGTTAGCGAAAATCTGGAAACGACCAGATACATGACATTTCTGGATGAATTCAGAGATGAGGTCCATATTGATGATGTGAAGGTTCAGCTGACCCGCAAGGGGCTGAAACCGGAAACAGTTCCGGTCAGACTGACCGATATCGGAGCACATTCGTTAGTCGGCTATCTGCTCGAAGAACCGAAGCAGAATTTCGGATTTCACAAGGGTGAATCCATTGCTTTCTTTGTTCAGAAAAGAGAAAACGGCACAGTGATTCTGATGACTGATATGACACCGAGCATGGAACTGACGGAAGCGGATCTTGCCGACGGAAAGCTGCTTAAGAAAGCTGTCCATACGCTTTATGTTGAGAATAATCAGGATCATTTCATCGATGTCATGGAGTTTCTGAGAGATTCTTATGTATGGGTACCGTGTACGGCAGTTCTTTCCGAAGCTGATATGCAGGTCATGGAAAAAGCACTCAAAGAAGCAGACGGTGATCTTTCGAAGCTTCAGGGAATGGAATTCAGCACAAAGGATGAAGTGCGGATGGAGCCGGATATTCTGCTGAATCAGAATAAATATTACCTGCCTGTTTTCTCGGCTCCCGAAGAAATGGGAGAGTATGGCGAACATTTTTCAAAAGTGCAGAAGCATATTCTTGAAGTGATTCCGCTGGCCCGGAACAATGAAAAACAGATTGCCGGAATTGTACTCAATCCTTTCGGTGAAGCATTCATTCTTGAAGAAAGATTCTTTGAGCTGATTGAGCAGATGAAGACAAGGCTGAAGATGAACTGATGAACAGAGAAAAAACAAGAGAGTATTACAGAAATATCAGGGAAGAAGATCTCTGTGATTGTGAAGACTGCAGGCTGTTTTACAGAACATTCGCATCTTCGTATCCGGACGTTTCTTCTTATCTTGAAACACTCGGCATCGATGCCGGAAAACCGCTTGAAACCATGCCGCTGTTTCGAAATGAGGAGGGGGTTATGGTTTATTGCGGCCCTCAGTATGTCATCATGGGCGGCCCGGGTGATTTTGAAAAAACTGAAGTAGGAGGAGTCAGTTTTAAAGTGACGGACTCCCATCCTTATACGGGAATTGATGAAGAACACTTTGTGATAGAACTGTCAGAAATTGATCTGAAAGAGGCTGTGTAAAAGGCATTATGAAAGAATACAGCATCTGTGAATTATCTGAACTTCTCGGGATCTCGAGAGAGATGGTCCGCTATTATGAAAAATGCGGAGCGATTTCACTGTCCAGAAACAATGAAAACAATTACCGCATCTATGTTGTCGGTTCTGCAGTCAAGGCAGGCAATGCACTTGTCGCAATGAAGGAAGGCTTTGAAGCAGCACTGAAGCTGTAATCTTCTTTATAAAAAATCCCGGAAGAGGTGTCTTTTGAAAGGCATCTCTTTTCAATTGATTTCATTTTCTTTCAGAGTACTATAATTAAGTTAAATAATACTAACTCGGGAGGGGCGGATATGAGATTTCATCGTGTGATTCATGGTATCTTTCAGATTCTGAAAGAAGATTACGGGCTTCTTGAAGCAAAGATGATTGCCGGAAAAGCACAGGGCAGATACCTCGGACTGTGCAGGGAAAACAAAGACGATTCAAAACAGAAAAGAGCGCATACATTCTCAAGAATTTATCCATGTATTGCGATGTATCAGACACTGCGTGCCCATGGCCTGAACCCCGAGCAGGCACAATATTACATCCACGAATACTTTCAGAGGTTTTCAATGAAACTCGTACCTCTCATGCAATGGAGCGCGTCACTTCCGCATGTCGCAGAGAATCATCCTTCTTTGTTTATGAAGATTTCAAAGATGGCTTTTCCGCCGGAAGCAGGTTTTTCATATGAATTCCCTGAACACAAAGAAAATCAGATCCGTTTCAATATCACACGCTGCCCGTATATGGACGCATGCATGAAATATCAATGTCCTGAAATCTGTCGGGCATTCTGCGATTCGGATGATACTGCTTACGGAAATCTTCATTCCTCACTTCACTGGAAAAGAACACAGACGATCGGCAGGGGAGCAGAGTATTGCGACTTTATGATTGAATATGAAAAAGAAACGAATGCATCATAGATATTGTTTCCAAAGAATCTGCTAATATATCTGCGGACAGAGGAAAACACTATGATTCAGGATATTGCACCCCATAAGCTTTATAACGAATACAGGCAGATCGCTGCGCAAGGAGAAGATTTTGTTTTCTGTATGGAGCAGGACAGAATCCTTATGAAAATCGAAGAAAGCAGGCTGATCTTTCCGAAGGTCAAAGATCTCAACGCAGAAAACAAGAACTTGATTTATCTCTTTTCCGTTGATGCAATGCATCTGTTTTACTGCCCGGAAGAAATCAAAGCCGAAGGGTATGAACTGATCGATTTCAGAACAGTCCGCAGAAAGCAGCTTGAGCCGAAAGAATCTGTATATGCATTGTTCACTGCATATCATCTGGCAAAATGGTATGAAACCAGCAGGTACTGCGGCAGATGCGGAGAGAAAAACATACTTCATGAAACAGAGCGGGCAATGATCTGTCCGAAGTGCGGCAATATCATCTATCCGCGAATCAATCCGGCAGTCATTGTCGGCGTGATCAATCAGGAAAGACTCCTTGTGACAAAATACGCCAGAGGATATGGCGGCTATGCCCTGGTAGCCGGTTTTACGGAAATCGGGGAAACATTTGAAGAAACCGTGGCAAGGGAAGTCAAAGAGGAAACCGGGCTGAATGTGAAAAACATCCGCTATTACAAATCGCAGCCGTGGGGCCCTGCATCAGATATTCTTGCCGGTTATTATTGCGAAGCAGATGATGATCAGATCACGGTGGATCATCATGAGCTGAAAACAGCCGAATGGAAAAACAGGGAAGAGATTGTCCTTCAGGACAATGATTACAGTCTGACCAATGAAATGATGAAGATGTTCAAGGAAGGGAAAGTTTGATTTCTCTTCTTTTTGTTTCCGGATACTTCAGGTCTGATTGCCGGCTGCTGTGAAGCAGAGACTTAATAATAGCCGCATCAAAATAAATGAACGGTTCAACCGGTTTGATTTCATGATGAATATCGAAAATAATGTAAGCATTTACATGTTTATGAAAATATTTGCTTGCAATGTGAAAATAAAGGCATTTATAATGGCGTTTGTATTCATAAAAGGGGAATCTGAATATGATTGAAACAATTACAAGGATCAATGATGCACTGAACTCTCAGATCTGGGGATGGCCTGCACTTGCGCTGCTTGGCTTAACCGGAGTACTGATGACATGTCTGACCGGTTTTTTCCAGATCACACATTTCAAATACTGGTGGAAACATACGATCGGTGCAATTTTTCATGAAGAACATATTACTCAGCATACTGCAGACAGAACCATCTCTCAGTTCCAGTCATTATGTACAGCACTTGCTGCGACAGTCGGAACAGGTAATATCGTCGGCGTTGCCGGAGCGATCGCAACCGGCGGTCCCGGTGCAGTATTCTGGATGATCCTGATCGCATTCTTCGGAATGATGACAAATTATTCAGAAAACGTACTCGGTATTCTCTACAGAAGAAAGAATTCTGAAGGTGAGTGGTGCGGTGGCGCCATGTATTATCTGAAAGACGGTCTCGGCGCAAAGCCCGGCATGAAAACAGTCGGTACGGTTCTTGCGGTTCTGTTCTCGATTTTCTGTGTCATTGCTTCATTCGGAATCGGCAATATGAGTCAGGTCAACTCGATGGTTTCCAATATTAATTCCGCATTCGGAATTCCGAAACTTGCGACCGGCATCTTCCTGTTTATCGCAGTCGGCGCAGTCATTATCGGCGGCCTCAAGCGTGTGGCGGCACTTACGGAAAGACTTGTACCGTTTATGGTCATTCTGTATCTGCTCGGCTCGGTTGTGATTATTCTGATGCATGTCTCATTGATTCCGGCGGCGTTTGTTTCGATTTTCAAAGGAGCCTTTGCATTGAAATCTGCAGCCGGCGGTATTGTCGGTGCAGGAATTGCTTCAGCCATGAAGATGGGTATGAAGAGAGGTGTCTTCTCCAATGAAGCAGGTCTCGGTTCATCGGTTATGGTCCATTCCAGCTCCAACGTACGTGAACCGGTGAGACAGGGTATGTGGGGTATCTTTGAAGTGTTTGCGGATACGGTTGTTGTCTGCACTCTGACTTCACTTGTCATCCTGACAAGCGGTGCCGTCAATCTTGAAACCGGTGTTCTGACAGAGGCCGCCGAAACAGTCGGTTCTTCTTCACTTGTATCATGGGCATTCTCCAATGTCTTCGGTCAGCTCGGCTCGGCATTTGTCGCTCTTGCGGTTCTCTTATTTGCCTACTCAACCGTACTTGGCTGGAGTCACTATGGTTCCAAGGCATTTGAATATCTTTTCGGAACAAAATCAATCATGATCTACCGTGTCATCTTCGCGCTTATCGTACTGGCCGGCTCTGTTCTCGAAGCACAGCTTGCATGGGATATCTCCGATACATTCAACGGTCTGATGATGCTGCCGAACCTGATCGGTGTCGTTGTTCTTTCTCCTCAGGTTTACAGATGTACAAAGAACTATGTACACCGCAAGATCAAGGGAATTGATGAAGAACCGATGCTCTCAATGATTCCTGAAATTCAGGCAATGCAGGCTGCGGATCTGGCGGCTGCTGAAGGGGAAGACTGATCTTCAGAATGAATTTAAAAACTCACCGCGCGGTGAGTTTTTGTATGGTCCGATCAATATCTCTGGTGAACTGTCACATTGATTTTGAATGGTGTCAGTGCGCAGCGGGGGATCCGGATTCCGTCATCATCTTTATGATTTCCTGATCGGTTTCCCGCATGCCGATTCTTGCAAGTCTTGCAAAGTTTGCAATTGAGTTTTCAACGCCTTTGACCACTAGGCCGTCTCCGCCGTAGAACTGCTGACCGTTCTGATACATTTCAAAGCCGAAGATGCCGGTTTCAGCAGCTGTGGCAATTTTTGCTGCACAGGAAGACTTTGCACCATCGCAGACGATTCCGGATGTAATTGCAAGTGCATTGACGATTGTGTGGCTGATCACACTTTCATTGCCGCCATGAAGATAAGCAATTCCTGCCCCGGCCCCGGCCCCTGCACTCACAGCTCCGCAATAAGCCGAAAGTCTGCCGATTCCTGCTTTGAGATGAATTGTGATGAGGGTTGAGATCAGCAGGGCACGGTACAGTTTTTCTTCTGTAGCACCATATTCCTTTGCATAGACAATGACCGGCATGGAGGCGGTCAGCCCCTGATTGCCGCTGCCTGAACAGATAACGACCGGCAGTTCGCATCCGTTCATTCTTGCATCGCTGCCTGCTGCGGCATATGCGATCGCACGGGTTTTCAGGCTTGATGAAGTCTTCAGAAGAACTTTTCCGATATTTGCACCGTAATCGTTTTTCATGCCTTCTTCTGCGATTGCCGTATTGTTTTCAATCATACGGTCAAGTATTTCCCTGACATCCTCAATATCGCAAGTACAGGCGAAGTTATAGATACCTTCGACATTCAGCAGTGAGTAGTCCGGTTCTTCTTCGTCCTTATGATCTTCCGCAGCATTCTTTTCAAAGAGAACTTCATGATCTTTTTCAATCAGAATGATATTTGTATGCTCATTTGCAATCCGCACTTTTGCATAAGAGTCTTTCGCATAGACAGTCACGATCATATCGAGCAGATTGTCTGAAGACAGGGGAAGAATCTCGACTTCGGTCTGCTCCATGTAAGAGGCAAGCTGTTCTTTTTCTTCATCGCTCACATTGGATATGACTTCAAGCTCAGCCTTTTCGTTGCCGGCAAGAACACCGATGCAGGCTGCTGCAGCAATTCCTTTTCTGTGGCCTGTATTGGGGACGATGACGCTTTTGACGTTTTTGATGATATTGCCGCTGGCTTCAACCCTGATCTTTTCAGGCAGACAGCCCAGCGCTGAACGGGCGGAGGCGGCACAATAGGCCAGTGCAATCGGCTCTGTACAGCCCATCGCACTGATCAGTTCATGACGCAGGATCTGAAGATAAGTCTGACAGACTCTGTCATTCTTTTCCATAATGCACCTCAATTTTGTTCTTTATATCTTAGTTATATCATTGCCTGTTCACATCAAGAAGGAGATTATTGTATAACTGCAAACTTCCCGGACAGATTTGTACAGATACAACAAACAG
>JAUNEN010000038.1 GCA_030525525.1 Erysipelotrichaceae bacterium
GAGCACTTTCGGACTCCTTTGTTGTGAGTGGATGCTGATTATTCTTCAGCTACTGCAAAGCGATACAGGAATGTGACAAGCATGCCTCTTGTGCACTTCTGACCGACGCCGAATCTGCCGGTGCCGTCATTGAGACCTACCGTGATTCCCTTTTCAGCTGCCCATGAGATTGCATCGTAATACCATGCATCTGCCGCTACATCAGTGAACTCTGCTCCCTTTGTATAGGCAGACTTGCCCTGCTGTCTGTAAAGGAATGTGACAAACTGCTCTCTTGTACATGGTGCATCAGGTGAGAATTTACCCTGTCCTCCGGCACCGACTGTAATTTCATTGTCGAGTGCTAAGTAGACAGGATCATAGAAATATCTCTCATCATCTGCAACATCCGTGAAGAGAATTCTGATTTCAACTTTTACTGATTTTTCCCGTTGTATCTGATACAGAGCATGGTAATGTCGTCAAACTGATCGGCACCCTCTGAGAAGACACCGACGCTGTTTGTCACATTGTAGATGGTTTCCTGCGGTCCGGCATTCTCATTGATATTGAGAGCATCAATCATCCTGTCGGTGCCGAACTGATTCATCGACGGATCAGCAGCTTCAGGTACACCATCCGTATAAACAAACACGGAATCACCGGGTTCAAGAGAGAATTCATGCTCGGCATACTTCAGTTCGCTCAACATACCGAGTGCAGGAGAATGTCTGTATTTCACCAGTTCATATACCCCGCCTTTTCTCTTCAGGGCAGGATGTTCATGACCGCCGTTGGCAGCGCATCCCTTACCTGTTTTAAGATCCAGCACGGCACACCAGACTGTGACAAACATATCACGTGTATTGCTTTCAGTCAGCTGGCGGTTGACATTGGCAAGTGCCTCCCCCGGAGAGTCGCCGTCAAGCAGTCTGTTTTTGATCAATGCTTTGGCAATCATCATAAACAGTGCTGCCGGTACGCCTTTGCCTGAAACATCCGCAATAACCATTGCGAGATGATTTTCATCAATCAGGAAGAAGTCATAGAAATCGCCGCCGACCTCTCTGGCCGGATCCATCGTTGCGTAGATTTCAAAATCTTTTCTGCCTTCAAAAGCAGTCGTCGGATCCGGAAGTACGGAAGCCTGAATATCCCTGGCCAATCGGAAATCAGATGAGATTCTTACATTTTCAGCTGTCACTGTTTTAACTTCATCAATATATGAATTCAGCTTGACTGAAAGATCTTCAAACGTCTCCGCAAGCACCTGGATTTCATCTCCGGTCCGGTAGGGATCCTTCATACGGAATCTGAGGTCATGGCTTGCCATCGATCCGATTTCTTTTGTCATTTTTGAAAGAGGTTTGACAATCCGTTCGGAAAGAACAGCCGTATTGGCCAGACCGATCAGGAAAATGATCAGCAGAAGGACGATCAGTGTAAGTCTTGACTGCCTGATACTTGAACTGAATCTCTGCTCTGCTTCCTGATTGATCTTCTTGTATTCGTAATACATCATCTTCAGAGGCAGATCCGTGATTTCCTTATTCATGCATGTGACCGCAGCCCAGCTGACATTTTCCATCGGCTTGCCGCACATGTAGAAAGTTTCATTTCCGATTCTGACGGTTCTGACGCCTGTTTCTTCCTTCAGGGCTTCATGAATGAAATTCATAAATTCTTTTGTTTCGCTCATTTCGGACGGCTCATCACCCGGCTCAAGCGGGAAATACCCTGCGCTTTCGGTTGAGAGAATGATGTCTTCCTGCTGATTGACAAGGAAGCTGAAACCGCCGTTCATGACATTGGAATTGAGTGCTTCCTTGATGTTTTCCAGGAAGAAATCTGCTCCGACTACTGCGATCACTTTATCGTCAACCCAGACGGGAATGCTGCAGACAATTCCGATTTTGCCGCTGAAGTAGTCAGTCTCAATCTCAGAGATCTGAACTCCTCCCTGCTCAGCCGCATTTTTGTACCAGTTGCGCTCTCTGTACGGAATCGTCTTAACCGATCCGTCTTCATTGAATTTGTTGGATGATTCAGAGTCAACGATCATCATGACACCGTCCGCTGTGCCGATGAAGCAGGAATTGAGATTGTAGAAACTGTTGTAAAGTGTTTCCATCAGATTTGACATATTGCCGATCAACCCGATTGTTCTTCTGACTGATGCTGAATCACGGTCAACACCTTCATCGTAAATAATCTGAGCGGTAGTGAATCCCTGATTTGCAGGATCCGGTTCACTGATATAAACAGGCTTGAATGCGTCCGGATCTGAATACAGCCGGCTTGCATATTCATTCATGAATTCGACATGTGACTGCAGTGTCCGGAAAGTATTGTCAATACTCTGTGCATTCAGATTGGTAATCCTCAGCAGATTGCCTTCAATCAAATCCTGCATTGTTTCTTCCGAAATATCACTGATCGAAGCGACCTGACTGTCATTTGTCGTGGTAACAAGATCATTCAGCTGTGATGACTGATACATGATGACGGCAAGATAAGCTCCGGCAACAGCCAGGAACGTAAAAAGCATCAGATTTAAAATCTTGCTTTGAATTCCGCCGATGATAACTTTCCAGATCTTTTTCATAAAGAGTAACACTTCTCCATAATGAAAGCCGCAATAAAACGGCTGTTCAGAGTATCAATGCTTCAGTATATACAACCTATTACATTTTAATATGGACTTATGTCTTTTGACAGAGATGTTTTCAGATTCACTTCAGAAGCAGAATTATATGCATGCAGATGCTGAGTGAAAACGTCAAAAAGAGTCCGCTTGAGCGGACTCTTTCAGCTGAATTGATCAGTTTTACTTTGATACTGCAAACCGATACAGGAATGTAACAAGCATGCCCCTTGTGCACTTCTGGCCGACTCCGAATCTGCCGGTGCCGTCAGTGAGACCTACCGTGATTCCCTTCTCTGCCGCCCATGAAATTGCATCATAGAAGTATCTGCCTGCTTCTACATCCGTGAACTCTGCATGTGCTGCAGGTACCGGTTTTTCGGCAGCTCTGTGCAGGAATGTGACGCATTGTGAATCAGCTGCTTGATCGTTCTTCTTAACCATTTTTAATGCAGACATCAGCAGATCCTGATTCTGCCTGAGACATAACTTCTGACAATGAATCGTCTGGCGTAAAAATGTAAACGTTTTCATATTTCCGTGTAAATTATGATCATTTATGTAAATTTTTATGAAAATGTTAGTTTGATTTTTTCATTAATTTGTTATGATTTAACCAATTATTACCGCTGCAGACTTCAGAGGATCGGAATCTGCAGCGATTAGAAGGGGATACTATGAAGAAAATCATCACTCGTTTCATTTCTCTTTTGCTGTCATTGTTCGTCAGCATTCTCAGTATCAACACTGCAGTATTCGCAACCGATGCAGAACCTTCATCTCCTGAACGTGTCTTTACGGATGCGGACTGTGAAGCTCTTGACAACGACGTCTTTGCAAAAATCAAAAATGTCCAGAATGAAGTGCTTGCACAGAAAGCTGAAGTTCAGGGACATGGTGCGGCAGTATTGTCTGAGGCTGAACTGATTGAAGCTATTCCTGATGTCATCTCAGCAATTACATCATCCGACACCTACGTACAGGGTTCCCTGCAGCAGAACGGTAACTTCCTTGTCTGGGAAACAACTCTCGGACTCCCCTGCTGCTATGACCCGCGCATGGAAGCGCAGCTGATGAATGCCAGAGCCAATGAGCTTGTTCCGGCTGAAATGCTGAGTGTCGATGAGCCTGCTGTTACCGATGCTGAAATTCAGAATCATACACCGAATTCCGTCAATATCGGTCTGATCCAGCCGTATTGGGAAAGCAGTTCAAGCTATGCTGACAGCAGCTTCAGAAGTTATTCTCCGAATTACAAAACAATGTGGCAGAATCTGTATGCAGCAACAGGCGGCAGCGGAATCCGCTACTCCATGACAAATGCAACAGTCGATAATATTGCCGATACAATTGAAAAATGCGCACTTGTCATCTTCGACTCACACGGTACAACCGATTACTCCGGCTCCAATGAAGACTATACAAGCCGTGCAAATTCTTCCTACCTCTGCTTAACAACCGCAACCGGCGTCACAAGCACGGATACAGCCGCAAGAACCGGTACATACGGCACATATTACAACGCTCTCAAAGGTTCCGGTTATGCCTATGTCAACGGCGACTGCATTGCCGCCCACATGGATCAGAATGCTCCGAACAGCCTTGTCTACATGGGTATCTGCCTCGGTATGGCAACAGACAAGATGTTCAGCGGTTTAAGATCGAAAGGCGTTGAAACAGTCTACGGCTATTCACAGTCCGTTTCATTTGTCGGTGAGCAGAAATATATGCAGTCCATCCTCGGATATGTCAAAAACGGTGACACATTCGCAGATGCACTTTCAAAATCAAAGTCCTCCCTGGGAAGCTGGGACCCCGCTTATTCAAGCTATTCACTCTCACAGGCAAAATCAAACAAGGTTGCCTTCCCGATCGCTGTCTCTTCCGAAGACACATATCCGGGACAGGGCAATGTCGATGCCGTTCAGACAGTCTACTCCACATGGAGCCTGTTCGGGGAAGAAGAATCCTATACAATTACAGCAACATCAAATAACACTTCCTACGGAACAGTCACACTCAGCGGCAACACAATCACAGCTGCTCCTAAGACAGGTTATTATGCAAGCGGCTATACCGTTACAAGCGGCAGCGCCACTGTTACCCAGAACGGCAATGTGTTTACGGTCAATGCTTCAAGTGACTGCACCGTTCAGATCAACTTCGCAGCCAAGACACAATATACAGTGACATTAAGAGCCAACGGTTCAGTTTATACAACCGTTAAAGGATATACAGGCGAAGCAGTCACCCTTCCTTCCGGTGCAGCAGCAGTCGAAGGATGCACATTTGTCGGCTGGAGTGCAAATGAAGTTTCCGAAACAACTTCCAAGCCTTCATTCTATGCACCGGGTGCTTCCTATACAGGAAATGCGAATGTGACACTCTATGCGTTATATTCCTACACTGACGGAACAGGTACAGGTGAAACCGTCTATACAAAAGTAACATCTGCACCGAGCGACTGGAGCGGCGATTATATCATCACAAATACCGCTAACACATATGCACTCAAAGGCATCTCCGGCAGCCAGGTCAGCTATGAATCCAGCTCCAACGGCGGTTCAGCTACACTTTCCAATGCCGGCCTCTCATTGAGCGGATCCGTAATCAGCGGCGCAACTGCTCCATACATCTTCACAATTGAAAAGAGCGGTTCCTATTACACAATCAAAAACAGCTACGCAGGAACATATCTTGCCAGCATCTCCAGTTATCTCAGAAGCTACACAAGTGCAAGCTCCTCCTACTGCATGTGGACACCTGCCTATACCGGCAGTGCAGTCAGACTCAGCAACTCAGCAAGCAGCCGTTACCCTTACATGGGTTTCTCAAGCAATGTATTCGTACTTGCAAGCTCATCCAGCTCGGCAGTCAATCTCTATAAGGCAGGAACTTCGGCAGCGACTTATTATGCTACAAGTCCTGTGATCACAGACGAACCTGATCCGACACCTTCACCCGATCCCACACCGGATCCTGTTGTGACAACGTATACAGTCAGCTTCTCCGTACCTTCAGGCGTAAGTGCAGTAAGTGCAGTCACCGTCAATGAAGGCAGCTCCCTCACTCTTCCGAGTGCTGGCGCGCCAAGCGGATATACATTTGTCGGCTGGGTCACTTCAGCAGTCAGCAATGCTTCAAGTGCACCGAGTGTACTGACAGGTTCCTACACACCGACATCCAATATCACACTCAAAGCGCTTTACAGATACACGACATCTTCACAAAGCGGTTATAAGCTTGTCACAAGCGCACCGAGCGACTGGAGCGGCAAATATGTCATTACATACGGAAACTCCACAAGTCTCTATGCACTCAAAGGTCTCTCCGGAAACAAGAAATATGAATCCACATCTGCCGGCGGTTCCATCGCTTATGCAAGCACAGGCATGACATTAAGCGGCGATACACTGACAAATGTATCTGATGCATATGTCTTCACAGCTTCTGCTTCCGGTTCATACTATGCATTCAGAAATGCATCGACAGGTACATATCTTGCCAGCCGCAGCAGCTATCTCTACAGCTACACTTCACTGAGCACAAGCTACTGCAGATGGACGCCTTCGATGAGCGGCTCATCCGTGATTCTCAGAAATAACGCAAGCAGCCGTTATCCGTACCTCTCCTTCTCTTCTTCCAAATACTTCATGATCAACTCCAGTGCAAGCTCCATGATCTATCTCTGGAAGCAGACTTCAGGAACATCCGGAACATATTACACAACCGAAATCTGATCAATCAGAAAAACGGTTTCAGAAACGATCTGTTCACGCAGATCGTTTTTCTTTTACGACTCGCTGCAAAGTAACCGCAAAAAAAGACGATGCCTGCAGTCAGACACCCTGACTGTTCATCGTCTTTAAGCATGATTCAAAGACTGAAAAGAACAACCCCTGCAACAATCAGCACAATCCCGAAGATCTGCCGTTTCTGCAGTTTTTCCTTTAAGAAAATCCATGAAAGAACCGGTACAAAGATATAGCCGAATGATTCCAGCATGCTGATGGAAGAAAGCTGAAGTCCTTTGTAGATAAACAATGTGTTGATGAGTGTCACGCCGAAGTAAACGGCATAAGAGACAATCACCTTCCAGTTGATCATGTAGGTGATGTTTGAAGTATGCTCTTCATTGGCTGAGATCTTCAGCAGAATCTGTGAAAGAGAACTGATGAACACCATGAATACAAACGCAATTGCATAACCGTTCATTGTGCACCTCCGATGAAGAAAACACCTGCAATGATGCATACGGTACCGATGATCATCGGCAGCGTAATGACTTCATGAAAGAAGATGACACCGAAGATCATGCTGATGATCAAGGTGACTGCCTTGAGCGGATATGCAAGATTCAAAGGAATGTCCTTCAGTGCCCATTGCCATAATACTGCATAAACGGCAAGACAGATGAGTGAACTGCCGTAGAACAGAATGAAGCGCATTCTGTCACTTTGTGCAGAAGCTGTTTTTGACAGCAGCAATACCAGACTGTATACAACAAACGCCGCTGCCAGAAATATCACGCTCTTATTCTTTCTCATCCTGTTTTCCGATTCCTTTTGTTTCTCTGATCACATACTGCGGACTGTCATTAAGGCTGATATAAACCCGGCCGAGATACTCTCCGATTAATCCCAGCATCAGCAGAATTGCTCCGCCGATCACGGTGACAACACCCATCATCGATGCCCAGCCGACAACCGCATGCGGATTTGTCAGTTTATTGAAAAGCGCATAGATGCAGATCAATAATCCGATCCCGGCAAGTGCTGCACCGGCAAGTGCACCGATTCTTAGCGGCTTGACGGAAAATGCGGTAAAGCCGTTCAGCCACAGCATCAACAGCTTTCTGAATGTATAGCCGGATGTACCGATTTCGCGGCTGCGGTGATCGACATCCACATTGGCAATCGATGAAGTCGTTCTTAAGACAAGACCGCTGATATACGGGAATGAATTTCTGTACTTCACCATTTCATCAATCACAAATCTCTTGGCGATAAAGTAGCTTGAAAGAAACAGATCCTTCGGCTTGCCGATCAGTGTGCATGCCATATAATCATTCACTCTCGAACCGAAGTTGCGGAAAGCGGAATGATGTTTTGTCTGATATCTTGCAAATACGACATCATATCCTTCATTCAGTTTGTCAATCAGCCTGGATACCTGATTTGCGGGCGTCTGTCCGTCATCATCAAGCGAAATGACATATTCGCCTTCCGAAAATCTGTAGCCGGCAAGAAGTGCCGAATGCTGACCGAAGTTTTTGGCAAATGAAACAGCTTTGATATTCTGACGCGTTTCAGCCAGTGAAAAGATGACATCCTTTGTATTGTCGGGTGATTTGTCATTGACAAGAATGATTTCAAAAGAATCTGAAATGGAAGCCATTGTTTCTTCAATTTCCCTGACAACCCCTTCGATTGTTTTCGAAGAATTGTAGCAGGGAATCACAAATGAATATTTCATGCGCAAAGATCCTTTCTTGTGATTTCCAGAAAGACCACCTTTTCCTGTCTGCCTTCGATTTCAACATATTCCGTATGATCCATCATATGGAAGCCGGTATTCAGAAAGCTGTAAACAGAGCGGGGATTCTTTTCCTGGACTCTTGCAAAAACCGAATTCAGTCCCATTTCCTCAAATGCGATTTTCACGACTTTACGCACGCACTGCTTGCCGATTCCTTTGGAAATATAATCTTTTTCACCGATGAATACACCGTATTCTGCACGGCCGTTTTCATAGTCGATATCGCGCAGAAAGCAGGTGCCGATCTCTTTTTCATCAGCTTTGATGATCCATTGTCTGACCATACCTGTTTCAATTCTCGAATGATAATACTGCATATGCGATTCTTCGGTGATCTTTCTTTGATCAAGGAAATACTGCAGTACCCAATCCTGATTTCTCCAGGCGACAATCTTTGAAGTATCTTCAGGTGTGATCGGTCTTAATTCAATCTGCATCATTCACCTCTTCTGCATTGTAAAAGCTGTAAACAGCTTCAATGACTTTTTTACTATCCGCTTCATCCATATTGTAGTAAAGCGGAAGTCTGACCAGCCGTTCGCTTTCCTTTGTCGTATATTCATCGAGCCCGTCGAATCTGCCGAACTTTTTACCGGCCGGGGCGGAGTGAAGCGGTACATAATGGAATACCGCAAGAATATCATTTTTTCTGAGCCACGAAATCAATGCCGTACGCTCCTCGATATCCTTTGTTTTGATGTAATACATATGGGCGTTATGAACACAGCCTTCCGGAATGAAAGGAACTTCAATCAGTTTCTTTTCAGCAAGCTCTCTGAAAGCTTCATCATATCGGTTCCATACCGCAAGACGGTTCTCATTGATTTCATCTGCTTTGAGCAATTGTGGGTAGAGATAAGCCGCATTGAGTTCACTTGGCAGATAGCTGTCACCGAAATCAACCCATGTATATTTATCGATCTGTCCGCGCAGGAATTTGGAACGGTTGGTTCCCTTTTCACGCAGAATTTCAGCACGTTCGATATATTCAGGATCATTGATCACGACTGCTCCGCCTTCACCCATTGAATAGTTCTTTGTTTCATGGAATGAATAGCATCCGAAGTCACCGATTGTCCCGAGGTATTTTCCCTTATAGGTGCTCATGACTCCCTGGGCAGCGTCTTCAATGACTTTTAGATTGTACTTCTTAGCAATCTCAAGAATCCTGTCCATCTCACAGGCAACGCCGGCATAATGAACAACGCAGATCGCCTTTGTTCTGTCCGTCACAGCCTGCTCAATTTTATTTTCATCGATATTCATCGTATCCGGACGGATATCGACAAATACCAGTTTTGCCCCGGCAAGCACCGGTGAATTGGCAGTTGAAGAGAATGTGTAGCTGGGCAGAATGACTTCATCGCCGGGTTTGATATCGCACATCAGAAAAGCCATATCAAGTGCGGTTGAACCGCTGGTTGTCAGCAGTACCTTCTTCGCATTGAATTTCTTTTCGAGAATTTCGCTGCACTTTTTTGTGAACTGTCCGTCACCGCAGATTTTGTGAGACGCAATTGCCTCGGATATATATTTTTCTTCTTCACCGGTTACCGGCGGAATATTGAAACTGATCATGTTATCTCCTTTGCTGTTTGTGTGTCTTTGTCAGATGAATCCTGCGGCTTCTTCATTTTCACAAGAAGGAAGAAGAGAACCCACCCGGCGAAACTGACAAGCGCACCTGTTTTCAGATACGGCACATGGTATTTCATAACGATTTCATGAGTGCCCTTGCTGACATCAACTGCAATCAGGGCATCGCAGGCTTTGCGGAAGTCTGCTTTCTGTCCGTCGATCCGGATATCCCAGCCTTTATCATACGGTATGCTCAGAAGGAGTTTCTGATCTTCATCTGAAGAAACAGTGAAACTGACCTTCCCGTCTTCAAAGACATCAGGATTGAACGATTTTGCTTTCAGATCTGCAAATACTTCTCCATATGCTTTCTCATTGAGAACATATGCATAAAGCGTATGTGTCTTAGTGCACTCTTCATCCAGTCTTGCCGTAATGACATCGCCTTTGGAATAATCACCGATATAGAGCACATCTGTATAGAAACGTCCGTAATAGGACTGCACATATTCATCGTTGATATAAAGATCCGTCTGTTGGTGATCGTCGGAGAAATAGATATAAACAGGTCCGTCTTCATTGACCGTGATCTGCCACTCCGTACTGTCTGTCTGAGTGAATGGCTGTGCATCATAGAAATCCTGATCAATGCCGCTCAACGTTTTGATCAGATCATTCTGATTTTCAAACGGATTGTCACCGAAGGAAATCTCAGTTTCATCCCCATTGAACGGAGTGATCAGCTTCAGCGCATTCTCGTTTTTATAAAGAACTGCTTCTTTTCCTTCATAGCTGACAGTTCTCAATTTACTCAGGCCGGAATAATCTTTTTCCGACAACAGATATTTTACGCCGAGGAAGCTGTCTGCGACAGGATTATACCCAACATAATCCGAACATAATGCATCAGGCTTTGTATAACCTAAGCGTGAGAGGAAATCATCGGTATTTGTATCAATGAGTGAACTGTAATGGGTGATGGCATTGTAATTGAATGTCAGCCCTTCCGTGGCGACCGGTCTCAATGTCTTCCCGTCTTCATTGCGGCGTTTGTCCATTTCGCTGAATGTCTTCTCAATACGGTAGAATGATTCCTGATCACTCTCTTTGATCTCATCAATCAGTTTCTGTACATCATTCACATAAACGCTGTAGTCATCCATACGGATATGGCTGCGGGCAAATGAATGCGATGCATTGAGTGTTAATTCCGAACACAGCAGGAAAGCCGCAAGTACCGCAGCGCATTTTCTGTATACCGGATTCTCATTTGCCATGAACAGTATGCTGAGTGCAAACATTGAGAACGGAATCAGAAGAACAAGATATTCGCTGAAACTGAACCATTCTTTGAAATGTCCGACGGCACCGAAAGCAGCTGTCAGGATAATTGCAGCAACTGCCGCATATACGGAAGGCTTCTGACCTTTTTCCTGATATGATTCGATGAACAAAGCGCCGGAGGCGATCAAGGCGAAGCTGAAGATAAATGAATATCTGAAATGAAATGAATATGTTTTCTTCATTCCGGAAAGCACAACTTCCAGCGGCACAAATGAAAAGCTCAGGAAAATCAGAAACAGCATCATTCCCACTGCAGCTTTCTTTCTGATATCGATCCTGCGGTCAATCATACCGATGAATACAATCGCAAGAATCAGAGAACCGGTAAAGATGGCAGGTTCTTCATAAGAAGAAACATCAAGTGCCGTATACATAAGAGCCTTCAGAGGTTCCATGAAACTGCAGTGAAAATGCGGCTTTAAATATCCAAGGCTCACTTCCCCTTTGCCGTTGAGTGTTGCAAGCACGGAAGGCATAAATGTGATGCAGGCAATCATGACGCCGGCTGCTGCACAGCCGATATATCTGCCGAAACAGCTGAAGAATTCTTTCATCTTCATTCTGTTCTGAATGATGATTTCAAATACAAAATAGACTGCCGTAAAAAGACATGCCGCATATCCGATATACCAGTTGAATAAGATCACAACCGCTACACCCAAAGCAAACAGTCTGACATCTTTCTTCTGAATCAGCCGATATACTCCCAATGCAAGAACAGGCAGGAAATAAACGATATCCAGGAAATGAAGATTTGAGCATAGATTGACGTTATACTCAATCAGCGCATAGGAAACAGCCAGCAGGATCCCATGGAATTCCGGTACTTTTGCAAATCTCTTTCTGATATAAAGCAGACAGAACAAACCCGAAAGCACCACTTTGATCACGGTTGAAAGAGTTATGAAATACGGGATTCTGTCATGCGGGAAAAAGTAAACCAGCAGATTGATGGGACTGGCAAGATATGTCGACCAGATGCCGAACATATTGCCGCCGAGTGATTTTGAGAAATCATAAAACAGCGAAGCCGATCCATGAAGAACATCATAGAACCAGTTATAGATATTGACATACTGGATTTCCATATCCATGCTTAACAGACTGATATTGCCGAAAGGCCAGATATGTCTGTAAGCGAATGTCAGAGAAAGAATCAGAAGAATCAATATAACAGTGATCGGATAAGATCTTTTTTGTTTCAGTTTCGAAGTCATAACTAATATGTTTTAATTCAAAGAAGATTTTGTCAAGAAGAAGTCTGTATACATAAGGTGAAAATCTTCCTGCAGACACCGTAAAAATGCTTCTCGCAACCGGAGAAGCATGTGAATCAGATCAGATATTTCAGAAGGCTGCTTCCGTATTCAGGCATTTCCACATCGAAGTTTTCGGCAATGGTTGCACCGATATCACTGAATGTGTCGCCCTCTCTCAATAAGCCGCAGCCTTTGAATGAAGGGCTGTAAAGAATCAGCGGTACAAGTTCGCGGGTATGATCGGTACCGGTCCATGTCGGATCGTTGCCGTGATCTGCACTGATCATCAGCAGATCATCTTCACCTAACAGCGGCAAAAGATCGCCGAGCTTTTCATCAAAGCGCTCAAGTTCTTCCGCATATCCTTTCGGATTTCTTCTGTGTCCCCATTTTGCATCGAAGTCAACAAGATTGACAAAGCAGAGACCTTTGAAATCACGGTCGGCAATTTCGATTGTCTGTTCCATGCCATGAACACTCGACATCGAATGATATGCTTCGGTAATGCCTTCCCCGACGAAGATGTCATTGATCTTTCCGACCGAGATCACATCATAACCGGCGTCTTCCAGGCTGTTGAGCACGGTTCTTCCGGTCGGCTTGAGTGCCAGATCATGACGGTTGGGCGTACGCTCGAAATGGCCTTTGGAAGAACCGATAAACGGACGGGCAATGACTCTGCCGACCTTCCATTTCGGCTCCATCGTAATCTCACGGGCAATCTCACAGCATCTCAGCAATTCATCAAGTCCGAAAGTCTCTTCGCTTGCCGCAATCTGAAGAACGGAGTCGGCTGATGTATAGACAATCATCTCGCCTGTTTTCAGATGCCTTTCGCCGAGTTCATCCAGAATTTCGGTTCCGCTGGAAGCTTTGTTGCCGATGACCTTGTGGCCTGTTTTTTCTTCAAGCATCTGAATCAGATCATCCGGGAAACCGGTATCGGTGAAAGTGACAAACTTTTCAGGGATATAAAGGCCCATCATTTCCCAGTGTCCGGTCATTGTATCCTTGGAATTGGAATGTTCCCTGAGCTTGAGATAATAGCCGTTCGGATGATCGACGGGCGCGATATGACGGATATGCTTCAGGTTGAATGTTCCCATGTTCTGAAGATTGGGAAGTGACAGTGAATCAACGCTTTCAGCGATATGTCCGACTGTATCAGCACCTTCATCGCCATACTGATCGGAATCAGGTGAAGAACCGAATCCCCATGAATCGACTACGATCGTGAAGATACGGCGGAATTTGTGTGTATTATTGATCGTCATCATATAAATCTCCTTCCAGTGAACCGGGATGGAATTTCCGGTATCCTTCAAACAGCTGTGAATCTGCGACATGCGTATAGATTTCGGTCGTTGAAATATCCGAATGGCCGAGCATTTCCTGAATACTTCTGAGATCCGCCCCGCCCGCAAGCATATGCGTCGCATAGCTGTGGCGCAGCTTGTGGGGAGTGATCTTCTTTTCAAACTGCAGCTCTTCGCATTTTTTCTGTAACAGCAGCTCAACCGATCTCGGTGTAACCCGCCGGCCGAATCTGTTGATGAAAAACAGCTGTGTTTTCTTTTTCATAAATACCGGTCTTAATGTATCGCGGTATTTCTTTAACAGAGGCAGAGAACCTCTTGCAATCGGAACAATCCGCTCCTTGTCGCCTTTGCCTAAGACCCTTAACTTCGCAGAATCAAGATCAACCCTTGCCAGCGTCAGTGATGTGACTTCTGAAATCCGTAAACCGCATGAGTAGATCATTTCCAGAACCGCATGTTCAAGCAGCTGCTCAGGCACGGTATCATCAAATGAATTCATGAGCTTTGCGATCTCATCCTCTGTGCAGTAGACCGGCAGTTTTTTCTGTCCTTTTGAAACATGCAGATTGATGCTTGGATCCTTCACTTTGTACATGAAGGAAAGATCCCTGTGAAATGAGCGGATGCTCGCAGCCATGCGGCTTAGGGAAGCACCGGATTTATCAAGACTCTGCTCACTCATGAACTGCTGCACATGACGGGGACGGATTTTATCCGTATCGTTGATGTCATGCTGATGAAGCCACTCAATATACTGTTTCAGATCGGAAACATACGATGTCACCGTCATCCGGCTTTTTCCGTCATTGACTTTGATATGAACAAGATAATCTTTCAGAGCCTCATCCGTTTTCATGTTCATTCTTTCCTAACAGCGCACTTGCCTTGAAGAAAGCCTTGGTGCCGAGCTGTCTGTTCAGATCGGCCATGACTTCTTTCATCTCCGTGCGTCTGTATTCCTTTTCATCAAACAGATTCATCTGCGATACATAGAACTGATCGTTCGTGAAATCTGAAACCGAGATGCCTAAAAGCCTGATTGCTTCGCCTTCTTCCCAATGATCATCAAACAGACTGATTGCCTGAACAAACAGATCATCAGAGCGCCAAACAGGCTCGGAAAGACGTTTGCTGCGATCGGCATTTCTGAAGTCATAATAGCAGATGCGCAGCGAAATGCGGTAGCCTGCTCTGTCAGCTTTTTTCAGCCTCTCGGAAAGCTTTCTTGACAATGTGCGGATCAGGCCTCTGATTTCATCATAGTCGGTAATATCTTCGAGAAGTGTTTCCGAAACACCCATCGATTTGGCATCCCAGTCTGTGACAATCGTTCTTGAATCATGTCCGTTTGCTCTGGCAAGAATTTCATCCGTATTCTTGCCGAAGATTGTTCTCAGTCTGTCGATATTGCGGTAATTGGCAAGATCGCCGATTGTATTGATCTCAAGCTCCTTCATAAAAGGAACTGTCTTGCGGCCGATTCCCCGCATTTCACCGATATCAAGCGGCCACATCTTCTGCGGCACATCCCTGATTCTTAAAACCGTGATGCCCATCGGCTTCTTCATATCGGAAGCCATTTTGGCAAGAAACATATTCGGACCGACACCGATGGAACAGGGAATACCGGTTTCATTCAGCACTCTTTTCTGAAGCTCGATCGCAAGATCAAGCGGCTTTGCATAGCGCATGATGACGTCGGTCATATCCGCATAGCATTCATCAATGCTGGCCTGCTCAACGATTTTTGTATATGAATAAACAATTCCCATGAACTGTTCTGAAAGCTCGCGGTACCAGTTGTAGTGGCCGTTCACAATGATCAGATCCCGGCATTTGTGCTGTGCTTCGGCAACCGGCATGGCACTGTGAATGCCGAACTTTCTTGCTTCATAGCTTGCCGTTGAAACAACCGATCTGCGGGTATTTCCCGAAACAACAACCGGCTTGCCTTTGAGTGAAGGATCAAGAAGGATTTCGGCACTGACAAAGAATGCATTGAGATCGATATGGAAATATACCCTTGCCATTAAGTACGGTTCCTTTCCATCAGCTCGCGGGCTGCCGCAAGTGAAGAATCGGTAATCTCACCGCTGGCAATCAATGCAAGCTCTCTGATGAATTCGTCATCATTCATCAGATGGATGCTTGTCTTTGTGCGGTTTTCATCATCGGATTTGAAAACTCTGTAATGATGATCTGCGCATGAAGCAACCTGGGCAAGATGAGTCACCGCAAATACCTGGGTATCCTTCGAAAGAGACTTCATCTTGCGGCCGATCGCTGTTGCGACAGGTCCTGAAACACCGGTATCGATTTCATCGAAGATGACCGTTCTGATTCCGGCAAGTCTTGTGAAGATTTCCTTAAGGCCAAGCATGAGACGCGAAAGCTCACCGCCGCTTGCCACAGCACTTAACGGTTTCAGATCTTCACCCTTGTTCATACTGATCAGGAATTCAACATGATCGATGCCGGTTCTTGATGCCTTTTTCTCATTGATTTCAGTTTTGAATCTAGCATTTTCAAGCATCAGGTCATTGAGGTTATTGCGGATCAGCCGGTCAAGCGCTGCACATCCTTCACGACGTACTTTGCTTAATTTCTTTGCATGTTCAAGATAGATGCCGTATGCCTTTTCGACTTCCTTGTTCTTGCGGGCAAGATATTCAGAGCGGTGGGTAATCATTTCCACCTGCGCTTCCATTTCGGCAGCTTTTTCTTCAATATCGGAAACTGTTCTGCCGTATTTGCGCTTTAAGCGCTGTATGACAAACAGGCGTTCTTCAATGGCGTTGATATCTTCTTCGCTCATATCATAGGATTCATAGTAATCACGCAGACGCTCCATTGCATCATTCAGTGCATAATATGCATCATTGACGCTTTCCGAGATTTCTTCGGTTTCATTTCCTTCAAGCGAAGAAACAAGACGTTTGAGTTCATAGAGATCCCCGGAGACCCGTTCATCATAAAGCTCAAAAGCTGCACTCAGCTTTTCAAGGGAAGCCTTCAGAGAGCGGAAGTTCTTTTCTTTCGAAACAAGTTCCTCTTCTTCCCCTTCTTTCAATGCAGCGTTTCGGATCTCTTCAATCTGATATGTCAGAAATTCAAGATCATTTTCATTGTATGTTTCCCGGAGTGCATCATCGCGTTCGTTTCTGATCCGTTCATACACCTTCCAGGAATCAACTGTCTTTCCAAGAAGTTCATGATCATTCAGAAACTCATCCAGAAGACGTTCATGGGATGAAACATTGAGAAGATATGCATTATCCCTCTGCCCGTGAATATCGATCTGATTGGCAAGAACATCTCTTAAAAGCGACAGCGAAACGATACGGTGCTCGATTCTCGCATATGATTTGCCGCCCGAAGAGATTTCACGGGTGAATGTAACAAGATCATCAGTTTCAAATCCTGCTTCCTTCAATGCATGCAGGGCATGGGCATCATCAGAAAGATCAAACGTTCCTTCAATGATTGCCTTATCCTTTCCCTTCATGACAAAAGAGGAGCTCGCTCTTTCTGCACAAAGCAGAGAGATGGCATCGATCATGACCGATTTGCCGGCTCCTGTTTCACCTGTAAAAGAACTGAATCCGTTTTCGAATTCAAGATTCAGTTCGTCAATCAATACAAAGTTCTGAATATAGAGATTCCTGATCATAAACAATTTCTGCTTCAGCCTTCTTTCAGCGCTTCCTCAATCACTGAAGAAAGGTCGATATGAATTTCCTTTCTGAGCTGTTTCAGACTGCCCTGATGTATATATTTGTCAGGAATTCCGAATCTCTTCAGATGAATCGGAATTTCTTCATCATTCGCATATTCCAGAATTGCCGAAGCCAGGCCGTTTGCCTTCATATCTGATTCATAAACAATGATCTTTCTGCCGCTTGCTGCAATCTCTTCAATCATGGATGTATCAAGCGGTTTGAAGAAGCGGCAGTTGATGATTGTTACGGGAAGTTCATTGACACTGACCTTTTCAGCAACAATATCAACCAGATCCCCATACGTCAGAATATAAGCCTTATTCTCAGGCAGATCATTGATCTTTGTCCATGTGCCGATTTCAATCTCTTCGAAAGATCTTTCGCCATCCGTGCGTACCAGTCCTTTGGGGAAACGGATCGCAAACGGATGATTCTGCGCAAATGCGGCATTCAGCAGATTTTCTGCTTCATCGGCATCCTTCGGCTGGGAAATGATCATATTGGGTAAAGGTCTCAGAATGCCGACATCAAATACACCGTGATGTGTTTCCCCGTCATCGCCAACGAGTCCCGCATGATCAATTCCGATCACAACCGGCAGATCCATACGGCAGATATCGTGATTAATCTGATCATATGCTCTTTGCAGGAAAGAAGAATAGACATCAAGGAAAGGACGCTTGCCGCTGATTGCAAGACCTGCCGCAAAGGTTGCCGCATGCTCTTCGGCGATGCCGCAGTCAAAGCTTCTTTCCGGATATTTTGCAAAGAATTTCTGCAGGCAGCTGCCGGTCATCATGGCCGGGGTAATGGCAACGATATCTTCATTGCTTTCTGCCATTTCAGAAAGCTTATGTGCAATCATACCGGCCCATGAATCATAGCCTGCCGGTATTTCAGCAAGCGGTTTGCCGCTGGCAATATCAAACGGACCTACCCCGTGCCACTTTCCTTCACGGTCGATTTCACAGGGCTGATAGCCTTTGCCCTTGGTTGTAATCACATGAACGACAATCGGGCCTTCATGGTCTTTGACGGCAGTCAGTACCTGGATCAGATCATGCAGGTTATGGCCGTCGACCGGACCGATATAATCGACATTGAATTCTTCAAAGACGCCGCCGTCAATCACGGCATTGCGGATTGTATCCTTGAATGTTTTCAAAGCTGAATAGACAGATGATCCGAATGAATTGCTTCTCAGATTCTTCTTCATACCTGCTTTGATCTTTGTATAGGACTTCGAGCTTCTCAGCCTTGAAAAGCCGGATGTCAGACCGCCGACATTTCTTGAGATCGACATTTTGTTGTCATTGAAAATGATGATCATGTTGCGGCGTTCGCTGCCGATTTCATTAAGTGCTTCAAGGGCCATGCCGCTTGACAGTGCGCCATCCCCGATCACCGGAATCACATGATAGTTTTCATGATTCAGGTCTCTGGCAATTGCCATGCCGAGAGCTGCCGAAAGTGAAGTGGAAGAATGTCCCGCTTCCCAGACATCATGTTCACTTTCGCACCGCTTCTGAAATCCGGACATTCCTTTATAATGGCGCAGTGTGGGAAACTGGGATGCCCTGCCGGTCAGAATCTTATGTGTGTAGCACTGATGTCCGACATCAAAGAACAGACGGTCTTCAGGAGAGCTGAAAACATAATGAAGAGCGATCGTCAGCTCCACAACCCCGAGGTTGCTTGCAAGATGACCGCCGGTTTTTGATATATTGTCAATCAGGAATTTACGGATTTCCCCGCTGAGTTCTTTGAGCTCATTGACGTTCATCGATTTCAGAAATTCCGGATTCTTGATGTCGTTGAGATTCATAACGCCTCCTACTTCGTGCGTGTCCGGATTGATTCAATCAATTCCTTCAAAGCACGCGAATCAAAGCCGCTGAATGTATCAGATTCGCTCATGCACTCCTTATAGAGTCTGTTCATCATATTTTCAGCTTCATCCATCCCCAGAAGCCCGACACTTGTTACTTTGTCGTTATTTGCATCGGATGTGCTCTTTCCAAACTGTTCAGGTGTCAGTTTCACATCCATGACATCATCCTGAATCTGAAAAGCAAGTCCGAGCTTTTCGCCAAGCTGATGCCATTTTTCTGTATCTTCGCTGTGACCTGCAATCACGCTTGCCATCATGAGCGGAGCGGAAAGAAGGCAGCCTGTCTTGTATCTGTGAACTTTTCTGACTGCTTCGAAATCAGTTGTTCCGGATACTTCGCTCATATCAAGATCCTGACCGAGCACCATTCCGCCAGCCCCTGCCATTAATGCAAGAATATGCGTGCAGGCAAGTGCAGCAGATGCATTTTCAGTATCTTCTGAAGCAATTTCAAAAGCGTAGGTCAAAAGACCGTCCCCGGCAAGAATCGCAGTTGCTTCATCAAACTGCTTATGACAAGTCGGTCTGCCCCTTCTCAGATCGTCATTGTCCATTGCCGGCAGGTCATCGTGAATGAGTGAATATGTATGAATCATCTCAAGAGCTGATGCATAGGCATCTCCCTTTGTTTCATCAATACCATATCCTTTCAGAACTGTATATAACAGCAGCGGACGGATTCTCTTTCCGCCAGCCATCAGAGAATATCTCATTGCTTCACGGACTCTGCTTTCAGGCAGTCTGTCAATATAGCTGTTCAGAAGTTCTTCAAACCGCTTCATCTTCGCCACCGTTTTTCGCTACCAGATCATTGACCTGCTTTTCAAATGTCTTCAGAGTTTCATCGCAGTTTCTGACAAGTTTCAGTCCTTCTTCAAACAGCTTGATTGTTTCATCCAGCGGCTGCTCGTTTGACTCAAGCATACGGACAATTGTTTCAAGTCTGTCCATGGACTGTTCAAATGTCATTTCTTTCTTTTCAGTGCTCATTGCTTTTTCTCCGTTTCACATGCTTTCGCTCTGATTGTTCCGTCATAGACACGGATATCAATCAGATCATCCGCATGGACCATATCAACAGATCTGACAGCTTCATCATCTTTTGTGACAATGCTGTAGCCTCTGCTTAATATCTTTAATGGTGAATATGCATCAAGAAGAGCGCTGCTCTTCATCACATTCATCCTCTCCTGATCGCTTCTGACTCTGACTGCACGCTTCATTGCGTCATTCATCAGATCCAGACGGTGCTCGCTTTCACTCATCTGATTTTTTGTATCATGATAGAGCTTCATCCTGATTTCCATAATCTGTGCATGAAGATTCTTGGAATATGTATTCATATCATGGGTAAATCTGTTTGCCAGTTCATTGAAGCTGCTTCTGGATTTTTCAACCCGGGCAGCTCCCTTCATGAGTCTTTCCCTCAGATAGTCAAGACGCATGACACTGTCACTGCTTAAGCGCTCCGGATAGACCATCACCGGATGGGATGCACTCTTTTCATAGCGCACTCTCGCCATGCTTAAACGCCTTTTGACAACTGCCTCCATGCGGATCAGTCTGTTATGAAGAGCCTGATGCACTTCGGCAATATCAGGGGTTGAAATCTCAACCGCACCGGTCGGTGTGTTTGCTCGGACATCAGCCGCAAAATCAGCGATCGTAAAGTCAATCTCATGACCGATTCCGGTAACAACAGGCGTTTTGAGATCATAGATAACTCTTGCCAGCGCTTCATCATTGAAGCACCAGAGATCTTCAATCGATCCGCCCCCGCGCACCAGCAGAATCAGCTGATGATTGCCAAGATCTGCTTTTTTCAATGCATCGATGATTTTAGGCGGCGCATCTGCTCCCTGAACAGGACATGGATACTCATACACTTTGGCAGCCGGCCATCTTTTTGCAAATGTGATCAGCACATCTTCACGGGCAGCCGTATTGTTTCCTGTGACCAGGGCAATGTTCATCGGATAAAGCGGCAGAGGCTTCTTATGGTGCTCGTCAAAAAGACCTTCCGCCGCAAGCTTCTGCTTTAAAAGTTCAAGCTGCCTGTAAAGATCTCCGACGCCGCTTTCCTTCATCGCATTGACCACGAGCTGCAGCGTCCCCTGGGCAGGATAGACACTGACATTGCCGCGCACAACGACCTTGACTCCGTTTTTCACCGGGAATCTGACATTCCGGTTGCTTGAAGCAAACATCACACAGCTGAGCGAAGCATTCTGATCCTTCAGTGAAAAATACCAGTGCCCGCTGTAAGGCTGTCTGAGATTTGAAATCTCCCCTTCCACAAGAACACCTGTCAGTACCGGATCGCCTTCAAGCGAAGAGCGGACATAACTGACAAGCCGTGAAACAGGGATCACTCTTCTTTCACTCATATAATATCCAGAACGCTGTTGATCAGTTTATAGGTATCCTCATCACAGTATTTCTTTGCCATCTCAACAGATTCGTCGATGATGACTGCCGCTTCGATCTGCTTCAGATCAAATTCGGCACATCCGTTCAGAAGAATCGCTTTCTCAATATATCCGAGTCGTGCGAATGTCCATCCTTCTTTCAGAACGTTGTTGATGTATCCGCTGTAGCGTTCCGTATTGGCAACTGCTGTCCTGATGACATCATGAAAGTAAGGATCGATTTCCTCAGGCTTCATTTCATATTCATTTTCAATGAGCTCGTTGAGATCACGCGGTACCAGAAGATACTGGTAGACTGTGATCATGGCTCTTTCTCTTTGTTCGTGTCGATTCATTAGAAGTCTCCCACGTTATTTTAACATAAGCATAAAATTGTGGAAATGTTGCCAATCCCAAATTGTCTGCTAAAATAACTGCATGAACAATGATACGACAAAAATGCCTTATTTCAAGCGATTATTTAAGCATCTTGAGACAATCAACACCCATCGTTTTGAAGTGATGAAGAACTGTTTCAAATGCGGAATTTATGAACAGGGACTGACGCATGATCTTTCCAAATACAGCCCGACAGAGTTCAATGTATCAGTCAGATACTTCCAGGGAACCCGCTCTCCCTATATGTATGAGAAAGAGCACTTCGGATTTTCATACGGCTGGCTGCATCACAAGGGACGCAACCGTCATCATTGGGAATACTGGTACGACATGCTGGACGGGAAATGGGTGCCGATTGAAATGCCCCTGCCCTTTCTGATTGAAATGGTCTGCGACAGAGTGGCTGCCTGCAAGGTTTATCAGAAAGAGAAATATACTGATTCCTCCGCACTGGAATATTACCTGAGCAGAAATGACCGCTTCTATATGCATGAAAATACGGCAAAAGCACTTGAAGCAATTCTGAGAGATATCGCAGAGCGCGACGAAGATGCAGTATTTGCCGATCTGAAAAAACAGATGGAAGAATACCGCCGCACTCAGCATCAGATCACAAAACAGCACTGAACCCTGTAAATCATCCGGGGTTCATTTTCTTTGCCTGTTTATTTCCGTTTTGACACTGATCATTCAATTTCCCTGAGGATTTCTTCAATGACATGCACCCGCAGAAACAGCCGTTCATATAGAACAGTTACAAGAATACAGGCAAACAGAATGATGCCGCAAAACAGCAGAATCCGGTTCAGCCTGTCCGCAATTGACGGGTAAACTGCAGCGATGATCGCAAGGATTGAAAGCAGTCCCATCAGGATGTTCTGCATTTCTTTCTGCATATCAAACAGATGATCGAAGAGCTTTTCATTATTTTGGGAAAACTATGTGCGGATCAACGCTTCTTCGCAGCCGATGACGAAAATTGAAATGAATGTGAGTGAAAAGATACTTTCCCCGCAGATTAATGCAATCGGTAACGGACTGGCTTCAGAAAGCTGCTCTGCATGATTCACGAATGTCAGATACAAAAGTCCTTCCATCACCGATACATAGCCTGCGTTGTACAATACAAACTGCAGAAGCACTGCCCATTGATGCATATTTCTGAATCTGCCGACAATCCTGTTCCATGTTCTGTGTGTCAGCAGAGTAAAAAAACGATGTACTTTTTTCATGGTTCCTCTTTGTCCTTCAGCGCTGCAGAACACCTGTAGCGCTGACATTCTCCATCACTTCAGAACTCACTTCAAGTATAATTAATATGATTAAATTACAGAAAATAAGGGAGAATGAGACATGAGTAACGATCATCATCAGAGAGAGCAGATGCTCCTGGAATTTGGTCCTTATCTTTTTGATGTGGGCGGTTATCTTCTCATAGAACATGGGGATGTCATCATCAGCCCCCATGCGCCGGAGAAACTGAAAGAAATCTACATCAAAGGAAAATCTTATTTTGACAGAATGTATCTTCGCTATCTGTATCTTTACAACAGATACCGCCGCTGTGCGATCACACCGAGAAAGAATATTGAAGAGCTGATCACCTACTGCACTGATCAATTGCATGCTGAATATACCGGTCGCGTTGATGATCCTTATCTTCTGTATGGACACATCAAAAATCTGACCGGCCTGAATCAGCTTCCTCAGAATGACAATTATGAGTTTGTGTGTTACCGGATCCGCCGTAAGGAAGATATGATTCAGAAAGAAAACAGTATTTCTGATGTGGTATTCGAGAAGCGCCATGATTACTTCGGAACAAGTGATCAGCAGCTTCTTCGCGAACTTGCATATCAGAGAGGAATCGATCCTGAATATCTTGATACATTCAACGAGAAAGCATGGGATTATCTGATTGCCTGCGATTTCTATTTTGCCTGGACATTATTTCAGATATGAAAAAAGAGACCTCATATGAAGTCTCTTTGATTCTGCTTACTTAACGGTGTCAGCGCTGTTTTTAACCTGGACGTCGTGTGCTCCGCCTTCAACAATACTTGTGGAGGAGACAAGTGTCAACTTGGCTTTGCTCTGAAGCTCGGCAATTGTGAGTGCACCACAGTTGCACATTGTGCTCTTGACCTTGAGTGTTGTCATTGCAACATTGTCCTTGAGCATACCGGCATACGGTACATAGGAATCAACGCCTTCCTCGAATGAGAGCTTCTTGCCCTGACCGAGATCATATCTTGCCCAGTTGCGAGCTCTCGCACTTCCTTCACCCCAGTATTCCTTGACGGTGTGACCGTTGACAACGAGCTTTTCACCGGGTGCTTCTTCAAATCTGGAGAAGTATCTGCCCAGCATGACAAAGTCTGCACCCATCGCAAGTGCGAGTGTGATGTGGTAGTCATAGACGATACCGCCGTCAGAGCAGATCGGAACATAGATACCTGTTTCTTCGAAATACTTGTCTCTTTCAGCTGCGACATCGATCACGCTTGTTGCCTGGCCGCGGCCGATACCCTTTGTCTCACGGGTAATGCAGATGGAGCCGCCGCCGATACCGACTTTGACAAAGTCTGCTCCGGCATCCGCCAGGAATCTGAAACCTTCACCGTCAACGACGTTGCCTGCACCGATCTTCACCTTGTCACCGTACTTTTCACGGACCCATTTGATTGTGCTTGCCTGCCAGCAGCTGTAGCCTTCACTGGAGTCAATGACAAGGCAGTCAACGCCTGCATTGACAAGTGCAGGAACACGCTCTTCATAGTCACGGCTGTTGATACCTGCGCCGACGAGAAGTCTCTTCTCATCATCGAGCAGTTCGTTCGGATTTTGTTTATGTGAATCGTAGTCCTTGCGGAATACAAAGTATGCAAGATGATCTTCATCATCGACAATCGGCA
>JAUNEN010000206.1 GCA_030525525.1 Erysipelotrichaceae bacterium
CTTCAAGACTGCAGACCATCTTCCAGAGTATGAGTGGTTTGCGCTGTGACAGCAGGGGAATCGGGGCAAGAGTGCAGAAAAGAACAAGAATGACCTATGATTCCATCCAGCTGCAGGCCATTGAAACTGCTCTGACAAGCAAGATCCTGATTCTCACCGGAGGTCCCGGTACCGGTAAGACAACCACAACCCTCGGCATTATTACGGCCTTAAGAGAATCAGGCGCTTCGGTTTTACTGGCAGCCCCCACCGCCTGCTGGAATTCAAGCCGCCGGAAGGCTATCAGAAAAATGAAGAAACACCCCTGGAAGGGGATGTGTTAATCGTGGATGAATGTTCCATGATTGACGTCATGTTAATGTATGCCTTACTGAAAGCTGTTCCTGATTCCATGCGGCTGATCCTGGTCGGTGATATTGACCAACTGCCCTCAGTCGGAGCCGGCAATGTGTTACGGGATGTCATCGATTCACAATGTTTCCCGGTGGTCAGACTCACCAGGATTTTCAGACAGGCCCAGACTTCAAGAATCATCATGAATGCCCATCGGGTCAATGCCGGCAAAATGCCGGACCTTTCCAACGGGAAAGACACGGACTTCTTCTTTATCGATATGGAGAAACAGCTGGAAGAGGAAGACACCGAAGCGGATGGAACACTCATCGGAGAAAAGGCGGCGGAGACAATCGTGGAACTGGTGAAAACCAAACTGCCGAAGTACTATCACATGAAACCTTCTGACATCCAGGTGCTCACTCCCATGCAGAGAGGTTCCACCGGTGCTGCCAATCTGAACAGGCTGCTGCAGGAAGCTGTCAATCCCTCTGGTGAAAGTCTGAAAAGAGGCGGGATTGTCTACAGGGTCAATGACAAGATCATGCAGATCAAGAATAACTATGACAAGGAAGTGTTCAACGGCGATATCGGTGTGATTACTTCCGTGGACACGGAAGAAAGAACACTTCTGGCAAGATTTGATGACAGGGAAGTTTCCTATGATTCTTCTGAACTGGATGAACTTGTACTGGCTTACGCAGCCACAATCCATAAATCACAGGGCTCTGAATATCCGGTGGCTGTCATGCCGGTATTGATGAATCATTTTGTCATGTTACAGAGAAATCTGGTTTATACCGGCATCACAAGAGCTAAAAAAGGACTGATCCTTGTCGGCACAAAGAAAGCATTGTCCTATGCTGTCCGCAATGTGACTGTTCATAAACGCAATACGCTTTTAAAGCAGAGGCTGCAGGAAATTATGCCGCAGGCAGAACAGCCGGAAACAGTCAGAACAGAATACAGACGCAATGATGAATGGCTGAAAACAGATCTCTTCAAACGGATCGAACGTTCAAAATTCAGAAATTCATTCCAGCTGAAAAAAGCGGATATCCAGTATCTGAAAGAAAAGGGCTACCGGGAAGTGGAAAGACACGCAAAAGAGATTATTGCCAAAAGACTTGCCCCGGCCAATCCGAATAACGATGGCAAACAGACGCCGATGCGGGGAGCGCCGCATGGCCATCCGGTTTTCCTGGCCCAGCATGCGACCGGGACATGCTGCAGGGGATGCCTGGAAAAATGGCATGGGATCCCGCAGAACAGGGAACTGACGGAAGAAGAACAGAAATATATTGTCCGGGTTATCATGGAATGGATCACAAGACAATACAGAAAACAGACTGAACAGACAGCTGCTGAATAACGGAACAGAAAAGGAATCTATGGGAAACAGCCAGAGCACATCAAGGAATC
>JAUNEN010000039.1 GCA_030525525.1 Erysipelotrichaceae bacterium
GCCGTAATCATTGCCGTTGTCGATATATGTCTTTCCGGTGATACGGCATCCCTCACCGCATGTCAGGCCGTTGATCAGAGGCTGATTTGCAAGGCCGGTTGTGGAGACCATTGAAGTGATTGTTGTTCCGCCTAAACCTGTACCGACCTGCACGTGAGGCGAAGTACCGTACACATAGGTGGAGTATGTGACATCAGAAGGCTGGGGAACACCCGCCAGTGCTTCAGGTGAAGTGAATTGTTCTTCGGCTTCGATCAGCAGCTTGTTGATTCTTCCCGGGATATTCAGATACATTTTCCATTCCTGGATATATGTTCCTTTGCCGGCCACTGCCATATCATAGCCGAGCCATACTGCATTGGTGTACTGCGATGTGCTGGAAACCATCCATTTGTCTTTCATGGCTCCTTCGGGAATACCATACTGCAGACCGTCTTTGCCCCAGTCGGTTGTACCGGTTTTCGCATAAACAGGATAGTTCTTTTTCAGGATTGCCATGAAGTTGCCGATCTGTACATCGACATTGTTCTTCATGAGAAGGTCGGCAAGATATGCACTGCCCGAAGAGATGACACGCACATTCTGGTTTTTCGGATAGTAGGTGTCACCGCCGATGATTTCAACGTGTCTGACTGTATGCGGTTCGTTATATACGCCGAGGTTGATCATTGCCCCATGTGCTCCAGCAAGTTCCTTCGGTGTCATTTCAAACTGGTTTGCGCCGATTGCATAGGACAGATGGAATGTTTCCTTGTCTGCCTTTGTGATTCCCATGCTCTGCAGATATTCGACAATTCTGTCGCTGCCGATCTTCTCCTGAACTTTCTGCAGCGTAATGATCGCCGGAATGTTCAGTGAGTAGGCAACTGCATCCTTGATTGATACCGTTCCGCGGTATTTGCCGTCCGCATTGACGAGAATTCTTGTTTCACCCGGATAGGAGTACTGCTTGTCTTCCAGAAGTTCGTCCATCGAATAGCCGTAATACTCAAATGCAAGTGCATAGGAGAGGAAGGGCTTGACGGAAGATCCCGGCTGTTTCCATTGTGAGGTTGCACGGTTGAGCAGACGGGCACCGCCTTCATAGAAACGGCCGCCGCCGATGCCGATGATCTCACCGTTTTTATTGTTCATGGACACCATCGCAACCTGCATCAGCTCGTCGGTATACTGAACCTCTGTCTCCTCATTTTCGATCGCTTCGATTGTTTCCTGCATCTGCGGATTGAGAGCGGTATAGATATTCATACCGGTTGTGACAGGATCATATCCGGTCATTCTCTGCACTTCATCGATGACTGCATCAACATAGGCGCCATACAGGGTTGTTTCAATGTTGAGCTTGTCTTCACCGACCAGAAGGTCTTCGACTTTGACATTGACGGCAAGATCGTATTCATCCTTTGTGATGTATCCGTGCTGCAGCATGAGTCTGAGAACTTCATTTCTTCTTTCGGTTGCCGATTCCAGGAAATTGTAGGGGTTGTAGCCGTTGGGAAGGTTGACGATTCCCGCCAGCATTGCACATTCCGGCAGATTCAGTTCGGTGACATCCTTGCCGTAATAATATTCGGCAGCTTTCTGGATTCCGCGGATTCTTCCGCCGAAGTTCAGTTTGTTGACATAGAGTTCAAAGATCTGTTCTTTGCTGAGATACTGCTCCAGCTGCATTGACAGGACGATCTGCTGAGCCTTGTACTGCAGTGTGGCATCGCGCTCGACACCTTCGTTTGAACCGTCGGCTGAGTCAATCGAGAAGTATGTGTTCTTGACCAGCTGCATCGTGAAGGTGGAGCCGCCCTGGGTATTGTGATTGATGATTGTTTCTACAGCCGCTTTGGAAAAGCGGGGAATATCGAATCCCGTATGTTCAAAGTAACGGGAATCTTCAATGCTTAAGAAGGCATCGACAAGTGCTTCCGGGCATTGCGAATATGTGATGTTGTCACGGTAATAGGTACCGATTTCGGTGATCAGCTGACCGTTGCCGTCATAGATTTTGCTTGATTCCGGAGAAATGAAATCATTGATTCTGAGCTCCGGCATATCGCTTAAGAGCCGTTTTGCATACGTTAAGCCGAACCAGCCGACTGCGCAATAGATGCCGACTACGGCAACCATGAATCCGGTCAGGATGCGCATGTATGCCTGATGGCGCTTCACCCGCCGGCGCTGTCTGTTTCTCTTCTTCAGCGCTTTGACTTCCGCCTCATGATCCAGAGGGGAAGAATCTGATATATCTGTATGTGCTGTTACCTTTTCCATACATACCTCTGTTTCTTTTTGGGTACATAAAAACCCATGGCTATTCTATCATATTTTGAGCAGGCAAGATGATTTTAAGGCCCCCTTAAACTTAAGTTTCATTTAAAGAATGGCTCAGGTTTCCGCATCATTTTGCATACAGTTTCACTGTAATCTGCAAATATTGATCAACAAGATATTGTGTTGCATTGATATTTTTAAAATGCAACATATAGTGTATAATAATAACGGAAGGACCGCACGCATCCGAACCCTGATGAAAGGTACTGCTGATCGTTTGTGGTATATAATATTTAGCATGACTGTCCATCTGCATACACGCAGCTGCTATTCTCTGCTTGAAAGCACAATCAGGATCGAGCAGCTTGCCTTAACAGCTTCCGAATACGGCTATACACATACGGCTCTGACTGACCGGAATGTGCTTTTCGGTGTGCCTTCATTCCTGAAGGCATGCGAAAAATATCATGTGAAGCCGATTGTCGGCATGGAAGTCATCTGCTCTTATCATGAAAGCTCTGTACCGTTTGTCTTACTTGCCAGAGACAATACGGGTTATATGAATCTGATGTCTTTATCTTCAAAACTCAACAGCATTGAAAAAGAGTGCAGCGTTCAGGATTTATGGGAGTGCTGCCGGCATTGTTTCATCATTGCCTACGGCGAGGGAGGTTACATTGATTCAGAGCTTGTCAGTCTGAATACGGATGCCCTCTATCAGAAACTGAAGCTGATGAAGGAAGAACTGCCGCCTTTTGACATGGCGCTTTCCTATCAGGAAGCATTGCTGTGGAAAGACCGCAATGCGCTTTTGAAGAGAATGTGCGCTTCCCTCAATATCCGTACGGCTGCTCTGAATAAAATCTGCTATCTCAATGAGAATGAGGCTGTTGATTACCGGATTGTACGGGCAATCGGAAAGGGCACCAATCTGCAGGATCCGACACTCCCTCTGATCCGGGGAAGACACTACCTCAGCGAGCAGGAAATGAGGGCTCTTTATGAGCCTGATGATCTGGCAAGAACAGATGAAATCGCTGCTGAATGCAGAGCGGATTTCAAGCTTGAGAAATCATCCCTTCCTGTTTACGAAACCAAAAACGGCACGCCGTCGAGTGAATATCTGCCCGCTTTATGTATGGCGGGTCTGAAAAAAAGATTCGGCGGGAATGTGTCGAAGAAGTATGCCGACCGTCTGCAGTATGAACTGAATGTCATCAGCAGAATGCATTTTGAAAACTATTTCCTGATCGTTTATGACTTTATCCGTTTTGCACGCTCAAAAAAGATTTATATCGGACCGGGCAGAGGCTCGGCTGCCGGCTCGCTTGTCGCATATTGTCTTGGCATTACCCAGATCGATCCTTTGAAATACGATCTTCTGTTTGAACGCTTTCTGAATCCGGAAAGAGTATCCATGCCGGATATCGATACCGATATACCGGATGACCGCAGAGGCGAGGTTATTGATTATGTCGTTGAAAAATACGGTCATGATCATGTCGCAAATATAGTGACTTTCGGAACGCTTGGCGCCCGTCAGGCCATCAGGGATGTCGGAAAGGTATGCGGTTTTGCGGCAAGGGATATCGACATGCTGACGCGCTTGATCGGAAACAGAGCCGGCACTACCCTGAGCAGTGCCTATCAGAGCAATCAGAGATTCCGTCAGGCAGTGGATGCTTCGGATTCCATGCGCCGACTCTATCAGACTGCCTTGAGGCTGGAGGGACTTCCCCGTCATACCAGCACTCATGCGGCAGGCATTGTCATGAGCAGCTGCGAGCTAAGCAGAATTGTTCCTCTGATCAGTCTCAACGAAGGAATTTCAACCGTTCAGTATACGATGGAATATCTTGAAGAAAGAGGACTCATCAAGATGGATTTCCTCGGTCTCAGGAATCTTACGATCATCGATGAGATTGTTAAAAAAATACAGATTCACGAACCGGATTTCCGAATCATGGACATTCCGCTCGATGATCCGAAAGTCTATGAGCTTTTTGCAAAAGCAGATACAACCGGTGTTTTCCAGTTTGAATCCGAAGGCATGAAAAATCTGCTCAGAAAGATGAAACCGGAAAACTATGAAGATATGACAGCAGCCCTTGCTTTGTTCCGTCCGGCTTCGGCCGAAAGCATTCCGTCCTACATTGCCAACAAGGCGGATCCTTCGAAAATACGCTATCCGCTTGCTGCACTTGAACCGGTGCTTAAAAGCACATACGGCGTCATGATTTTCCAGGAACAGGCAATGAGCACGGCCAGAATTGCGGCCGGATTCACGCTTGGCAGAGCGGATGTTCTGCGCAAGGCGATGTCAAAAAAGAAGGATGATCAGATCAGGGCGCTGCAGACTGAATTCATGGAAGGCTGCCGCAGAAACGGCGTCAATGAGAAAACAGCTGCCGAACTCTTTGAGCTTGTATCAAGATTCGGCGGATACGGCTTCAATAAATCCCATGCGGTTGCCTATGGTCTTGTTGCTTATCAGACAGCCTATGTCAAAGTGCATTATCCGCTTTACTTCTATCAGTCGCTGCTCAACAGCGTGATCGGCGATGAATACAGAAGTTCGCAGTATATCGATGAATGCAGAAGAAAGAAGATCAGAATCCTCCATCCTGATGTCAACAGATCGGGGCTTGAGTGCACATTGCAGAATGAAGGGATAATGCTGCCGGTTTCCGCTGTCAAGCAGGTTGGCGTCCATGCGGCTTCTGCAGTCATAGAGGAAAGGGACGCAAACGGTCCGTTTACTGATTTCTATGATTTCACGGCGAGAATGCTGATGCATAAATTCAGCAGGCAGATTTTCGAACAGCTGATCGACAGCGGTGCGCTGGATGGTCTGGGGCTCAACCGCAGAACCATGAAGCATGGCCTTGATGAAGCAATTGCATACGGCGAGCTGGTGCAGGTAGGCAATGGCGCACAGATGAGCATTGATCTCGGACTTGTGTCCAAACCGGTGCCGCTGCGACTCAAGGATGATCGTGAAGAGCTGGCTGAAAATGAGAAGAGGGCACTGGGATTCTGTCTGAGCGAACAGCCGATTGTATTGATCAGGCAGCGCAACAATATCAAAGAGCCTTCACTGTCTGCGATTTCCGAAATGATCGGCAAAGTCTATGGCTTTGCACTCATCACAAATGTGAAGCAGCACCGCACAAAACGCGGTGAGATGATGGCATTTCTGCGCCTGAGCGATGAGACTGCCGAAATGGATATTGCCGTCATGCCGAGGCTTTATGCAAGAGTTGCCTCATGGCTGATGCGTGGTACTTATGTCAGATTTAATGGTAGAATATCCGAAGAGGGATCGATGATCGCCGATGAGATTTTCCAGGTTCCCAAGAAGTGAGATGATATATGACAAGAATATTGATTGTTGATGATGAAGAAAACATCCGTGAAGTTGTGCATGAATACTGCGAACTGAACGGTTATGAAGCTGATGAAGCATCCGACGGCATGGATGCGATTGAAATGATCAGAAATACAGAGTACGACTGCGTCATACTCGATGTCATGATGCCGCGTCTTGACGGTTTTTCCACATGCCGTGAAATCAAGAAGATCAGACAGGTACCGGTGATTATGCTGAGTGCCCGTCAGGAAGAATATGACAAGCTGTTCGGGTTTGAACTGGGTGTTGATGACTATGTCGTCAAGCCGTTTTCACCCAAAGAGCTGATGGCAAGAGTCAAGGTGGTTCTTGAAAGAGGAAGACACCACGAGACAAAGATCCTCAAATTCCAGGGACTTGAGATTGACCCGCTTGGCAGAACAGTCAGCGTGGATGGTGAAAAAGTGCAGATGACGCCGAAGGAGATTGACCTTCTGCTCTATATGGTTGCCCATAAGAACATCGCACTTTCCCGTCAGGCTCTTCTTGAAGAAGTCTGGAATTATGATTATTTCGGTGACGACAGAACAGTCGACACTCATATTAAAATGCTGAGAAGAAATCTCGGCAAATACCGTGACTTCATTGTGACGGTACGCGGAATGGGGTATAAATTTGAAGCTTGACACTCATGCAATCCGTTTCCGTTTCTGGCTTGCATTCTTTCTGCTGGCGATCGGTATCACCGTATTTATCGGTACGCTGCAGACAGGCCTGATCCGGCCATACTACCGCAACACGAAAGTTCAATCGGTGAGCTCGGTTGCCGACCGTATGCAGGATGATCTTGTATCGGACAGCAGCACGTCGCAATCGGTGCAGCAGGCGCTTCGTGAAGCAGTGGATAACAGCGTGTGCGTCGTCATGTACAATGACAAAGGCACACTTATTTATAATGCCGATTCGCTTGGTGCAGGATGCATTTTCAATAACTCAGGCAATGAGGAAATCTCAAAGATCACAAGTGAAGAGGGGATGAAAACCCTGCTGACTGACACCCAGCGTGAATATACCGCCAACTTCACAAATGAAGCAACCGGGCAGGAAATGATCGTCTACGGCCGCAAGATCAGCGAAACACTCGGAAACTATTACATGTTTATCAATTCACCGCTTGAGCCGGTTGACTCGGTAGTGACATTCTTTCAGAGGCAGTATGCCTACTACACCATGATTGCAATTGTGATTGCGTCACTGGTTGCCTTTTATATCAGCACGAGTGTTACCGGGCCGATTGTACGCATGAAAAAAGAAGCGTCCAAGCTCAGTAATGCAGATTATTCAACCGATTTTGACGGTGGTGCCTATACGGAAACCCGTGAGCTTGCCAATACGCTGAATCTGGCTTCCGATAAACTTGGAAGAGTGGATGAATTAAGACGTGATCTGATTGCCAATGTGTCACATGACATCCGCACGCCTTTAACGGATATCCGTGCCTATGCTGAAATGATCAGGGATGTTTCCGGCGACAATCCGGAAAAGAGAAAGAAGCATCTCAATGTCATCATCCGCGAAACGGATTATATGAACAGGCTTGTCAATGACATGAGCGAGCTTGCCAAGATGCAGTCCGGCAATTATGAGCTCAACCGTGAAAACTTTGATATCTGCGATGCGATCCGCGATATTGTCGATATGGATGAATCGCTGATTAAAAATGCAGGTGTCAATCTGATTACCGAAATCCCTGAATCTCTGACCGTGTATGCGGATGAGATCAAGATTTCTCAGGTCATTGCGAATTATCTTTCCAATGCGATCAAGCATACGCCCAAGGGCGGAACGATCTATATCCGTGCACTGCTCAGAGATGATGGTGAAACGGTCAGGATTGAAGTTGAGGATGAAGGAGAAGGAATTGATGAAAAGGATCTGCCCAACATCTGGGACAGATATCAGAAATCTTCCCATTCTTTCTCCAGAAGCATGACTTCCACGGGTCTTGGTCTGGCGATTGTCAGAGGCATAGCCGAAGCACATGGCGCCGGATATGGCGTTGTTTCGGAAAAAGGAAAGGGTTCAACCTTCTGGCTTGAACTGAGGGAAACCCATGAAGCGTGATTATCTGAACGGGACTCCCTATACGTTATATCAGAAGCCGGGAATGTATCACTTCAACAGCGATACCGAACTGCTCGGCAGATTTATCGAAGTGAAGCATAACGATACGGTTCTTGATATCGGATGTGCCGGCGGTGCGCTGTTACTGTATGCGAATATGCATGAACCTGCTTCATTGACAGGGATTGATCTGTTTGAAGAAGTGATTGAGCAGGCACGTGAGAATCTGGCTTACAACTCTGTTGAGGCAGAGCTGATCGCAGCCCGCATTCAGGATTTCAAAGGCAGACAGTTTTCTCTGATTCTCTGCAATCCGCCGTATTTTAAAACCGTGAATCCGGATCTGATCAATGAGAATCCGGTGCTGGCTGCCGCAAGGCATGAGAAATATCTTTCGATGGATGATCTCTTTGCGTCGGCTGCGCGTCTGATGAAAGACGGCGGACGCTTTATGATGGTGCATCGGGCAAGCCGGATCAATGATCTTTTTGAAACAGCTGCTTTATACGGATTGCGCTGCACTCGCATGAAGATTGCTTATGAAACCGAAGGCAGACGTGCAAAAAGCGCTGCCATGGAATTCCGGCGTACAAAACAGGCTGAGATCAGAATTGAACCGCCTGCTTATATGGACCGAAGGGATACATTTTCTGAAAGGGGGAAGTGAATTTGATGGATACTGCTGTCATGATATTGATTGCCCTTTTTCTGATGATGCTTGTATTGATGGTTTCAATCCTGCTTCATAAGCAGCCCGAGCCGGCAGGCAGTACGGATACACTCCCAATGAGCGCAAGCGCTAAAGAAGAGAAGAAAAAGATGAGTACAATTGAAGATCTGTTCTTTGATCTGGAAGAAGATGATGATGGACTGCCGCAGGAAGAGTTTCAGGAATTTGAATTCTCAGATGATCTGAAACAGGCTGAATCTCAGCTCGACCAGGGAAATCCTGACCCTGCAGATCATTTTGAAATTAAAGATTCCGAAGAAAATCAGGAACCCGGCTTTGATGAAGAAATGCTTCATGAACTGTTTGCCGATGCCGATCCTGAGTTCGCTCCGTTTTCTGATGAAACCGGAAGCGAAGAACCTTCATTTGATGAAAATGATGATTTATTCATTCACCGTCCGACGCTTGAAGAAGATCAAAAAGCAGATGAGAATGTCAATATTCTGCGCCAGGCGCTCAGGATTGCATGGCCTGAGAGCGACGTCATGATGGTTTCGGTTGCCTTCGGCAGTTCAGTCCTGTTTATCTGGGAGGGCTTAGCAGCAACCAACGATCTGATTATGTTTGATGTCAGGGAAAAAGGAATAGCTTATCCGCTGCTTGAAGAAGTCAGAAAGATATCCGACCGCAATCTCAAGCCAGCCAACAAGTTTGCAATCCTTGTCCATACCGAAGAAAAAGCAGATCCGTCGTGTTCACAGATGGCTGCTGCATTTCTGAGGGCCAACCGTTCAACCCCGGCTGTTGTTATTTCTGATTTCGGCGGCGAATATCAGACGGAAGGGATTCTTTCTGAATATGAACTGATTACAGTGGGGACAAGACCCTTTATGACACTCAGTACGGAAGCTCCGTATGAAAGCGTGAATAAAATCATTGCGGCATCCGCCAGAAACGTCCGCACGGAAGAGGTCAATGACACAACTCTTGAAGCATTGAACAGAATGAAGGACAGAATGCCGATCAGTGTCAGAGCAAAACTGGCAATTGGATTTGCTTCGAGATCTGCAGCCCGAAAAGCTGCTGATAAATATCATGAGATCTCGGGATGGATCGGCGCATCATTCCGTTCGGTGAAAAACGGTGATGGCGCAATTATACGAATTGAAGCACCGGATGAAATTATGCTTGAAGAAGCTATGAATTCATTCCGTGAGAATATGAGGAAGAACGGTTATGCATTCCGGATCCTTGAACAGCTGAAAGACTGTGTACCGGCTTCGGTATATGATGATGCATTCATCCAGCTGAGCAAGGCAATGAAAGCTGCCGGAATTGAAAAGACGGCAATACCGGTTCTGACTTCGAAAGATTATTCGGTCAAGGGAATCCGTTCTCTCTCATTTGCAGCTGAGCGGATGGAGCCTGCAGTGCTCAGACGGCTGCTTGAAAATCTGATCATGAATTCTTGAAAAAGGAGCTGACTGTGAGTGAGTCAACTCCTTTTATTCCGGATTGTTTTGTTTGTCATCGATTGTATTGAGCAATTGCCTGGCAAATGAGATCTGCTGTTCAATTTCATCAGCCTGCTTTTTCAGCCGTGCAAGTGCACTCAGCAGACAGTCTGCTTTGCTTTCGTCATCGCCATCGAGGATTTTTTCAATCTCACTCAGGCGCAGTCCCGCTTTCTGATAGAGAAGGATGAGTCTCAGTCTTTCAATTGCTTTGGGACCGTACATTTTGGTTTTCTGCGGACCGACCCGTTTGGTCGGTTTCAGCAAACCGATTCTGTCGTAATAAAACAGGCGTTTTCTGGTTACTCCTGTCGCTCTGCACACATCCTTCACTGTTTCCATGAATCACAAACTTTCCGATTGGATTCTACGACCGTTCCGTACGGGAACGGTCAAGTGATGTGAGCTGTTATTTGTCTGTATTTAAGTACAAAAAAGACAGAGCATTCATTCTGCTCTGTCAGTTTAAGCCGATCATTGTCCGCCTTCGGGGACTTCTTCACCGCCTTCGTCATATGTTTCTTCACCTGTTGGTTCCTCGTATGGTTCTTCGTAAGGCTCCTCATATGGCTCTTCGTATGGTTCTTCCACCGGTTCTTCCGATACAGGCTCTTCGGTAACAGGTTCTTCAGCACCCGGTTCCCCGGTTCCCGTTTCTTCACCTGCAGGCTCTTGCGCCGCGGGTTCTTCAGCGGCCTCTGTTTCTTCAGGTGCTGCCGGAGTCGGGGTTGGCGTCGGGGCAGGGGTGGGAGTCGGAAGCGGTGCTTCCGAAACTAATGTGTAGACAACATATTCACTGTAGGCAAGGAAGCGTGCATCATGCAGGGCTGTGCCGGTGCCGTTTGTGATATCAAGCGTGAAGTCACCTGAAATGCTGTGCTTGCCGCGCAGGTATTCGGTTGCCATGGCAGGCGTGTAGGATGCACCGAATATGTAATAGACCTGTCCGCCGTGGCTGTGACCGCTCAGGAAGTAGTCGGTGATGTCGCCCGGGACTTTGTTTGCGCTGTCCGGTGTATGGCAGACGGTGATGACATAGCTGTTTCTGGAAACATTTGCATAGGCTGCCGTGATGTCCTGGACACCATTCAGTCCGTTATCGAGACCGACAAGCGTAATGGCCTGGGAATCTTTGTTATGAACGAGGATGCTGCGGTTGTTGAGAATTTCGAAGCCTGAACTTTCGAGAATATCAGTCACAGCAGCGAGGGTTTCTTCATTTTTGTGGTCGTTATCGCCATAGACGGCAAACTTGCCGAGGGGTGCATCGATGGCACTCAGTTCCTTTTTCAGCAGAGCGATGCTTTCTTCATTGGGTGATGCGTTATTTTCAAACAGATCGCCGCCGAATATCACAACTTCGGCTGAAGCGTTGCTGATGGCATCGCATAATGAGTGCAGGCGCTCTTCATCAACGAATGTTCCGTATTCAAGATCCGAGAAAAACAGAATATCAACCTGATCCATCTGACGGGGAATCTTCAGATCTGAAAGCTCTTCATTTCGTCGTGTAACCCGTATGGGAGCGAAGTATCTTGAATCGACGATCAGAAACAGAATGGTACTCACAATCAATGCAAGCAGGATCACAATCTGCAGCAGCGGATTTTCTTTCAATTTCTTCATAGCCACTATCATAACACAACCGCGCGTCTCAATGTTACAATATAGGAAGCAGGAGATACAGCATGATCAATAAAACATATCTGATCCAGTTGGACTGTCTGATCCGCAATCAGAAGCCGATGGAGGGAGCGATCGAACTGATGGATGCGCTGAATGAGAACGGGTTTTCCTATGTCATTATCAGCGAGTATTCCGGACGAACCAGAACACAGCTGGTTGATCTGTTTGAACGCTGCGGATTTCATTATATAAAAGCGGGCGATTTCTATGTCAGTGCAATGGCAGCGGTTGACTATCTGCTGACAAAGTTCCCGAAATGGAAAAAAGCAGCTTATATCGGCGGCAAGGGGATACAGGCTGCTCTTGAACAGGGTGGATTCGCAATTGACAATAAAGAGCCGGATGTTGTGTTTGCGGGAATGGACCGCAATCTCAGCTACAAGGATTATTCCGATACACTGCAGTTTCTTCTGAACGGAGCTGTGCTGATTTCAACCGACAGCAGAAGGACACAGACAATCGACGGTGTTGAGATGATCGGCAACGGCGCCATTGTCAGGATGCTTGAATACGCCAGTGAAAAGCGTTCGGTCGATTTTGCAAGAGGAAGCGATATTCTGTTAAGAATGGCACTTCGCTATCTCAATATCAAAGCTGAAGATGCTCTGGCAATCGGCGATGATTTCAAGAAGGATATTGTTCCCGCCATTCAGAGAGGAATGGAAACGGTTCTTGTCACCCATGGCGAAGGAATCATGGATCTTGGCATGAGTGATACGCTTCATCCGACTTATATCGTGGAAGATCTTTCCGGCCTTGTGCGCTGAGCGTCTTCGATGAACTGCTTTGCAATGGAGAGATGCTTCTCATCATGAGCCAAGCGTTCCGGATGCCATTGTACAGCGACAATATTTCCGCATTCAATTGCTTCAATGATGCCGTCCGTACTGCGGGCGGCTTCTTTAAATCTGTCCGGGACTGTTTTCAGAGCCTGATGATGATAGGTGTTGACCGGATACTGTCTGCCGAAAATCTGAAACAGACGGGTACCTTCTTCAAAGATGCAGTCATGGGCAAAGTCGTGCTTGCCGGGTTTCGGATCCATGGTGCGCTGATTGTGGCTGCAGTACTTTCCTTCAGATTCAATATCCTGAATCAGTGCTGCACCTTCGGCAGCTGCGATTAACTGAATTCCCCGGCAGATTCCGAGCACCGGTTTGTGTGCCTTGACGAATGCGTGATAAAGCAGCAGATCCGATCGATCGGTATCAGGGCTGCCGGGAAATGATCCGTTATTTTCTTCATTGTAAAGAGAAGGGGCGATATCAGCACCGCCGGTAATCAGCAAACCGTCTGCGATCTCTGCAGCTTCCTCAGCATCCTTTTCATCAAATGCCGTATATGTGAACGGGATTCCTCCCGCTTTTTTGATGAAAAGAGAGTATTCATCTGTATTGGAAAGCATATTCATGTCATATGCTGAGAGAACGACTTCGCGTGAAGTCATCAGAATGACTGGTTTTTTCATATTGGGGTTACTCCTTGATCAAAGTATACCTGTGAAATGAACCGTGTAAATATGAGTTTTAAACAGGATTCATCGGTTTTGCTGAAAACATAATATGTTAAAATCTGTATAGAGATTTACAGGAGGAAATAATCTAATGAGTGCGATGAGCGATATGATCCGCAAAATGTTCGCTGAAGGTGATGCGAAAAGAGATGCGGGTTTAACAACGCCTGATGATGTAGTCCGTTATGATGATATTCAATATGCAGATGATGAGCCGAAATGGCAGATGCTTGATGTCTATCGGCCGAAAAATGCAGAAGGGAAGCTGCCGGTTATTTTAAGCATCCATGGCGGCGGCTGGGTTTACGGCGACAAGGAAGTCTATCAGTTTTACTGCATGTCGCTTGCCGAGAGGGGATTTGCGGTTGTCAATTATTCCTACCGTCTTGCTCCTGAATACAAATATCCTGCTTCTTTTATTGATACAGTGACTGTCTGCAGATGGATTCTTGATCATGCAGAAAAGTATGGCTTTGATACAGATCATATATTCGGCGTCGGTGACTCGGCCGGTGCCCATATGCTGAGCATGTTTGCCTGCGCTCTGACAAATCCCGAATATGCAAAGATCTGCGGATTTGAGCTGCCTGAAGGTTTTGCTTTCAAAGCAATTGCATTGAACTGCGGTGCCTTCTTAATTGAACGCGGCGAAAAGGAAGATATGACAACCCAGCTGATGGGAGACTATCTGCCCCATGGCGGAACACCGGATGAGTTCAGACTGATCAGCACTGTCTATCATGTGACTTCCGATTTCCCGCCCGTCTTCATGATGACATGTCCCGGTGATTTCCTGAAGGATCAGCCGATGAAGATGATTCCGAAACTCGAAGAGCTGAAGGTGCCGTTCATCTACCGGCGCTATGGCGATCAGAATGATGATCTTGCCCATGTCTTCCATTGCAATGTGCGGCTTGAAGCAGCAAAGCTCTGCAATGATGAAGAAACAGAATTCTTTAAGAAGTTTATCTGAGTGATACTGAGTGCATGCGAAAAACGCATGCATTCATTTTTTTTGCTTTTCAGCCATGATCTGACGGGGTTTTCAATCATGAAAAGCACATTGAATTTACCTTGATTAACTGATAATATATTTCTGCTGTGATGAAAAAGAACAGTAGCGTGAGAGGGCAGCATAGAGAGACGGTGAAGCGGTGAAAACCGGAGTGTCCGAAAACGTGAACTCACCTTTGGAGCAGCCGCAGGAGCAGCGATAAAGGCATCAAAGAGTGCACATGTTGTGAACTAAGGTGGTACCGCGCTGAGTGCGTCCTTAGCACTGAGTGCGTTTTTATTTGGAGGACACAGAGATGGCTTACAATCACAAACAGACAGAAGAAAAATGGCGCCGTTACTGGGAAGAAAACAAAACATTCAGAACCGACGCCCGGGATTTCAGCAAGCCGAAATTCTATGCGCTTGACATGTTCCCGTACCCCAGCGGAGCCGGTCTGCATGTCGGACATCCGGAAGGATATACCGCAACAGATATCGTATCCCGTAAAAAGAGAATGGAAGGATATAACGTACTGCATCCGATGGGATTTGACTCCTTCGGCTTACCGGCAGAGCAGTATGCAATCAATACCGGCAACCATCCGGAAAAATTCACAAAGGATAACATTGAATTCTTTACGTCTCAGTTAAAGAATCTCGGTTTCTCATATGACTGGGACAGACAGGTCTCCACAGCGGATCCGTCTTTCTATAAGTGGACACAGTATATCTTCACACTGCTGTTTGAAGACGGCCTTGCAAAGTGTGTCGATATGCCGGTCAACTGGTGCGAAGAACTCGGTACCGTTCTTGCCAATGACGAAGTCATCGACGGCAAGAGTGAAAGAGGCGGCTATCCTGTTGTCCGTAAGAATATGAAGCAGTGGGTCATCGATATCGTTGCCTATGCAGAAAGACTGCTTGAAGGTCTTGATGAAATCGACTGGCCGGAAAGCACAAAGGAAATGCAGCGCAACTGGATCGGCAAATCGATCGGTGCGCATGTGAAGTTTGCAGTTGACGGATTTGATGAATCCTTCACAGTCTTCACAACCAGATGCGATACACTCTTCGGTGCTACATACTGCGTACTCGCTCCTGAGCATAAGCTTGTTTCTCTGATTACATCTGCTGAGCAGAAAGAAGCTGTTGATGAATATGTCAGAGTCTGCTCAACAAAGAGCGATCTTGAAAGAACAGAGCTCAACAAGGAAAAGACCGGCGTATTCACCGGTGCCTATGCGATCAATCCGGTCAACGGAAAGAAGATTCCGATCTGGATTTCCGACTATGTACTTGCGACATACGGAACAGGTGCAATCATGGCAGTTCCTGCCCATGATACCCGTGACTATGAATTTGCAAAGAAATTCGGACTTGAGATTATTCCGGTTCTTGCAGGCGGCAATATCGAAGAAGAAGCCTGGACAGAAGACGGTGTTCATATCAACAGCGGCTTCATGGACGGCATGAATAAGGAAGATGCCATCAATGCAATGATTGACTGGCTGACTGAAAAGGGACTCGGCGAAAAGAAGATCAATTACAGAATCCGTGAATGGATCTTCGCAAGACAGCGCTATTGGGGAGAACCGATTCCGATCGTTCATCTTGAAGATGACAATCTGATCGCACTGCCGCTTGAGCAGCTCCCGCTGATTCTGCCTGAGCTTGATGATTACAAGCCTTCCAAGTCAGGTGCATCTCCGCTTGAAAAAGCGACTGACTGGGTGAATGTCGAGATTGACGGCAAAAAGGGAAAGCGTGAAACCAGCACCATGCCCGGAAGTGCCGGAAGCTCCTGGTACTTCTTACGCTACATTGATCCGCATAACGATGAAATGTTTGCCGATCCTGAACTGCTGAAGCACTGGATGCCGGTTGACCTCTATGTCGGCGGTCCCGAGCACGCGGTCGGTCATCTCTTATACAGCCGTATGTGGAACAACTTCCTTTATGACAAGGGGCTTGTCCCGGTCAAAGAACCGTTTGCCAAACTCGTCCATCAGGGTATGATCCTTGGCGCAAACGGCATCAAGATGGGCAAGAGATATCCTGAATTCATCGTTGACCCGAATGTCATCGTCGATGTATATGGCGCCGATACACTCAGACTCTATGAAATGTTCATGGGACCTCTGGAAGCCAGCAAGCCGTGGAGCGAACAGGGTGTCGAAGGTGCCCGCAAGTGGATTGACAGAGTATGGCGTTTATGCATGGAGAGTGCAGAGAAGATTACCGATGAAAAGACTCCGGATCTTGATTATGTATACAACTTCACAATCAAGAAAGTCACCGAAGACATCGACTCTCTCAACTTCAATACCGCAATCAGCCAGATGATGATCTTTGTCAACGAGTGCTACAAGGCTGAAAAGGTGAACCGTGATATGATCGTCAACTTCATCAAGGTTCTCAGCCCGTTCACACCGCATGTATGCGAAGAGATCTATCATACATATACCGGTGAGGAAACACTTGCCTATGCACCCTGGCCTTCATACAGCGAAGCAGCTCTTGAACAGAGAAAGGTCGAAATTGCTGTTCAGGTCAACGGCAAGGTACGCGGAAAGCTGTCCGTCGATATGGATACGCCTTCCGAAGAGCTCGAAAAGCAGGCACTTGCACTTGAAAGCGTTCAGAATTTCATCGAAGGCAAACAGGTCCGCAAGGTCATTGCGATCGTCAACCGCATCGTCAATATCGTCGCCAAATAATGCAGACAGATCCGTTTTTGAAACAGTAGTTTCAGAAGCGGATTTTTGCTATAATCGTACTGTTAATGAGTATGGACGAATTCAAAGTGACGACGGACCAGTTTGACGGTCCGCTGGATCTGATGCTGCATCTGATCCGTGAAAAACAGCTTGATCTCTTGAATCTGGATATGAATATCCTGACAGATCAATATATTGCATATCTGGCTGCCATGAAGACGATGCATCTGGAAGTGGCGGGAGAATACATGGCTGAGCTTGCCGGACTCATCGAGTACAAAAGCAAGCGGCTGATTCCCGGAGCCAAGGAAGATGAAGCGGAAGAGGATGGCGCCTACACAAGAGAAAAGCTTGTACAGAGACTGCTCGAATATCAGCAGTTCAAGGAAGCTTCCCAGTCTTTGAATCAGCTCTTTGAATCACGTCAGAAACTCATGAGCCGTCCGCTTTCAAACGAAACCGAAAAGTGGATGAAACAGGATGAAGACTTTCATTACAGCGGCTCTCCCTATGAACTGATGAAGGCGATGCGCCGCTGCATGATGAGGATGCAGCTGATGCGTCCGATTGAAACCAGATATACCGCCCGTGAGATCTCCATGGAGGACAGGGAGCTGGTTGTCAGGGCAAAGCTTGCCGAACTGCCCGATGTGTTCCGCTTTGAGCGTTTGTGCGAAGACTGTACGGATACGCAGATGTTCATTGCAACATTCCTGGCTGTTCTTGATCTTTGCCGTCTGCACACACTGGTCTTCACCATTGATGAAGAAGAAAACATCTGGTTTTCCAGAGGAGACATGAAGCATGCCTGATGAAAAGTATGAAACTGATCTGCCTGAAGCAGAACAGGAAGATGAAGAATGGGAAATTGACAGCAATCTCAATGTTGTCAGTTCCGTGCATGCCAATGCATCTGAGCTCGGTGAAGAAGTCACGGTGAGCGAAGAAACACCTGAAGAAAGCGAAGAAGAAGAGATCAGAGCCGATATGGGGGCGGCACTTGAAGGATTGTTGTTCCTGACCGGGGATGAAGGAATCACCCTTGAGCAGGCAATGAATGCTCTTGGTACGGATGAAGAGACAACCCTGCAGCTGTTTGATGACCTGCAGAAGTATTATCTTGATGACCGCAGGGGAATCGAAATCGCACACTTCGGCGATACGTGGAGATTTCTTTCAAAAGCGGCGGTTCATCCGTATGCCAAAAAGCTCTTCAGCATTGACAAGGAATCAAGACTGTCGAATGCAGCGCTTGAAACACTTGCGATTATCGCCTACAAACAGCCGATCACCAGGGTTGAAATCGAAGAAATCCGCGGGGTCGGAGCAGATATGATGCTCAGAAAACTCGAAGCCAGGGGATTGATCCGTGAAAGCGGCAGAAGCGATGCTCCGGGCAGACCGATTCTTTATTCGGTAACCGAGGATTTCATGGATTCATTTCAGCTGCTGAGTCTTGATGAGCTGCCGGAATTACCGAGCTTTAACGAGGAAGGGGAAGGAAGCGACGAGCTGTTCGGACAATGAAAAAGTTATTCAGCATGATTTTATGTGCATGCATATTATGCGGATGCGGTTCGAAAAAGGAGCCTGAGGCAGATGCTGCGGCATCAGAAAACCCTGAGGCTACCGAAGAAGCAGCACCTGTCTATGCTTGCAGAACATTTGATTATTATGACTATTCAAAACCGGTACCGGCTTCGGCTGCGATCAATGATGATTACTTCAAGGATGCATTGATTGCCGGAGACAGCCGCATCGGATCACTCTATATGTTTTCGGATCTGCGTGACAAAGGCGCTGAAATCCTGTATACCACTTCCATCAGCCTGTGGCGGATCTATGATCTGGCACCTGATGAAGGCGGGGACAAGCCGATGTTTGACATGATCATGGATACAGAGCGCTCAAGCATCTACATCCTGATCGGTATCAACGAGATCCGCAACAACAACTTTGATGCATGGGGTGAAGAATTCGGTGCAGTCATTGACGAAATTCTCAGCAAACATGCGGATGACAGTATCTATCTGATTCTCAACTATCAGCCGCGCGGTCTTTCAGATATTGACGATGAAACGCTTAAGCAGCATGTTCTTGAAGAAAACACAAGAATGAAGCAGATCGCTGAGCAGAAGAGAATCTATTACATTGACATCAGTGATGAAATGACAGACGGATCAGGCCTGGTCAAAGACGAACTGGTCTGGGACGGACTTCATTTCAATATCGACGGCGCAACTCAGTTTGCAGACTATCTTGCGCGGCATGTGGTTAGAAAGGACAGTTATGTTAAAGAAATTTGTGAGTAGTATTTTAGCCATCGTACTTCTGGCAGGGTGCGGCGGCAAAACCGAAGGTGAAGCATCACAGGGCGAAACACCGAGTGTTTCATGTGCAGAAATCGCTGCCGATCTTGTGAGTGAGCTGAACCTCAGTGATGTTGTCTCCGAAGCGAAGACACGTACCGTTTACGGATCATTCTTCAATACAAGAGAGGGAGATGAAAACAGCCCGGTAACTGATGCGGCTGCTTATCTGCCTACCGAAAAGAATTCCGATACAGTCGGTGTTTTCAGAACGGATGATGCAGAAACCGTGAAGACATTGCTGGAAGAATATCTTTCCGCTCAGAAAGCACTTTCCGAAATGTATTCGCCGGAAGAAGTCTTCAAGATTTCAAATGCTGTTGTTGAAACAAGCGAAGACGGCAAGACAGTCATTCTTGTTGTCTGCAACGATATCGAAGACGCAAAGGCCAAGGTACAGGCTGCTCTTCAGAGATAATCAAAGGCTCAGATGAGAGCCTTTTTTATACAAAAAAGATGAGGAGAAAACTATGATTGAACGTTATTCCCGAGATGTAATGCGGCAGATCTGGACTGAACAGTCCAAATTCCAGGCATGGCTGGATGTTGAAATCCTGATTGATGAGGCATGGGCGGAACTTGGTGAAATTCCGAAGGAAGATGTCGAAAAAATCAGAAAGAACGCAACATTCACAGTCGACAGAATTCACGAAATTGAACAGGAAACCCGTCATGATGTCGTTGCTTTCACAAGATGTGTTTCCGAATCCCTCGGCGAGGAAAAGAAATGGGTGCACTATGGCGTCACCAGCACCGATGTTGTCGATACAGCATACGGACTCCGCTACAAGAAGGCAAATGAAATCCTGAGAAAGGACATTGCCGACTTCATGGAAATCCTGAAGGAAAATGCACTCAAGTACAAGGACACCATCATGATGGGAAGAACCCATGGTGTTCATGCCGAAATCACAACCTTCGGTATGGTATTCGCCCTCTGGTATGAAGAGATGAAGAGAAACTGCGAACGTTTCGAAGCGGCGGCTGCCGATGTTGAAGCAGGCAAGATCTCCGGTGCAGTCGGTACATTCGCAAATATTCCGCCGTTTGTGCAGGATTATGTCTGTGAAAAACTCGGCATTCATTCCAGTGCCATTTCCACCCAGATTCTGCAGCGCGACCGTCATGCCCATTATTATGCAACTCTTGCACTCATCGGTTCGACAATCGAGCAGATGGCAATGGAGATCAGACATCTTCAGAGAACCGAAGTCCGCGAAGCTGAAGAACATTTCAACAAGGGCCAGAAGGGCTCCAGTGCAATGCCTCATAAGCGCAATCCGATCGGCTCCGAAAATATCTGCGGATGTGCAAGAGCATTACGCGGTTATATGCTGACAGCCTATGAAGATATTCCTTTATGGCATGAAAGAGACATTTCCCACTCCAGCGCCGAAAGAATCATCGCTCCGGATGCAACCGAGCTGCTTGACTACATGCTTGTCAGATTCGGAAACATCCTCAAGAACCTGACTGTCTTCCCGGAAAATATGAAGAAGAATATCTGGCTGACAAACGGCGTCATCTTCTCGCAGCGCTTCATGCTGAAGCTTGTTGAAAAGGGATGGTCACGTGAAAAAGCCTATGATACCGTTCAGCCTCAGGCCATCAAAGCATGGGAGGAAAATCTCAACTTCCGCGATCTGATGGAATCTGTTGATGAAGTCACTGCACTTCTCAGCAAGGAAGACTTCGACGACTGCTTCGATCCGATGTATCACGTCCGCAACGTTGACACAGTATTCAAACGCGTCGGTATTCTCTGATGACTTCAGATCAGCAGTTCACTCTGAATGAGTTTAAGGAGTGGATCCGATCGATCGGGCATGAAGGATACATTCTTGAAGAAACAGATGAGCGCCACTGGTGCCTGAAAACAGAATATGCAGAAGGCAGGATTGTCTTTCATGAAATGGATATCATCGAACTGATGATTGTCCGTGCCAAAGATGAAGAAACAATCTTCTATCTTCATTTCCAGCTTCATGATGCGCAGCATGCGCAGAATCTTTATGAAGAAATGGTCAGAACACTGCTCGATGTCCCAAACAGACTCAAGGTCAAAGTGCTTCTGACCTGCACTTCAGGGCTGACCACCGGCTATTTTGCAATGAAGCTGAATGAAGCGGCTGAAAATCTCAGACTCGATTACGAATTCAAAGCAGTTCCGTTTTCAAAAATCTTTGAATGCGGATTTGAATATGATGTCGTGCTGCTTGCGCCGCAGGTGCACTATGAATATGATCATGTCAGATCCATTTTCCGCAGTCAGTCAGTGATTAAGATTCCGGCTGCAGTATTTGCACAATACCGAAGCGGGGATCTGATCGAAACAATCATGGAGGCGCTGCGTGAAAAGCGTACCTCCGATCCGGAAGCGGAAGCGATCCGCAGTGTCTTTGACAATGAAAAGAGAATTCTCTGTATCGGTCTGATCAACCATCATGACAGCTACCGCATCGGCTACTGCATCTATGATCACGGCAGACGCACACTCGACAAGGAAGTTATCAAAGAGACGCATTCCTTCGTCGATATTGAAGACCTTCTCGACTATGTGCTGACACGCCATTCAAACATCGATGCGGTTGCGATCGCATATCCGGGAATCAGCTATCGTGGATGTCTGCATATGCCGGAGTATGGCTTGAGCCGGGATTTCAATATGGGCAGATATCTTGAAGAAAAGTACGGACACCGGGTGATCCTGATCAACGATGTCAATGCGATGGCTCTTGGATATTATGCGATGCATGAAAACTGCGAAAACATGGTATTCTACTTCCAGCCCCGGGGCAATTACAAAGCCGGGGCGGGCGTGATCATTGACGGCGGTCTTCACAGAGGTGCCTTAAGCGCCGCCGGTGAAATTGACCGTCTGATCAAGGCGGTTGTGGATGAGCCCGAGAAAAAGATTTTTGAGCCTGAAGGTGCACTGGAAATCGTCTCCAAGGCACTGCTTGCCTTTATCACAACAATCGCTCCTGAAAAGCTGGTTGTTTACAGCGCTCTGACTCCGGATGTATCAAAGATACGTGATGTGCTGAAAGAATATATTGAAGAAGAGTTCATTCCCGAAATCATCTGGACGGATGTGCTTAAAACATATATTCTTCCCGGTGCACTCATTCATGCCCTCGATGTGCTCAAACGGCTTGAGAGGGATCCGCTCTACTATGAGCATCTCGAAGAAAACAACAATTAAAAAGTCATCATCCGATGGCTTTTTAACATCTTTGGAAAGGAAGTATACATGAGTAAAACATCTCAGGTTGACATGCTCAACGGCACGCTGGCCGACAAAATGGTGAAGTTTGCACTGCCTCTTGCGGCGTCAAGCGTTCTTCAGCAATTGTTCAATGCGGCAGACCTGGCGGTTGTCGGCAGATTCGCTTCATCGCAGGCAATGGCCGCCGTCGGCTCCAATTCCTCCGTGATCTCTCTGATCCTGAATCTTTTTATCGGTCTTTCGGTCGGTGCCAATGTGCTTGTGGCAAATCTCATCGGCAAAGGACAGAAGGAAAAAATCAACGAAGCCGTTCATTCGATTATCACCATCGGCTTTATTTCGGGCGTGATCATGATTGCGCTCGGCACGCTGGTTGCCCCGCGAATTCTGACCCTGATGGGAGCGCCAGAAGAAGTCATGTCACTGGCAACGCTGTATCTCAGAATCTATTTCTGGGCGATGCCGGCGCTGATGGTATACAATTTCGGCTCTTCCATTCTGCGTTCCAAAGGTGATTCGAAAAGACCTTTGATTGCCATGAGTACGGCCGGCGTCATCAATGTTGTTCTGAATCTGATCTTTGTCATCGGTTTCAAGCTTCATGTCATCGGTGTAGCTCTGGCAACGGTTATTTCAAATATGATTTCAGCCGGTGTGATCCTCTGGATTCTGATGCATGAAGAGGAGTCTTTCCGTCTTTCACTGCATCATCTCGGAATCAATATGGACAATCTGACCACAATCCTGAAAGTAGGTCTGCCGGCAGGTTTACAGGGTATTATTTTCTCGCTTTCAAATATCGTGATTCAGTCTTCAATCAACAGCTTCGGCGCCGATGCAATCGCCGGCTCCACAGCTGCCCAGAATTTTGAATTCATGGTTTACTGCGTGATCAATGCCTTCTCGCAGACAGCTGTCACATTCACATCACAGAACTTCTCGGCCGGCAAGTATGATCGCTGCCGCAAAGTCTTTACACTTTCAATGGCAATCGGCTTATGTGCAGGTGCGATTGTCGGTGCAGTCTTTGCCTTAAGCAGAAATACTGTCATCAGACTGTTTACAACCGATCCTGCCGTCATTCAGTTTGCGGTTACAAGAATGCTTGTAGTGTGTCTGCTTGACTGGATGACAGGACTTTATGAAATTTCAGGCGGCTGCTTAAGAGGCATGGGCAGATCGATGACGCCGGCGATGCTGACGGTTGTCGGGTCCTGCGGCGTGAGACTGCTATGGGTATGGACTGTTGTCGCAGCCTTCCATGAATTCCATATTCTTCTGATGGTTTATCCTGTCTCATGGCTGATCACCGGCGGTATGGTTCTCTTTGCCTACTTCACGGCAAGAAAACGTCTGTTTCATGATTTCGGCTGAAATCTTCAGAATACTTAAAAACGGCTCGCACACAGAGCCGTTTGTTCTATTATTCAGATTCAGAGCCGAGTCCTTCCGGATAGAATTCGAGGAAGGAGTGCCGGCCGTCCTCAAGACGGTATCCCGGGAATGTTTTGACATATACAGAGTGCATGGCTCTGAAGATATTGTCTTCGATTTCCGGGTTTTTCTTATGCAGTTCTTTCAGCAGAAGTTTGACTTCCAGCCGCTTTGAAGTGATTTCATCACTGTCATGGTTCCTGTCCGCAAAGGCACATGCGCATTGGATAAAGTGAAGATCGTTGTAGCGGCACCAGGCAAGCACGGCATCTTCATGAATGCGGTACATCGGACGGATCAGCTCCATTTCACCGAAGTTTTCACTCTTTGCTTTGGGGATGATTGTTTCGAGTTTCGATGAGTAGAACATCGACATCAATGTCGTTTCAATCACATCATCCAGATGATGGCCCAGGGCTATTTTATTGCAGCCGAGATTTCTTGCTTCATTGTAAAGATGGCCTCTGCGCATCCTGGCGCAAAGATAGCATGGTTTTGCGGATTGTGAATCGGCGATGGCAAAGATATTTGTTTCAAAGATATGAAGGGGGATGCCGAGCGTTTCGGCATTTTCTTCGATCAGTTTCCGGTTTTCTCTGTTGTATCCGGGATCCATCATGACAAAGACCAGTTCAAAGGGAATATCGGTATGCTTCTGCAGCATCTGCAATAGCTTTGCCATCAGCATTGAATCCTTGCCGCCTGAAATGCATACAGCAATGCGGTCGTTTTCCTGAATCAGCTCATACTGGTTGATGCTGCTGAGAAAAGGAGCCCACAGCTCTTTGCGGTATTTTTTGAAGATCGACTGTTCAATTTTCTGCAGTCTGCTTAACTCACGTGCCATACATTCCTCCCGAAACGATGCATCGATTATACCATTAAAAA
>JAUNEN010000040.1 GCA_030525525.1 Erysipelotrichaceae bacterium
CCGCCGAGCTCAAGTGCCGAGTTGAATTCAATCCGGTCGACTTCCGCAAACCCGGAAGCTCTTAGTGCATCGGCAAACGAACCGGCGCAGATTTCAATGGTGATGTTTCTGATCATCAGATCAGTTCTTTCAGAACGATATTGGCATCGCGTTCAGGTGATACGGATACAAGGCAGAGATCGGTTCCTGTATATTCTTCAATGAAGCGGATATACTTCTGCGCATTTTCAGGCAGTTCATCAAAACTGCGGCATGTGCTGATATCTTCAGTCCAGCCGTCAAATACCTTGTAGACAGGCTTTGCCTTTGCATAATCCTTCAGGGAAGCAGGGACAGTATCATATGTTTTTCCGTCGATTTCATATGCGATGCATACCGGCAGCTTTTCATAGCCGGTCAGAACATCTGTTTTTGTCAATGCAAGATCAGTTAATCCATTGATTGTAACAGCCTGTTTGACAACGCAGAGATCCAGCCAGCCGCATCTTCTCGGTCTGCCTGTCGTTGCGCCATACTCGCCGCCTTTTTCGCGGAGGCTTTCACCGATTTCATTGAGCTGCTCAGTGACGAAAGGACCTTCGCCGACTCTTGTTGAATATGCTTTGACAACACCGATTGTACGGTTCAGCTTGCTGTAGGCAACACCTGTTCCTTCGCAGACACCGGCAACTGTCGGTGAAGAGGAAGTGACATAAGGATATGTGCCGTAATTGATATCAAGCATATTTGCCTGAGCACCTTCAAACAGGACAACCTGACCGGCATCAAGCGCTTTGTTGATCTTGTCAGTGGCATCGATGATCATCGGGACAAGACGCTCTCTGACCGGTTCGAACTGAGCTTTCATCTCTTCAAAATCAAACGGCTTGCCGCCATAGATTTTGACGATCTCTTCATTTTTGAACTCAAGGACACTCTCCAGTTTTTCACAGAACACATCCCAGTCGCGCAGATCGCACATACGGATACCGATTCTTGTATATTTGTCTGCATAGCAGGGGCCGATTCCGTTTTTGGTCGTGCCGATTTTGTTTTTGCCTGCCCGTGATTCCTGCAGCTCGTCGAGATATACATGGTAAGGCATCAGAAGGTGTGCACGGTCAGAGATTCTGACATGATCGCATCTGCATCCTTTCGCCTCAAGGGTTTCGATTTCCTGAAACAGAACAAACGGGTTGACAACCACACCGGGACCGATGACACATAAAGCATCCTGATTCAGAATCCCGGAAGGAAGAAGGTGAAGAATTGTCTTTTCATCGCCGACGACAACTGTGTGTCCGGCATTGTTGCCGCCCTGGAAGCGGACAACCATATCCACGTTTTTGCCGAGAAGATCAACGACTTTACCTTTGCCTTCGTCTCCCCATTGTGTTCCGACAACTACATAACCTGGCATAAAAGCCCTCCTTTTAACTGCAATATCATAGCACATGGATGAATGTATGAAACAATCGATTCACTTTGAAATTGGTTTACGTTGATGTAGAATATCGGCTGTGAGGTAAAAGGAAATGAGTGAAAACAAAAATGATCAGAACTGCAATCATAAATGTGAAGGCTGTTCTGTAGAAAACTGCGGATCGAGAAATCCCCAGAGTTTTGTGATTGAACCGGCTGCCCAGTCGGTGATCCGCAAAAAGATCGGTATCGTCTCCGGCAAGGGCGGCGTCGGCAAATCATTTGTCACCAGCATGCTGGCAAGCGAAATGGCAAGAAGAGGTCACAGAACTGCTGTTCTGGATGGCGATATCACAGGCCCGAGCCAGGGTATGGCATTCGGCGTTCACGAGAAGGCTTACGGCAACGGCGAACTGATTCTGCCGGCTGTCACAAAGAACGGAATTCAGGTTATCAGCACAAACATGCTGTTAGACCGTGAGAGCCAGCCGGTCATCTGGAGAGGACCGATGGTTGCCAATATCCTGAAGCAGTTCTATCAGGAAGTATACTGGGAAGATGTTGACTACATGTTCATCGACATGCCTCCCGGAACAAGCGATGTCCCGCTGACACTGTTCCAGTCTATACCGCTGGATGGCATCATTGTGGTTACCAGCCCGCAGGAGCTTGTATCCATGGTTGTCGAAAAGGCGATCAACATGGCTTCCATGATGGATATCAAGGTTCTCGGCCTGATTGAAAACATGTCCTATGTCGTCTGCCCGAACTGCGATGAGAAGATCATGGTATTCGGCCATTCCCATATTCAGGAAGTCGCTGACAAGTACAATCTGCCTGTTCTGGCAAGAGTTCCTCTTGATCCACGCATTGCTTCCGCAAGCGATGCCGGAACAATCGAAGATCTCGAAATCGAGGAAATCAAGCCGGCTGCAGACTTTATTGAAACAATCTGACGAGCTCTTCACACCATGTTCACTTTTCACAGTTAACATGGTGTTTGTTTAAAGGAAGAAAAGATTATGACGAAGATTTTGATTGTAGATGATGAAGCAAAGATCCGTGAAATGATCGCCAAATATGCCCGCCATGAAGGATTTGAAAGCGAGCAGGCAAGCGATGGCATGGAAGCGGTTGAACTCTGTGAAACAAACGATTACGACCTTGTCGTGATGGATATCATGATGCCCAATCTCGACGGTTTCTCAGCTGTCAAGGAAATCAAGAAATTCAAGCCGCAGCTGCCGTTTATCATGCTGTCGGCTTTAGGTGAAGAGTATGACAGAATCCATGGCTTTGATGTCGGTGTTGATGACTATGTCGTGAAGCCGTTCTCATCCAAAGAGCTGATGATGCGCATCCATGCAATTCTCAAGCGTGTCAATCCTTATGGTGCTTCCGGCGGGGAAACATTCAAGGCTGATGAAATGGTCATCGACTATTCAGCCCGTACCGTCACGATTGAAGGCAGCCGTGTTCAGCTGTCTCCGAAGGAATATGAACTGCTTGCCTATCTTGCGAAAAACAGAGGCATTGCATTAACCCGTGAACAGCTTCTTTCAAATGTATGGGGCTATGATTATTTCGGCGATGACAGAACCCTTGATACACATATCAAACTGCTGAGAAAGAATCTTGGCTCTTATGCGAAATACATCGTTACACTGAGAGGAATAGGGTACCGTTTTGAAAAAGATAACTAGTCTGAAATGGAAAATCGGAAAGTATCTGCTGATATTCGGAGCGTTTCTGATCGGCGTGATTTTCCTGTTTCAGATCATTCTGCTCAAACCGATGTATGAAAGCTACAAGATCAATTCAATCCGGCGGATCAGTGACAATGTTATCAAGGTTCTTGAAGACGCTGATGATGAAGATGATCTTGAGGAGCTGATCTACAATACGCAGAATGAAAGCGGAACCTGCGTCAGAGTGTGGCAGAGCACGACCGGCGGTCCTTCTGCAGCAATGATGAGCGGAAACGGGTGTTTCCTGTACCGCATGAAACCGGAAGAGGCTGACCAGCTGATTCTGAATGCAATGAATTCGGAGGACGGCACATATCTGCAGACGAAAAGTTCCTTCTCGTTCATGGATGAAAATGACACAAGAAGAGAGCTGATCCTGACAAGAATTGTCGGTGATGAGGATTCGAAGAGTGTGATCATGGTCTATTCGGGAATCACCCCGGTTGATTCGACGATTTCAACCCTGCGGGCTCAGCTCTGGATTATTTCCGGCTTTATTGCTTTGGCTGTCATTTTGCTGACGCTTGCGCTGAATTATCAGATTGCACGGCCGCTTTCGATCATTGCAGAAAATGCCAAATCGCTGCCGGAAGGCAAATATACAGCTGATGAAAAAACAAACCGCTACAGCGAGGCGATGCAGCTGAATGAAACGCTTTCGGAAGCTGCCAGGGATATTTCCAAGGCAGATCAGGCAAAACGCGATCTGATTGCAAACGTATCGCATGATCTCAGAACTCCGCTGACAATGATCAGCGGTTACGGGGAAATGATGATCGATCTGCCGGAAGAAAAAACGGATGAAAACATCAGAGTCATCATCGACGAATCAAAACGTCTGACAACACTTGTCAACGATCTTCTTGATCTTTCCAAAATGCAGGAAAGCAGAATTACTCTGAATCCGGAAATCTTCGATCTGTCACTGCTGGTTGAAGAACAGCTGAAGAAATATGATGTCTATACGATGAAGGAAGGATATCAGATCGAATCTTCGCTTGAGAAGAATGCCTTTATCAAAGCGGATTACAGCCGCATTGCCCAGGTGTTCAACAACTTCATGACCAATGCGATCAACTATTGCGGAAGTGACAGAAGAATCATTGTCAAAGAATATATCAAAGACGGCGTCGTCAGATGCGAAGTCAGGGATTTCGGCGAAGGAATCGATGAAAAGAATCTGCCTCAGATCTGGGATCGCTACTATAAACTCGATAAGACCCATGTCCGCTCGACAAGCGGCAGCGGAATCGGTTTATCGATTGTCAAAGAAATACTGGAGCTGCATCAGGCAAAATACGGTGCAATTTCCAAAAAAGGCGAAGGCAGCACATTCTGGTTTGAATTCAGACTGGAAGAAGGAGCGTAATCAGAAAGCCTGCGCATAAATACGGTGCAAAAGGGATCTTATGATTTTCATGAGATCCTTTTTTCTGAAATACATTCACTGCCAGACAAAGCAGGGATGCAATGATGAAACCGATCAATGCATTCATCTTTGCGCACATAATCATCGCTTCCATCAGTTTCAGATCCCCGAATCCGATCATCCTGAACACAAAGAAAGAGATCAGAAACATGAAGCTGATGATCATCAGAGCCAGCGGCACTTCACGGGTTGTAAAAAAGCCGGAAACAGCCATCAGGATGACGGCAGTATCGGGAATTTCCTGATGCTTCAGATCCGTATATGTACATACAATCAGCAAAGGTACCAGAAGACACAGTTTTACCGCTTTTTCATAGGCAATCAGAATGATGATGGATTCAAGACTCACTGCGCAAAGAAAGCAGACACATATATGCAGTACAGGGGCGTGAACAGAATTCCTGAAGCGCGGGTAAAAGGGCAGAATCCATAAAACAAGAAAGATGTAGAAAATGAAAAAAAGAAATTCAAGCATAAACAATCCTTTCCGGGTGTGCAGCTCCCGTAAAGAATATTTGTTTATGAATGGATTTCTCCCTGAAAATTCATCTGCTGATTTTTGTGTTCAGAATTTTTTCTGCCTGCTTAATCCGGTATTTTTCCTTCGGTGTCAGAAGAAGGATTGCTTCGGAAAGCTGTGTCTTTCTTGATGAGCGGGCAATCCGGTGAATCAGTGTTTCCTCATTTTCCGGATAATCATAAAGAATCACACATGATACAAAGGGGATGTCGATGCCTCTTGCAAGAACATCGCTTGCACATAAGGCACTGATCTTCATTTCCCTGAAATCATCCATGATCCTTCTTCTGACTTTCATATCCATATCGCTGTGAATGGAGCTGGTATGAAATCCCCGCTGATTCATCTGTCTGCTTACAAAGTCGGCACTGACCCGTTTGTTGCAGAAAATTACGGGCGGATATTCAGACTTTCTGATGAGTGAAGCAAGCTGATCAAGTTTCTGGTTTTCATTGACAAAGACGGCTCTGACATGAATCTTCTGTTCATGGACGGTTTCTTCAGGAACTTCGATTTCTTCGGGATCATGCATCAGGTTTACGGCAAGCTGTTTCATTTCATTGCTGAAGGTGGCAGAAAGCATCATTCTCTGAACACCCTCAAGGGCATTGCTGACTTCTGTTACATCATCTTCAAAGCCCATGCTCATCATCAGATCTGCTTCATCGATCACAAGATGCTTTAACATTTTTGTCTTGAATGTATGCCGTCTCAGATGATCCTTTAATCGGGAAGGCGTTGCAATGACAATGTCGGCTCCTTTTGAAAAGCTGCGCACCTGCGCATTCATATCTTCGCCTCCGGCCAGCACACTCGTGCGGATTCCTTCTTTTTTGGCAAGAAGACTGCGGGCTGCCTTTGCACTCTGCAGTGCGAGCTCTCTTGTCGGTACAAGGATCAGAATGCAGGGGAAGTGTTTCCCTTTGCCCTGGGGCTCAAGCATTTCAAATAGAGGAATCATATAGGCAAATGTCTTGCCGCTTGCGGCTGCCGCTTTGATCAGCACATCTTTTCCCGACCGTATTGCCGGTATGATCATGCGCTGGGCATCGGTCAGCTGATCAATTCCCATACCGTTAAGAATGGATCTCATATAGTCCGAGAGATCGTCAAATGTCATTTCATTCTGTTTCATATTCAACGTTTTTAACATAAAGAAGTCTCTTTGTACAGGGGCAAATAAGTTGATCATTCTTTGCGTTGTGCTATGATTACGCAGGTAAGGAGTGAATGAACAATGAGTACACGTTTTGAATATCGCCCCAAGGGAGTCTGCTCCACAAAAATGATCTTCGATCTCGATGGAGATACGATTGAAAATCTGACAGTTGAAAACGGCTGCAACGGAAATCTGAAAGGCATTTCCGCTCTGCTCAAAGGCAGAAATATCAATGAAGTGATCGGTCAGCTCGAAGGTATCACATGCCACATGAAGCCGACCAGCTGTCCGGATCAGATTGCCCGCGGTCTGAAAGAATATATCGCGACACGTTAAGAAGCAGACAAGCACCTGAGGGTGCTTTTTTTCGGCGTTTGTGTTTTGGTACTGTTACTGGTAAAATCTGCTTACGGTCAAAAGAGGTAATTTATGATCTGGATCACAATGGCTGCGGTACTTGTACTTGATCAGCTCAGCAAGTATATGATCACCGCTTATGAAATAACGGATATTCCGGTTATCAAGGGATTCTTTCACATCACATATATGAAAAACACCGGCATGGCCTGGTCGATGCTTTCCGGCCAGACAGGACTGCTGGCTCTTGTTTCGGCAGTCGCAATCGGCGTCATGCTGAACTATCTGCTGAAAAACAAGCCTGACCGGCTGACATCATTTGCGCTGGCGCTGATGATCGGCGGGGCTGCCGGAAATCTGATTGACAGACTGTTTCTCGGATATGTGCGCGACTTTCTGAATTTCTATATCTTCGGATATGATTTCCCGGTATTCAATATTGCCGATTCTGCACTTTGCATCGGAGTTTTTCTACTTCTGATCGCATCGTTCATGGAGGAAAAGAAAAATGGCTGAAGAAAAATGGATTGTTGAAGAAAATGAAAATCTGCGAATTGACAGATGGCTCTCGGAACAGAGCTCTCTTTCCCGTACCCGCATCCAGGAACTTGCCAAAAACGGAATGATTTTTGTCAACGGAAAAGCGGTCCGCTCCAGCTATAAAGTCGAACTGAATGATGAAATCGTCTGCGATGTGCCGGAAGATGAACCGATTGATGTTCTTCCCGAAAACATCCCGCTTGATATCCTTTATGAAGACAGCGATATCATCGTCATCAACAAAGCAAAGGGAATGGTTGTTCATCCCGCGCCCGGTGTTTACAGCGGAACACTTGTCAATGCGTTGCTTTATCATTGCAAGGATTTATCCGGAATCAACGGAAAGATCAGACCCGGCATTGTTCACAGAATTGACAAAGACACAACCGGATGCCTGGTTGTCTGCAAAAATGACACTGCCCATGAAGCGATTGCAAGACAGCTTGAAAGCAAGACATGCCATCGTGAATACATGGCGGTTGTAACAGGAACCATTGTTCATGATGACGGCCTGATCGATGCGCCGATCGGCCGCGATCCCAAGGACAGACAGAGAATGTGCGTTACTGAAAAGAACAGCCGTGAAGCAAGAACGAAGTTCCATGTCATCGAACGCTTCAAAAACTCGACGCTTGTGGAATGCGAACTTGAAACCGGCCGCACCCATCAGATCCGTGTTCATATGAAATTCATCAACCATCCGGTCATGGGAGATGAAAAATACGGCAAGGCATGCCGCTATATGGATACAGAAGGACAGGTGCTCCATGCATATCGTCTCAGCCTGATCCATCCCCGTACAAACGAACCGATGGTATTTGAGGCACCGCTGCCTGCTTATTTCGAAGAACTTCTCACGATACTGAGAAAGGAGAACGAACGTTGAAAAAAATCAAACAGCCGGTTGCAACCTATGTAATTCTCGGCATCTGTATATTGATTAACATAGCGATCACGTTTTTCAATTTTTCAACGGAAACGGAAACGGCGATCCTGCTCGGTGCGTATTATAAATCCTTCATCATTGCCGGCGAGTGGTGGCGTATGCTGACATGCGGTTTTGTTCATATTTCGATCTGGCATCTGTTTATGAACGGCATATCTTTGCTCAACCTCGGTACACTTTTTGAAAACAGATTCGGCGTACTAAGATATCTCATCATTCTTTTTGCGTCTGTCATCGGCGGCTCGGTATTCTCTTTCTGCATGGAAGGCAATATCGTTGCGGTCGGTTTATCCGGCGGTCTTTATGGTCTGATGGGCGGATATATTATCCTGGTGATTCTCAACGGCATGATCAAACGGCCTGACGTATTGACACAATTGATCCGTGTCATTCTGATCAATGTCATGATCAACTTCATGCCCGGCATTGCCGTCAGCGCACATCTTGGCGGTTTCCTGTTCGGAATGGTATTGACGGCATTATTTGCCGAAGCAGAAAAGAAGACAAAAATCCACATGGCCGTTGCCGCGGCAGCTTTAGTCGGTTTATCAGCATTTGCAGTCACAAAGCGTACAGATATCAGAGTTGATCAGGTTTATCTGCTCAGCGATTACCGGATTCTCGAAAAGGAAAAGGAATTCGGTTTCTCATCACATGCTTATCATATGGCAGAAAAACTTGATAAAATATATGGGACAGGAAATATGCTGAAAACAATGCTGGAGGAAGGGTATGACTCTTAAACGCGAGGATGTGCTCAACTGGGATGAGTACTTCATGGGTCTGGCGCATCTGTCAGCCAGACGTTCCAAGGACCCCAACACTGCCGTCGGTGCTGCAATTGTCGATGAGAATCATCGTGTTGTTTCGGTCGGATACAATGGTTTTCCGAAAGGATGTTCAGACGATGTTTTCCCATGGGCAAGAGAAGGGGATACACTGAACACAAAATATGCTTTTGTTGTCCACGCCGAACTCAATGCAATTCTCAACTCCAAGAGGCCGGTAGATGGCTGCACAATCTATGTCTCACTGTTTCCCTGCAATGAATGTGCCAAGGCGATCATTCAGTCCGGTATCCGCAGGATTGTCTATGAATCAGACAAATACAACGGAAGCGATACGAATCTGGCTTCCAAAAGGATGCTGAAGGCGGCCGGGGTTGAACTCTGCAGACTGGAAAATACGATCCATCTGGAAGTGACAAAGACAAGAAATCCTGAATTGTAACCCGTCAAAGATCATCGTTTATGACGAATACGGAAAACACAAAAAAGATACGTAACAAGCCGAAAGGTTCTCTTGCTGCCAGAGTCTTCTGGCTGACGCAGTTCGGCTCTTTTGTGCTTGGTACAGTCCTGCTTTGTGTTTTTATGATCATGTATGGATATGTGCTCAGCAGACAGTACATTGCGGAAAGCTTCAACAACACAAAGATCTGCAGAACAATTCTTCAGTACACTGCAGATCCCGAACCTCTGGTTCATGAGGTTGTTGAAGTTTATAAAAATCTGAGCGAAGACAATAACGATCCGGAGTCGAAAGAGTATCTGAGTCATTTCAGTTATTTCAGAACAAGAGAGGATTATCTGAATGTTCTTTCAACCCTCGACGCGCAGATCGCAAACAACAATATCGAGAATATGTATATCGGCGTCTATGACCGGCAGAAGAATGTACTGCTGTATGTCATGGACGCAGACAATTCAAGCCACAATCCGTATCCGACCGGTTTTTATGAAACAGTCCCGAAAAGCGAAATCGACAAGTTCTTCGACTGGAACGGTAGCGGTTATCTCTATGATATTTCCAATATGGAAAAATACGGATGGATCTGTTCAACCGGTATCCCCGTCTATTTCCAAGATGAACGGTTTGCCGGATTCATTCTGAGCGATATCAGTCTGCGTGATATTTTTCATGGGGTGATGAAGATTGCCCTGAGATTTATCATTGCCTTAATTATTGCGGCATTCATCATCGGCTATATCATTGCACGCTTAATGCAGAAAGCAGTCGTCGATCCGGTCAATAAAATCTCGGATGCTGCGATTGCCTATGTGAATGACCGCCGCAGCGGCATCAAGAGCGGCAATCATTTTGAAAATATCGCAGTTACCGCAGATGATGAATTAAGCAATCTCAGCCATGTGATGGCGGAGATGGAAACCGGCCTCAATGAATATCAGGATAATCTGACCACGATCACCGCTGAAAGAGAGCGTATGGCGGCTGAACTCGGACTTGCGGCAAGAATCCAGTCGGATGCACTTCCGAAAAAATGGCCTGCTTTTGAAGACAGGGATGAATTCGACATCTTTGCAATGATGGATCCGGCCAGAGAGATCGGCGGAGACTTCTATGATTTCTTCTTAGTGGATGATGATCATCTGGCGGTGATGATCGCCGATGTTTCAGGCAAGGGAATTCCTGCATCTCTGTTTATGATGGCATCCAAAATTGTGCTGGATGATTATGCAAGAAGCGGCAGTTCACCTTCGGAAATTCTGGAAAATGCAAATCGCATCATTACCCGTGACAACAATGAAAAGATGTTCGTCACGGCGTGGGTGGGAATTCTCGAACTTTCAACGGGAATTCTGAAAGCGGCTAATGCCGGCCATGAATATCCGGTCATCACAAATGATGAAGGTAACTACGAGCTTTACAAAGACAGGCACGGATTTGTGCTTGGTGCTCTGGATGAGCTGAAATACAAAGAATATGAAATCCGGATGAAACCGGGAATGAAGCTGTTTGTGTATACCGACGGCGTGCCGGAAGCTGAGGCAGAGGACGGCGAAATGTTCGGTACAGAGCGGCTTGTAAATGCACTGAATCAGCATCCTCATGCGGATTGCGAAAAAACTCTGAAACATGTACTGACATCAGTCGGTGAATTTGTAAAAGATTATGAGCAGTCGGATGATCTGACGATGCTGTGTCTTGAGTATAAAGGGAAGCGTATGAATGAGGTTTTCGAAAAAGAATTTGATGCGGAGCTTTCGAAGATTGAGGAGGCTACCGATTATATCAATGAAATTCTGGAACAGATGGACTGTCCGCTGAAGGCACAGACAGCAATTGATATTGCGATTGATGAGCTTTTCTGCAATATTGCAAAATACGGCTATAAAGAAAAAGGTGGCAAGATTGTGCTGCGGGCAGAAAAGCCTGATGATTCATCGATCCGGATTACTTTTATTGACAGCGGGATTGAATTCAATCCTCTCAAAGTCGGTGAGCCTGATCTCATCTCAAGTGCAGATGACAGAGAAGTCGGCGGACTCGGAATTTTCCTTGTCCGCAAGACAATGGATGAAGTCACTTACAGATACGAAGACGGAAAGAATATGCTCAGCATTCTGAAGAAATTCTGATATTCAAAAAAAGAACCATACAATGTAACGGATATGCAGTGAATGTGGCATAACACCTTCTTTGATAAATGAAGGGGAATAAGCAAATACAGCAAACAGATAAAATGCAATCAGGAGGAAGCTGAAGATGACGAAAATCCTGATTGCATTTTTTTCTATGACACGCGATCTCTCATACGGGAATACAAAGAAACTTGTCAAAGGCCATACTGAACAGGCTGCCGATCTCATTCATGAGGCAGTCGGAGGAGATTTATACCGCATCAACAAAACCGAAGTCTGATACCTGAGAATGTTGAATATCCTTGTGAAATCGAGAATATGGATGAATATGATACTGTCTTTCTCGGCTATCCGATCTACTATCACAACATGCCTGCAGCGGTGAAGGAGTTTCTGAAGAAATATGATTTTTCATCGAAAACAATTTTTCCTTTCTGCACACATTCGGGCAGCGGCATGGGCAGAAGCCGTGAAGAAATCAAACTGATCTGTCCGAATGCCGATGTCTCAGACGGTCTTGCGATTGCCGGTGCACAGCTGCTGATCGATCAGGGAAGAATCGGCAGATGGGCTAAGGACGCACTCGAAAAAGCAAAATAAAAAATGGCATGAGAATCTCTCATACCAGAAACTGATACCGCAATGCACATTCACTTTGCAATGATGCGTTCGGTATTTTTAAAATGCAGCTTGGCAACTTCGCCAAGACGCTCTTTTCCGTATTTACTGACAAATTCAATGCCTGATTTGTCTGCCTGGGCGCCTCCGCCCATAGCGAAATGCATGCCGTATTTTTCATCCATCTGTTCCATATATTTCAGAAATGCATAGCGGGCAATCACGCTTGCGGCAGCCACGGAAGGATATTTGTCTTCCGCTTTTGTTTCAAAATGGATTCCTCTGACGACCTGCTTTTCATTTTTGAGGTAGTGATAATAGACAGGTTCGATTGCAAACTGATCGATGATGCAGAAGGAAGGAACCTGATATTTCTTTTTCAGATTGATATATGCCTGATTATGCAGTTTTGCTTTGATCGCATTCAGATTGTTTGTCTCATGAACGCGGTTATAGAGCGGGTTGTCAACGATCAGAAGGGAATACTGTATCTGCTTCATTAACTGCGGGGCAGCTTCAAGAATATCTTTGTCTTTGAGCTGCTTGGAATCACGGATGCCGAGTTTGTGAATCAGATCCATATCTTCTTTTCTGATAATGGCTGCACATACACAGACCGGTCCGAAATAATCGCCGGTGCCGACTTCATCACTTCCTGCCTGCGGAAGAATCTGATCATTGTCCGTATTTTCTGTATCCGAAGTGATCTCATTAACCATAAAAGGTGATGCATAGACTTCGGCATCTTTTCCCTGAAAGACGGTCTTTCCGCTTTCGTAGCAGGTGATCACACAGTTTTCAGGCTTCAGCTGAAAGCGTGCATAAGGCGGTGTTTTTGTTTCACTCTCACGCCATGCTTCATAGAGTTTTTCCTCTTCAGAACGGGTGAGCTTTAATGTTAAGACTGATTGTTTACTCATATGCTATAATTTTAGCAGTGTATTTTCACAAAGCAATGACTCACATTCCGTGAGTGAGGGGGTAAGGTATGTTTCAGGTTGCAGAGAACTGGCTGATGCCTGTGAATATCGGAGTGGTTCTGCTCTTCATCATCTGCATCATCATCGGTGCAAAAAAAGGATTCCTGCTGATGATTGTCAGTATGGCAGGTACCGTTGTTTCGTTCTTCGGGGCATGGTTCCTGGGTGGAATTCTCGCTGATTATATCCGTCTTTGGCCGCGCAAGTGGGCAATTCTTCAGAATACGCCGATCGCTGCCGCATCCTGGCAGTTTATGAATCAGATCTGCTGGTTTTTGACTCTGTTTGTCATCCTGCGTCTGATTTTCGAATTTATCAATATGATCTGCCGCGGTCTGCAGGATATTCCGTTTATCAAGGAAGTATCTGCTTTCCTTGGCGGTGTTGTCGGTATTGCCGAAGCAATGGTCTTTGTTCTTGCTTTTTCCATCGCGCTGAATTCGCCGCTGTTTGAAAACGGACAGATGGCAGTCGATCAGACACTTGTCGGCAAAGTCAATGAAATCAGCGGCAAGGTTTATGACAAACTGCTGCAGCCGATGGTGGATGCCGATGCATTCCAGCAGGCTTATCAGAATGCTTCCGATATGACCAGCGAGCAGAGAGAAAATCTGAAGCGCTGGCTGGAAGAAAAAGGCTACAATTCCAATGTTGAAGGGTTCACGGTTGTCACTGAACCTGAAGCAGGCGGATCAGAAGGTGAGTAATGTCTGTTGAAAACAGTCTTGAACTGAATGTCATTCTGGAACAGGTCGCCAGACACTGTTCCTTTTCGCTTTCAAAAGAAGCTGTCCTGAATACGGTTCCTTCATTTGATCCTCTGATCATCAGACGCGATCAGAGCCGCGTGAAGGAAGCGTTGAAAGCAGTCATCAAATACGGAAACATCCCGATGGCAGGAATCCGTGATCTTTCCGAAATGCTGAAAAATGCAGCGAAAGGAAGGATTCTCAGTGCCAATGATCTCAATCAGGAAATCCGCTTTATCCAGGGAATCCGTTCAGTCGTCAGTTATAAAAAGGAACTGACTGATTTTGAGCATCCGTTTCTGGATGATCTGATTGATACACTGGTCGTTCATGAGCATACCGAGAAGTATCTTTCCCGATGCATCAATGAATACGGCGAAGTCATGGACAGTGCATCGCATGAACTCGCTGCAATCCGTGCAAATATCAGACGTGCCGAGCATGAGATTGCCCAGGCGGCAAACCGCTTTGTTGCAAGCCATTCCGACAGCGTCATTGACGGGATTATCACATACAGAAGCGGCAGAGCCCTGATTCTTGTACGTGCTTCCGAAAAGAATCAGTTCGGAGGACTTGTATACGGGGACAGTGCATCCGGTCAGGCTTCCTATATCGAACCGGCAGCTCTTGTAACTCTGAACAACAGAAGGCAGGGGTATCTTGACGATGAGCAGTTAGAGATCGAAAGAATTCTGACAGAATGCTCAAGGGAAGTCACAAAGGTTGCAAAGGAAGAACTTGCAAACCTGGAAACTTGTGCAATCCTGGATACCGTATTTGCCAAAGCAGCCTGGGGAGCGGCCAATGATGCATGCTGTGCAGAGCTCTCTGAAACAAAGGAGATTGAGCTGATCAAGGCAAGACATCCTCTGATCGATCCGCTCAAGGTTGTTGCCAATACATATCATATCAGCGATCCCAAAAGGATTCTGCTCATCACCGGACCCAATACCGGCGGCAAGACCGTATCAATGAAGGTGATCGGTTTATTTACACTGATGACCTATTGCGGCATGCCGGTCACATGTGAAAGTGCCAGCATTCCTTATTTTGACAGAGTCTTTGCGGACATCGGCGATGATCAGTCGGTTGTCAGCAGTCTTTCAAGCTTTTCTGCGCATGTATCCAAGCAGGCTGAAATCTGCCGGGAAGCAACCGGCAATTCACTTGTTCTTCTTGATGAAGTCGGCTCCGGTACCGATCCCAATGAAGGTGAAGCTCTTGCAATTGCAATTCTCAACAGACTCAGAGAAATTTCATGCATGTGTGTAGCCACAACCCATTACAGCCGGCTGAAAGCTTACGGTAAGAGGCATGATGATATCTTATGTGCTTCGGTTGAATTTGATATGAAGCACCTGATGCCGACATACCGCTATATGGAAGGCACAACCGGAAGTTCCAATGCTTTTGAAGTTGCTGAAAGATACGGCTTACCCAAGGGAATCGTCAAATATGCACGGTTCTTAAGAAACCAGGCAAAAACCGAAGAAGATACATTGATTGAGAGACTGGAAGCGCAGCTGAATGAATCCAGACAGCTTTCGGATGAGCTTGAAAAGAAGATTGCCGAAAACGAAGAAATCAGGAAGAACCTCGAAAAGAAAAAAATCATCCTTGAAAAGCAGAAGGATGAATTCCATGCCAAAGCTGAAAAAGAAGCAGCTGCCTATATTGAATCCGTTAAAGAGGAAGCGGATGAAATTCTTGAAAAGCTCAGAAAATCTTCGCAGAGTATCCCTGTTCATGAAGCAATTGCAGAAAGAGGAAAACTCTCGAAGATCGTCAAAACGGAAGAACCGGAAATCATCGAAGATGAAAACCGTGAATATAAAGTCGGCGACGCTGTTGAATTACGCTCAAGCAACCAGGTCTGTGAGATTGTCTCGATCGGCCGCAAGGATATGAAAGTCCTTCTCAACGGTCGTGAAATCAGAGTCAGAAAAGATCAGATCCGCCCGTCTCTTCATGTCATACCGAAAATGAAAGAGAAAGAAACGACAACCATCCATATCGCATCCCGCAATATCTTTGCCTCGATGCCGCTTGAATGCAATCTGATCGGACTGCATGTCGATGAAGCATTAAGCAAGATGGGAGACTATATGGATCAGGCAAAGGTTCATTCACTGAAAACCTTCCGCATTATCCATGGTGACGGTACGGGCAGACTGCGCAAAGCGGTTCATGACAGATTGAGCAAGGATAAAGATGTGGAAGAATTCAGACTCGGCATGCCGAATGAAGGAGGAACCGGCGCAACGGTAGTTGTTATGAAATAGGAGGCGCTATGAAATTTGCTTTTATCATCTGGACGCTTTTGTGTCTGCTCTTTGTATTCCTTGCATTCAGAACGTCCCGTTCAAAGGAGCCTGTCAGTTTCTGGGCAAACGAAACATCAGAACTGAAGATTGACAATGTGAAGGAATATAACAGCAAACTTGCAAAGCTGTTTCTTGTCTATGCGGTTTTACTGTTTATATGCGGACTGCCGCTGCTGACAGAAAGCAAACTCGCGGTGATCGGGTCTGTTCTCGGAACCGTGTTTTCATCCTTCGGCATGATGGCTTACTACGTCATGAAAATCGAATCAAAATACAGAAAATAAACTCAGCAAATACATTTTATGGACAGAGAATATATCAAAGCTAAATTGCTGAATCTTCCCAATGAACCGGGAAGTTATCAGATGAAAGACAAATCCGGAGAGATTATCTACGTCGGAAAAGCGAAGAATCTGCATAACCGCGTCAATCAGTATTTTACCGGCGCCCATGATTTCAAGACGACGAAGATGGTCTCCAATATCGAGGATTTTGATTTCATCGTGACCAAAACAGAAAAGGAAGCTCTTGTCCTTGAAATCAACCTGATCAAAAAATACAGACCTAAATACAATATCCAGTTCATCGATGACTCTTCATATCCATATATCAAACTGACCCGTGAAGAATATCCGCGTCTGTTGATTGCAAGAGATATGAAAAAAGACAGAAAGGCCCGCTACTTCGGTCCGTTCCCGGATGCTTCGGCAGCCCGGACAACCCAAAAGCTTCTGCAGTCTTTATATCCGTTCAGAAGATGCACAACCCTGCAGCCCAAAGTCTGTCTTTACTATCATATGGGACAGTGTCTTGGACCCTGTGAATATGAAATTGAAAAGGGCACCTATGACAAAATGGCGGATCAGGTGACGAAGTTTCTCAACGGCGATACAAAAGAAGTCGAAGAAGATCTCAAAGCCAAAATGATGAAGGCTGCCGAGAACCTGGAATTTGAAAAAGCAGCAGATTATAAGAACATGATCGACTCGATCCATCGGGTGGTCAATGACAAGCAGAATATCGAAAAAGACAACCGCGGCTCACGCGATGTCTTTGCATGGTATGCAGATAAAGGCTATATGGCAATCACCGGGTTCCTGGTGCGCAACGGCGTGATTCTGAACAAGGAATTCCGTTTAAGGCCTCTGTATGGCGATGCGGAAGATGAATTTGTTTCCTTCCTGATTCAGTATTATCAGGATCATCCGGGAGCACGCGAACTGGTGCTGCCGATGGATATGGATATCAAGGCACTTGAAGAAGTGCTTGATATGCCGATCTTCCAGCCGCAGAGGGGCTACAAGCAGAGGCTTATTGAAATGTGCCTTGAAAATGCGAAGAAGCAGCTCGAACTCAAATTCTCAACCGTTGAGCGTCAGGAGACAATGACCGATCAGGCAGTCGAAGAATTAAACAGACTGGCCGATCATCCGATGAACCGGGTTGAGCTGTTTGACAATTCCCACACGTCCGGTACATTCACGGTTGCGGCATGCGTTGTCTATGAAGACGGTCAGCCTGTCAAGAGCGATTACCGCCTCTATCGTCTTCATACCGCCAACAGCGATGTTGACTCGATGAAGGAAGTTGTCTACCGCAGATATTTCCGCTTGCTCAAGGACAACGGCAGAATGCCGGACGGGTTGATTGTGGATGGCGGCTGGACGCAGATTGAAGCGGCCAAAAGCATCCTTGATTCACTCGGTCTTTCCGATACGATCAAACTGATGGGCCTGGTTAAGGATGATCACCATAACACCAGCGCTTTGATGGATACGGACGGCGAAACGTTTGAAATTGACAAGAGCTCGGGTTTGTTCTTCCTGTTAACAAGAATGCAGGATGAAGTGCACCGCTCAGCCATTACGTATCACCGCAAGCTCCGCAGCAAGGCACAGACAAAATCCGTTCTTGATGATGTCGAAGGAATCGGTCCCAAGCGCAAGCGGCTGTTATTAAAGACATTCAAAAACTTCACCGGTCTTAAAGCGGCAACTCTTGAAGAGATTGAAGCAATCGTTCCGAAGGAAGCAGCGAAGAATGTCTATGCGGCCCTTCATGAAGAAGAAAATGAAAACGATGAGCAGTGAGATGCCCATCGTTTTTTCGATATCTGAAGTGATCAGCGGATCGCAGCCGCAACCTTTTTGATCAGCTTGCTTTCTGCATTCCGGTTGTTCATGACCGTGCGTGCAGATTTGATGACGCCGTCAATGCCTTTGGCCTCATCGTCTTTGGAATACTGCTGATAGACAGCCAGAAGGACGGGAAGGGCGAGTGCGATGTATTTGTTCTTCTTCGCATTCTCGGCTTTCTTTTCGTTCATCGCTTCCATTTTGATCTGCATCAGTTTCATATTCCGCTCAAGCTTTGCGGTCCTGGGCTGCAGGAAGTTCATCATCTCTTTTGCCATTCTGGCGATCTGGACCAGGGAGATGATAATCGTCAGTATCAGAGCAGCGATTGCTGCATAGAGAATCCAGTAATTATAGGGATAGATATCAGGCATTGTCTGTTCACCTCGTTTGTAACATCATAACATGAAAACCTTAAGAAATGTTACTGCTCTTATCGTAGACAATTGAAATCTCTTATGCTTAAATATGCGCATGAAGAACCCGATACAGTTAATATTGCTCAGCGATAACCACGGAAACCGCGACTGCCTCGAATATATCCGGACGACTTATCCTGAGGCGGACTATTATATTCACTGCGGAGATGCCGAACTGCCTGATTATCTGCTCGAAGGATTTGCAATTGTCCAGGGAAACAATGACAGCTACAATCAGTTTCCCTCACGCAGGATTCTTTCGATCGGCGAACACCGCATCTATGTCTGCCACGGTCACCGCGATATGTTTTTCGGGCATTTTGACATGCTTGCCGACAAGGCGAAAAGCAATGAATGCGATGTGTGTTTCTTCGGCCATACGCATATTCCGTTCGATCAGAAAATCGACGGCGTGCGTATCCTCAACCCCGGATCAATCTGGATGAACAGGGACGGTTCAAAGCCTTCCTATATGGTTGTGACATTCAATCATAAGGAAATCCTGGTCGAGAGAATGATTTACGAAAAAAAACCACTTGAAAAAAATAAAAGACTCTGATATATTATCAGAGCTGTCGTGGTAGCTCAGCTGGATAGAGCTTCCGCCTTCTAAGCGGACGGTCTTGGGTTCGAGTCCCAACCACGACGCCATTGATCGGCTGAATTCCAAAAGGATTCAGCCTTTCATTTTTCATAAGAGTATGACAGGAGGCTTGTATGGCCGGCTATTATGATGAATTGCTGGAAGAAATTGATGAACTGATTGATGAAGGCAGAAGTGATGAAGCTCTGTTCACAATTGAAAAGGAACTCCGTATGCCTTATGTTCCGGCTGACGTGGAAAAAAGAATCAGGCAGATCAGAAATGATCTGAGAGCTGAAAAGCGTGCAAAGGAAGAAGGAAAGGAAGTCTCCCTTGATACACTTCTGAAACAGCTGAGAGGAGATGAAGTTTCCCAGCTCAATGCAGCTTCACAGCTCGGGGGCCGCAATCTGCGCGAATGCATCGAAGAAATCAGAAGATATCTTGCATCCGATCCATGCGAGGAAGCGGCGGCACTGATCATTGAAGCAATTGCCGAACAGGAACTGCGTGAAGAGTTTGTATATAACCGCAGCGGTGTCTCGTATGAATTCTATGGCGACAGTGTGATCCCGTGCACACAAAGCAACGGCTTCCGCCACGCCCTGTCTCTTCTTGAAAAGTGGCTTGGCAACGATAATCCTTCGTTGCTTGCCATGTGCCGCACACTTCTCATCCGTGAAGTCTATATGTTCCTGCCGCTTTCCTATGAGAAAGAAGAAGGGCAGGAGCTTGCACTTCAGATTCTTGAGAATGTATCAGAGCTCAACGACGAAGGTCAAACCTATCGGGAAGTGCTGGCAAATTTCGGCATGAGCCATCTGCTGAATTTAAAATCTTAGCACTTGAATCTTGACAGTGCTAAACAGTGCATGTATGATATAGCAGACCCGAAAGGTGTCACACGTGAAAAACATAGTTTTATAGCCTTTTATTTGGTATAATAAACCGGCAAAATATCAGAAGGAGTAAATAAAAAATGGCTAACTGGACATTAAAAGAAAAATCTGTTGGTGATATGAGTGTCACCATTGAAGGTGAAGAGTGGAAAAAGGCGGTCAATAAAGCTTTCAAAAAGCTGATGAAGAACCTTGAACTCCCGGGCTTCCGCAAGGGCAGCGCACCGGTATCACTGGCTGAAAAGAGAATCCCCGCTGCAGAGCGTTTCCTCGAAGCAGTCAACGACCATGCAAACGAATGGATGCGCAATGCACTTACAGAACTGAACCTTTCCCCGATCACTCAGCCGCAGCTTGACATCAAGGATGTCAACGAAGACAAGGTTGAACTGGTCTATACATTCACAGTTGAACCTGAAGCAAAGGTCGGCGACTACAAGGCTCTTGAATACAAAGTTGAAGACTATGCAGTCACAGACGAAGAAATCGACAGCGAAATCGCAAGAATGCAGCAGAACTACGCTGACATGGAAGTCAAGGAAGGCGAAGCTGAAAAGGGCGATACAGTCAATATCGATTATAAGGGTCTCAAGGACGGCGTTGCATTTGACGGCGGCACAGCTGAAGGATATGATCTTGAACTCGGTTCCGGCTCCTTCATTCCGGGCTTTGAGGATCAGCTGATCGGTGTCAAGGCAGGCGATGAAAAATCTCTGAACCTGACATTCCCTGAAGAATATCAGTCAGAAGAACTCGCAGGCCAGGCAGTCGTATTTGAAGTCAAGGTCAATGAAGTCAAGACAAAGGTTGTTCCTGAACTCAATGATGACTTCGCAAAGGATCTCAACATGAAAGACGTCGAGACTGTTGAAGATCTGAAGAAGAATGTCAGAGAGCGTCTTGAAACAAGAAAGAAGAGCGACGCTGAGAACAAGGCACAGAACGATCTGATGGAAGCGTTCGCTGAAATCGTTGAAGTCGATATCCCCGATGTCATGATCGAAGATGAAGTCCAGGGTCAGATCAACCAGCTCGCAAATCAGCTGCAGCAGTACGGCATGAGCCTGACAAGCTACCTGCAGATGATGGGCCAGAGTGCTGACGATCTCAAGAACACATACCGCGATCAGGCTGAAAAGACAGTCAAGATCAGACTCGGTCTTGAAGCAGTCGCAAAGGCAGAAAACCTTGAACCGTCTGATGAAGACATTGAAAAGCAGTATCAGGAAATCGCCGAGCAGTACGGCATGGAAATCGATCAGGTCAAGACATATATCTCCGAAGACATGATCAGAACCGATGTCCGCAACATGAAGGCTATGGAGCTTCTCAGAGGCGAAAAGGAAACAACTGCTGAATAAGCTATATTAAAAATAAGACGCCATGCGTCTTATTTTATCAAATGAAAAAAGAAAAGGAGGCAGCCATATGAGTCAGAATGTGACAGTCCGTGTACCTGCAGTCTGCACCAGAGGAATCATTCTTTTCCCCGGTCAGGATGTGATGATCGAAGTTGGCAGAGCAAAGTCTCTCAACGCTGTCAATACTGCCGGAAGCAGTTATGACGGCATGGTCTGGATCGTGTGTCAGAAAGATATCATGGTCGATGACCCGAAGACAGACGATCTTTACAGAATGGGTACCCTGGCAAAAATCAAAGTCGTACGCCGCAAGGAGGGCTTCATGCGTGTTACCTTTACAGGTATGAAGCGTGCCATGCTTGAAAATCTTGAAGACGACGGCAATATGATGATGGCTGAGGTCACACCGCTTGAAGAAATTCAGGGCGACAGCCAGGAGGAAATGGCTCTTGTCAAGAAGATCGTCAGCGAATTCGAAAACATGTCAAATGTTTCCCAGGTCTTCCCGCCTGAGATGATTCACCAGATGAGCAGAGGCATCAGTGCGATTGCCCTCAGCGATCAGTTTGCCCAGTATTTCATGTTCGATCAGGCTACCAAGCAGAAGCTGCTTGAAACGCTTGAAGTCAATGAGAGAATGTACATCATTATCTCCGAGATTGAAAAACAGCAGAAATACACACAGATTGAACAGGTGATCAACGAGAAGGTCAAGGAAAGAATTGACGAAGGACAGAAGGAATACTACCTGCGCGAAAAGCTCAAGGCAATCAAGGAAGAACTCGGCGATGTGACTAACCTCACCGATGACACAGCCCAGCTTCGCGAGACAATCGAAAAGAATCCGTATCCCCAGCATGTCAAGGAAAAGGCTCTTGAAGAGCTGCAGAGATATGAGATGCTGCCGCCGGGAAGCGGTGAGGCAAGCGTTGAAAGAAGCTATCTTGACTGGCTTCTGAAGGTTCCCTGGTGGCAGGAAACCGATGACAACGAAGATCTCAAAGCAGTCAGAGGCGTTCTTGATGCGGATCACTACGGACTTGAAAAAGTCAAAGACAGAATCATGGAATATCTTGCAGTCAAGCAGATGACCGGCAACCTCAATGCGCCGATTCTCTGCCTTGTCGGCCCGCCCGGCGTCGGTAAGACATCTCTTGCAAAGTCAATTGCCAGAAGCCTTGACAGAAAGTTTGTCAAGATGAGTCTTGGCGGTGTCAGAGACGAAGCTGAAATCAGAGGTCACAGAAGAACATATCTCGGATCATTACCGGGACGTGTCATTCAGGGCATGAAGAAAGCCGGCGTCATCAATCCTGTCTTCCTGATCGATGAAATTGACAAGATGGGTGCTGATTACAAGGGCGATCCGAGCGATGCGCTTCTCGAAGTTCTCGATCCCGAACAGAACAGCCAGTTCTCCGATCATTATCTCGAAGAACCGTATGATCTTTCCAAGGTCATGTTCATCGCAACCGCAAACTATCTTGAGAATATTCCCGCTCCGCTCAGAGACAGACTTGAAATCATTCAGCTGCCTTCCTATACGGAGATTGACAAGCTTCATATTGCACATGATCACCTTGTGCCTAAGCAGCTTGCGGCAAACGGCCTTAAGAAAGCTCAGTTCAAGATCAGCGACAATGAAGTTCTTGACCTGATCCGCCACTATACAAGAGAAGCAGGCGTGCGTCAGCTTGAAAGAGTCATCGCATCACTCTGCCGTAAGAGTGTTCTTGCCATTCTCAATGACGGCAAGAAGTCTGTGAGCATCACCAAAAAGCTCGCAGACAAGTGGCTCGGCAAGGAAATTTATGAATACGGTGCAAAGGAAAGCAATGATCAGATCGGTGTTGTCACCGGACTTGCCTATACGGAATTCGGCGGCGATGTGCTTCAGGTTGAAGTCAATCACTTCGAAGGAAAGGGCAAGCTGATCATCACCGGACAGCTTGGCGATGTCATGAAGGAGAGTGCAGCGATTGCGCTTGACTATGTCAAGGCTCATGCAAAGGAACTCGGCATTGCACCGTCCGTATTCGATGAGAATGATATTCATATTCATGTACCGGAAGGCGCTGTTCCCAAAGACGGACCTTCGGCCGGTGTTACACTGACAACTGCTCTTGTTTCTGCACTCAGTGAAAGACCGGTCAGGAGCACACTGGCAATGACCGGTGAAGTGACACTCAGAGGAAATGTTCTTCCGATCGGCGGTCTGCGTGAAAAATCACTGGCAGCTCATCGTGTCGGAATTCATAAGATCCTGATTCCGAAGAAGAATCTCAGAGATCTTGACGATGTGCCCCAGGCAGTGAAGGATGCGATTGAATTCGTACCTGTCGACAATGTGTCCCAGGTACTGAAAGAAGCGCTTGTGTAATCATGCAGTACCATGACGCGAAGCTGCTGGCAACCGCAGCCAACGAATCCCAGTGGCCTAAAAGCGATCTTTGCGAAATTGTCTTTGCAGGCAGATCGAATGCAGGCAAAAGCACATTGATCAACGGACTTGTCAACCGGAAGAATCTTGCCTATTCGGGCAAGACTCCCGGCAAGACGCGTCTGCTCAATTTCTTCATTGTTGACAACCGGGTGGTCTTCACGGATGCTCCGGGCTATGGCTATGCGACAAGCGATGCCAAAAGTGCGCTTGCCTTTGAAAAACTGATCGATCCGTATTTCACAAAACGGAAACAGCTCAGAGGCATGGTCCTTGTGGCAGATGTCAGACGCGTTCCCAACGAGGACGATATTACGATGGCAGAGTATGCGAAGAAATCGCATCTTTCGATCATCGTTGCATGCACAAAAGCCGATAAGCTCGGCTCTTCCGCAGTCAAAGCGAACATGAAGAAAATCGCTGAAGTACTCGGCGTCAATGAACGCTTGTGCGTGCCGGTCGCTTCTCTCAAAAAGCAGGGAATGGATCAGCTCTGGGAAATGATCGAAAGACTCATTGAACAGTATGAAAACAGATAAG
>JAUNEN010000119.1 GCA_030525525.1 Erysipelotrichaceae bacterium
GCTCAGCGCTGAGCACGCAGTAAAGATAGCTCACATGATGCGATCTCTTGATCAGATTGATATCGGAAATCAGCCATGAATAGATAATTTCCGCATATGTTTTCTGATCATCCGGTGTGAGGTTTTCAATCTCGCTTTCGCTTGCATATCTCAGCATCAGGCCGGGATAGCGCTCCGTCAGTTCACGGCACTTCGCTTCCGTCTTAGTGCCGCCTTCATACTCGACATCATATTCAATATCAAGTGTATCTTTATGTTCGTACCAGTATCTGATCAGCCATTCGTAGGAAGTGTACTGCTTCAAAGCATTCGTTGTTTCATCCGCAATCTGGGAAGCCAGATTCTCCGTCTGCTTCTGAACATTCCGAATCGCAATTCTCTCCTGGACGAAATAAGTAATAATTCCTGATGTGCAGATTCCGATTGCAAAAAGAATTGCAACCTGAAGAATAATACTGATCCGCTGTTTTTTCTTATTTACCATCTGTTCACCGTTTACCCATGCTATTTTACTCTGATCGTCTGAAATGGGAAATAAATTCGTTCATTGAAGCAGAAAAAAGCACCACTCTGAAGTGATGCTTACTGTTTACCAGTCAACTGCAATATCGATCTGATATGGATCGGTATAGGAGAATGTACCTGTATCGGCGCAGATCGCCGTTCCGAGACTTGTCTCAACGATAGTGCCTCTCGGTCTTACCTGGAATCCGCAGGCTGCCATGACATAATCACCGTACATCTTGACGCCGTCGCTTCTGACCCAGTATTCGGCATAGTAGCCTGCCGCCTGCATCAGAGCAATAACACCGTTCATGTTCAGGTTGTAGTATGTCTCTTTGCCGCTCGGTCCGTAGACGACTCCGAGCGACTTGTTCAGCACTGTTCCATCCCATGCCGGATATCCTGTCACAACATTTGTCTCAGCGCTGGAAGGCTCAGGCAGTGTTGATGCTGCGGAAGCCTGTTGTGAATCTGCAGCAGGTGCCGGTTCAGGTTCAGGCTCGGGTTCGGGTTCCGGCTCAGGTTCCGGTTCAACATACATCTCATCCATCAGCTTGGTGTGATCGATGTATCCTGTCAGATCGCCGTAGGTGACTTTCCAGTATGTCTGATCGTTTGTTCCGATGACATGAATTTCATCATTGAATGCCGGACTTGCAATCAGTTCTCCATCGGCTAACGGTGAACTCCAGAGATCAATTCCGTCCACTGCCATCCACTTTGTCATATCCGCATCGTCGAATATCATTTCAAGCGATCCGGTGAGCGCAGTGTTTCTGACAAATCCGCTGGCTCCGTTTTCAAGAAGAACCAGTGAGTATTCACTTCCCTTTTCCATGAGATAGACACGCGATCTCTTTGACGCTTCACCGATCTCAGCAGAGAGTATCTTGCCGCTGGCAAGCAGCGAAGTATCGTCATTCAGATAAACGGAAGGAAACCGGGAATCAAGAAGCGTGACCGCATCGGTCTGCCCGGCAGTCCTTAGTGCATAAGCAGCTTCCTGTTCATCGGCTTTGCTCAGTTCATAGGCATGGACAATCAGATCCTCATGTGCTGAATAAGAGACAAGATTTCCCAGCAGGCCGGAATATGCAAGAACAGCGCTCATGGCAATTACCGGTACGGCAACACCGTGGATCTCTCTTCTGCGGCCTGATCGATTTGTGTATCCTAATGTCAATGTCATAAATATTACCGTCAATAAAACTGATGATCGATGATCATCTGCAAAACGGATTATAGCATATTATTCAGAAATGCCAAAATTTTGAAGCGTTTTCAGACGTTTTTAAACGCAAATAATGAAGATTCTATGCAGTTTTTCATAAAAAAAAGATTGCTTGGATTTTCAACAATCTTTTTAAAGATCTATAAAGTTTCTGATCGACTGGTTCCGCATGATTCTGTTTGTGATCGCCGAAGCAATGACAAAGAACACAAGCAGAATCGCAATCCTGACATAAGGCGAAAGATAGACAAGCGCATGGATCAGAGAAAGAATCAGGTAAAGAACTGCATAAACCGCAACATAAAGAACCATCACGGTCATAAAGTATTTTGCTTTTCTGATGAATGTCAGTCTTTTTTCTTCTTTAGGCGTCATGTATGTATTATAAATCATTTTGAGATTTTTTAACATGAAGCATGATAGTATATCCATATGTGCGGACGTTATCTGTTTCTGACCGAGCGGAATCAGAAGCTCAAAGAACTGGCAGAGCTTGCCCGAAAGCAGCTTCCTCCCGATGTTTACAGTAAGATCTCCCTGTTTGAAGTAACACCGGGATCCTTTTCATTTGCCGGCATCTATGACCCCTCAAAAAAGAAGACGGTGACAAGAGTCATGAAATGGGGATTTCATCTGAAAAACAAACTGATCATCAACGCCCGCAGCGAAACATGTTTCTCATCCCCCTTCTTTGCGGATTCTGTCCCGTGTGTGCTGATGGCAAGTTCCTATTATGAATGGAGCGCTGATAAGGTCCGCTATGAATTCAGAACAGATGATGAAACATTCTATCTTGCCGGCTTATGCCGCAAAGAAGAAAACGAAGTTCACTTTGTGATCCTGACCGAAGAAGCCAATGATATCACTGCCGAAGTTCATCACAGGCAGCCGGTGATCTTCACATATGAAAAAGCAAAAGCGTGGTGTGCTTCGGGCACGCCGGCGCTTCTGCTGAAAGATTCTGTACAGAACAGATATTATTCGAAAGCCTAGAACAGTGTTGACGCATGTGCAATCTTCAGATGTTCATAGGCTTTTTCTGTGACCACTCTTCCTCTGGAAGTGCGGTTCACAAAGCCGATCTGGATCAGATACGGTTCATAGACATCTTCGAGGGTTGTTGTTTCCTCGCTGATTGAATTGGCCAGAGCTTCAAGACCCACAGGGCCGCCTCTGAAGCGTTCGATAATGCCTTTGAGATAGCGGATATCAACTTCATCAAGACCGAGTGAATCAACATGCAGGCGGTCAAGGGATGTATCGGCAATCTCCTTGGATACAACACCGTCATTGAGTACCTGCGCAAAGTCGCGGATTCTTCTTAACAGACGGTTGGCAATACGGGGCGTACCTCTTGAGCGTTTGGCGATCTCACTGACTGCTTCTTCTTCGATCGCTACCCCAAGGACGCCGGCTGTTCTTTTGACGATGGCACTTAACTGGGCATGATCGTAGTATTCCATCTTGGAAATAATACCGAAGCGGTCTCTGAGCGGCGCTGAGAGATCACCGGCTCTTGTCGTGGCGCCGACCAATGTGAACGGCGGCAGATCAAGACGCACGCTGCGTCCGCCTCCGCCATCGGAGCCGATCATGATATCAAGTTCGAAGTCTTCCATCGCCGGATAGAGAACTTCCTCAACAACCTTCGGCAGACGGTGAATCTCATCGATAAAGAGTACATCACCCGGTTCAAGGACCGAAAGAATCGCCGCAAGATCTCCGGGTTTGGCAATGCTGGGACCGCTTGTTACCCGGATTCTTGAATGCATCTCGTTTGCCAGGATAAAGGCAAGTGTTGTTTTGCCAAGGCCCGGGGGACCGTACAAAAGAACATGATCAAGCGGCTCGTTTCTGATTGTGGCTGCCTGAATATAGATTTTCAGGTTTTCCTTTAAAGCGTCCTGACCGACATATTCACTGAGTGACTGCGGGCGGATGGTTGCTTCGACAGCTTCTTCCGATGTTTCGGCTTCTGCCGACAGTAATCTTGAAGTCTGTTCCATTCAATTCCTCCTACTTCATCAGAAACTGAAGACCGATTCTCAGATACTGTTCGGTCGTCAGTCCCGGTGTTTCACTCATTTTATTTGCCGCAGGAGTGAGTTCTCCCTGCTTGTAGCCAAGACTTTTGAGTCCTTCCAGCGCATCCATGATTTCCTGCGGGTATGAAGGCTGGGCACTTTGTACCTTAACCGGTGCCGCGACAAGTCTTCCTTTGAGATCCAGAACGATCTGGGAAGCACTCTTGGCGCCGATGCCGGGCATCTTTTTCAAAGCCGCAACATTGCCGTCTTCGATCGCTTTGACAACATTTGTATAGCCGCTGTGAGCCAGCATATTCATCGCTGTTTTCGGGCCGAGTCCCTTGACGGAGATCAATCTCAGGAACAGTTCTTTTTCTTCCTGCGACTCAAAGCCGAACAGAGCAACGTCATTTTCGGTCACATGCATGTAGGTATAAACGGAAACTTCGCTGTTGAGCCTGACGTTTTCAACATGCGGATAGGACATCTGCCAGCCGATTCCGTTATTCTCAACAACAATCCAGTCTGTTCCGTAGGACGCAACTTTGCCGCGGATAAATGCAATCATACATCCTACTCCGTATAATCCATGATGAAGGTACCGACGATAACCTGATCGCCATCCCTTGCACCCTGTCTGTAAAGTTCTGCATCAACGCCCATCTTCTGAAGTGTCATGGCAAACTGATATGTATCTGCTTCTTTCTCAAAGTCAACAGATTCAATGAGTCTGTCAATCTTCTGCGACTCGACAATCCATCTGTGCGGTCCGTCATTTCTGACAGTAAAGTCAGGACGCTTGGGTTCATAGCGGTAGACAACAGTTTCCTGTGCAGGTTCCGGATTTTCTTCTTCGACAGTGCGTGCCTGTTCGATCATATCCATCGCCGCATAAAGAACTTCATCAATACCCTTATGTTCCAGTGCACTGATTTCATAGACGCGAAGATCAGGATATTTCTTTCTGAATTCTTCAAGATAGAGCGGTGCAAATTCATCATCCATCTTGTTTGCAACAACAATCTGCGGTCTGTCTTCAAGCGACAGATCATATTCGCGCAGTTCCTTGTTGATGATTTCATAATCCTCAACCGGATTCCGTTCGCTGCCACTCATGTCAATGACATGGATCAATACACGGCATCTGCGGATGTGGCGAAGAAACTCATGGCCCAATCCCTTTCCTTCACCTGCCCCTTCGATGAGTCCCGGCATATCTGCCAGAACGAATCCTCTTTCATCGGGGAGGGAAACAACGCCGATATTCGGCTCGATCGTTGTGAACGGATAATCGGCAATTTCCGGTTTCGCACGAGTGACAACCGACAGGAATGTCGATTTGCCGACTGACGGGAAACCGATGAGTCCTGCATCTGCCAGAAGTCTTAATTCAAGCTGCAGGGTCAGGCTTTCTCCGATTTCACCGGGCTGTGCATATTCGGGAGCGTCATTTGTCGCTGTCGCAAAATGCATGTTGCCGAGTCCGCCCTTGCCGCCATGGGCAATCAGGACTTTTTCACCCGGTTTGGTGAGATCGGCAAGCAGATCGTTGTTTTCAGCGTTGCGGATCATTGTCCCGAGCGGTACCGGAACAATCACGTCATCGCCTGATTTGCCGTGCATCTTTTTTGTCATGCCGGGCGCACCGTTGCCGGCATTGATTCTTTTGGTAAAACGTAATTTTGTCAGGGTTGTTTCATTTGTGTCGACTGCAAACCAGACATCGCCGCCTTTGCCGCCGTCACCGCCGAACGGTCCTCCGTTCGGATAGAATTTTTCATGGCGCCATGCGACGCATCCGCGTCCGCCGTCACCTGCCTTGACTTTCAGTCTGACAAGATCGATCATATACGCCCTCCTTTCACAAAAAAGCTCCTGAACTTCTCAGGAGCATCTTAAATCAAAATGCTTAAGCTTCTTCGGGGTAGACAGAAACCTGCTTCTTGTCTTTGCCGAGACGCTCATACTTGACGATTCCGCTTGCTGTTGCAAACAGTGTATCATCGCCGCCGCGCTTCACATTCTTGCCCGGGAAGATTCTTGTTCCTCTCTGACGGTAGATAATGGAACCGGCATTTGCATACTGGCCGTCCGCCTTCTTTGCTCCAAGTCTTCTGCCTGCTGAATCACGGCCGTTCTTTGTGGAAGATACACCCTTTTTGCTGGCGAAGAACTGAATATCGAGTGTGTATTTCATCTCTTTTATTCCTCCGTTAATTGAATTTTCATAAACTGACTGTATTGTTCTTTTACAGTCTTCAATTGGATCAGACCTGTTTCCATAATCAGATCGGTTGTCTGATCCGGCTCCAAGATGTTGACAGTAATCAGATTCTGATCAACCTTGATTGTTTCAATGCCTGCAATCTCATCAAGTGCGTTCAGTAAACCGAACATGATTGAACTGACACCTGCACAGACCAAATCCATACCGTAGTCTGCAGAATCAGCGTGACCTGTCAGACTGAGGTAAGTGATATGGCCGTCTTTTTTGCGGCATTTGACTCTGATCACCTTACGCCTCGATAGAAACGACTGTCAGCTTTGTATACGGCTGACGGTGGCCCTGCTTGCGGCGGGTTGAGCCCTTCTTCTGCTTGTACTTGAAGATAACAATCTTCTTGTCCTTGCCCTGCTTTTCAACAGTGCATGTGACCTTGGCACCTTCAACATAAGGTGTTCCGATCTTTGTTGCTGCATCTGATACAAGGCAAACCTTGTCAAATACAACTTCACTTCCGGGTTCAACGTCGAGCTTTTCGACGAAGATTGACTGTCCAGCTTCTACTTTGAGCTGTTTTCCGCCTGTTTCGATAATTGCGTACAAAATAAGCACCTCCTGACATTTATCATAAGACGCGCCATCAAGGGGACCGAAGTTCTTGACCCTTTTCTGAGCGGTTACAGACCTCTGACCAGAGGGCTGATAACGTCAATATATTACATTTATTCGTATTGCAAGTCAATCAGAAATGATTGATTTGTCTGACAAAATGCACCAGCTGAAGTGAAAAGTTAACTTCCACTCCAAAAGGCCCGAAGTTGAATTTTGTCT